>CANJQI010000158.1 GCA_947476215.1 Betaproteobacteria bacterium
AGCGCGGCCCGGAGAACTCAACTATGCGTCGGGACCTTCTGGATCGACTTCTCATCTGACCACCGAACTGTTCAAGTCCATGGCGGCGGTCAATCTCGTGCGCGTGCCTTTCAAGGGTACGGCACCGGCGTTGAACGACGTGATCGGCGGACATCTTGAACTCATGTTCTCGGTTGCGGTGTCGGTAACGCCACATGTTAAATCCGGACGGTTAAGAGCGCTGGCCATTGCAAGCGCACAGCCGTCGGCCGTCGCTCCCGGTCTGCCCACCATCGCCTCCTTCGGTCTTCCCGGATTTGAATCGGTGATCACGTTGGGGATATTGGCGCCAGCGCGCACGCTGGCGGCCGTCCTTAGCCGGATTAACCGCGAAGTTGCGCTGGCCGCTAACGTAGCCGAAGTCAAAGACAAAATATTCGCCACCGGAGCCGAAGTCGTCGCAGGCACGCCCGAACAATTCGCCGCGACCATGAAATCGGAGATGGTGAGAATGGGCAAAGTTATCAAGGATGCGGGAATCAGGCCGGACTAGTCCGTTTTGTCGAAGGGACTCTTGACGCCGCGCCCCCCTTTGTTCATCACGTGCGTGTAGATCATGGTCGTTTCCACACTGGAATGGCCGCTGGCGGAGCCGCAGCGTTTCAAATCCGAAGGCGGGCAGTCGATGCCTGTGCAGACGAAAAACGGCGCCAAACCCGTCACCGCGGAATTGAAAGTTCGCAAACCCGCCGGACATTCCGGCCATTGAACGTGACACCCGTTTGAAAGGAGCCCGCTTATGAAAACGATGTTCTCCGTGTTGATGATTGTTGCTTTGTCGGTCACCGCTACCGCCGCCCGCGCGCATGGCGACGAAAAAGACCAGGCCGGGAAAGGCGCGCTCAAGAAAGAGCAAAAAGCGTGGGGCATCGCCGGTGACGCCAAGGCGGTCAAACGCACTGTCACCCTGGTCATGACCGACAACATGCGCTTTACGCCGGACAAGATTGAGGTAAAAGAGGGCGACACCATCAGGCTCGTCATGAAAAATTCCGGCCAAGTGATGCACGAATTGGTCTTGGGCAGCAAGAAAGAACTCGATGAGCACGCCGCGCTGATGGTGAAGTTCCCGGGCATGGAGCACGACGAGCCGTACATGGCGCACGTAGCGCCGGGCAAAACCGGGCAGATTATCTGGCAGTTTAACCGCGCCGGTAATTTCGACTTTGCGTGCCTGATCGCGGGGCATTACCAGGCGGGCATGGTCGGACGAATCACCGTCGCAAAAGTCTCAGGGAACAAATAGTCTGCGCGAACCGCAGACAAGCGGCAGCCACCAAACAGGAGAAACCATATGAAAGTTCGTGATCTCATTATTGCAGTCATGATCGGTCTGACTGCGGCGCATGCTGTCATTGCCGACGATGCCCACCACAAAAATACTGATGTGAAGACGGCCGCCGGTGCAGCGCTTGCGGAAGGCGAAATCAGAAAAGTCGACAAGGGCGCCGGCAAAGTGACGATCAGACACGGCCCCATCAAAAATCTAGACATGCCTGCTATGACGATGGTTTTTCAGGTCAAGGATCCGGCGATGCTGGATCTGATCAAGGCCGGCGATAGGATCAACTTCGTCGCCGATAAGGTCAATGGCGCCTATACTGTCATGCAACTCGAAACCGTCAAGTAGCATGCAGTCCCCGTGCTCCCTGGAACCCATCTCAAAAATACCCGAACTTGCCGTTATTGAGATGGGTGCGAGACATTCATCCAGGATGCAGGTATCCGTCCTGATTAATCGCTGCAGGCTTGCGGCAGGTCGCTATTGCAAATCCACCGCGCGCGTAATCGACCGTGAGTTTCCAGACACGGGTACATACATGGAATGCGTGCCCGGACCGCCGGCAACGATGATGTTGATGTCCTTGGGGCCGCGGGAAATCGGCACCATGGTATCCGCTCCGATTTCTCCCAGTTCACCACGGCGGCCGTTGCGCATGCGCTCAAAGTCGTTACCTTTTACGCGGCTGGCGCGCAATTTTGACTGTTCCCAAAGCTGCTGCTTGACATCATCCTTGCTGTAACCGTCACGTTTCAGAATTTGCGCGTGTTCGGGGCCGAGCAGTATCCACGGTGAACCACCGAAGACATAGTCGCTGCTCCCCGTGTACGGCATGGTGTCGGCGATCATGGTCAACAGGTCGGAACCGTCTTTCACGGTGATATTCATGCTCCATGTGCCCAGCGCGCCCACCACGGTTACGGTGCTGCGCTCGCGGGCATAACCGCGTTCGACATGCAGAGGCTCCCACGGGTTGTCTTCTTCGCTCTCGGCACAGCAGAACGTAAACTTTCCCGGCTGGCCATGGGTTGCCAAGTCCATTTCACGCGGCAATCCTCCGCCGATGTTTTGCATGATCAAGCGCACGGCGCGCCCGAGTGTCGCGTTCGCCCAGTCACCGGGTCCCAGGCAATTGCCGCCGCTGTTGATGTTAAGTTGTCGTGCGATGGGTCCGTTGATGACCAGCCACACGGCCGCGGTATTGGTGCTCGACTGTATGTTTTGCAGGTCAAACGCTGGATCAGCCATGGCCTGCGTGGCCGCAATCAGGACCGGCAGGTACTCGGGGCGACATCCTGCAAGCACGGCATTGATCGCGATTCCTTCGATCGTGGCTGCACCGTATGCCGGCGCCACGGTTGCGATGACTTCGCCCGCATCCCGCCGTGTGTGGGTGAGCATAAGTGCAACCCGCTCGCTGGTCGGCGGAACCAGCGGCAATCCGTCGCCCCAACGCTTTTTCTGCAGAAAACTGTAGAAATCTTCAGGTTTATCAGGAACTTCGATGAGGGCAGCGCGCCCGGGCGTGCCTGATGCGGTGGTCGGTTTCGGAGAGGGACAGGGCACCAATTCACATAGTAGCCGCGCGATGTCATCGGCGCATTGCTCGGCGATATCCTGAATTTTTTCGCGGCTCAGGCTGCCAAACGGATGCGGCACGACCGCGATGGGAAGGTCGGGAAACCCCAATGCCTTCGCCTGCGCATGTCCCAGGGCCACGCACCAACCGGGAAGAAGCAGATAAGTAAACGAGACTTCGACATTGTTGTTTCCCCGCGTATGCGGCCGTATTATTCAAGATTGAAACTTGGTGGCCATTGTGCCCTGCGGCATGTACACTTTCAAGTTGCGCAGGCACGCGAAAAAGAGAAATGGCCGCAACGGACAAGGTGATTCAGGACGCCGGCATACTGGCCGAATAAGTTAGTCCGGTATGCGCAGGCCCGCTGCCCGTGCCGTCTCATCGATTTCCGGCAAGCGCAACCGTAGCAAGCCATCCGCGAATTTCTGAACTTCGTCATCCGGCGGCATCAGGTAAGGGCCGCGCGGACCGCCTTCGCCGCCCGGCAGCTTGAGGATTTTCATGGCCATCTTGATCCAGCGCGGGCCGCCGCTATGCCATTTCGCAACGTAACGGTTGTAGCGTTGCAGGTCAGCGTATACAACTGCCAATTCAGCATGATTGCCGCTTTCATACAGGTCGATGTAGCGCCGGAAAGTCTTGGGGATGATGTTGGCTTCAGCGCCTAGCAGTCCGGTCGCGCCCAGACCGAGCATGTGCAAAGAGCTCTGAAAGGGTACGAAGATGTTCACGTTGCGTGTAAGCGCGTCCTTCAGTTCGATAAAGTAAGCGTCACCCACACCGGACAGATTGATGTCCACCACCTGGGAGTGTCGCTTGCAGACTTCCGCGATCAGGGCCGGACGCGGGGTGTAGCCGATAACCGGATTGGGTGCGAGCGCGGCCGGATACTTTATCTCCTTGAATACTTCGTCGAAGTATGCAAAAAATTCTGCCTCGGTGGGCCGGAATCCATGCCATGAAGCAGGGCCGTAAATGTTGATGACATCCACGCCCGCTGCGACTGCGAGCCGCGCATGCTCTATCGTGTCCCGCGCGGTATTTTGTTCCGGCGGATTGGCATTGACCAGCACCTTGCCTTTGCATACCTCGACGCCGATTCGGTAGATGCGGAGGATTTCGTCACGCGTTAGCGCATGACCTTCACCCGAGCCACCGCTGGCGAGATAGACCCCCAGCTTGGCATCCACAAACCGCTGCAGGAATTTTTGAAATGCTGTCTCGTCCAGGGCTTTGGTACTGGTGAAGGTTGTTGCATTTCGGCATAACAATGTCATCGGCATTGGACGTTCCTTTCTTGTTCACTGTCGCCATTTTCCGTTAGTTGATCGCAACTTCCAAGCGATGCGTTTGTATATGTCGTTCGGCTGACGTCGCACGTGGTCGCGCTTTCGAAGATCGACGGTCGCGTCCAAACTTGCGGGTGCTAGAATGCATGCAAGCTTTGTTGGCTGAGCCTGGGCGTCGGACCTAGGCGCAACCGCCGTCCCGTCCCGCCTTTTCTGATTGCCCACATGACGCTCTATTTGATCATTCTGGTCGCGATATTGGGCCACCTCGGGTTTAATGGCAGCCGGATAGCCGTGTCGCTTTATGCGCTGGAACTGGGGGCGAGCCAGTTCACGATAGGTATTTTGGTGGCCCTCTATGCCGTGTTTCCCATGCTGCTTGCAATTTATGCGGGAAGACTCATAGATCGCGTTGGGCTATGGTGGCCCATGTTCCTGGGCACGATAGGCATGGGGCTAGGGCTGCTGCTGCCGCCGATATTTCCGGGCATACTGGTGCTCTATGTGGCCAGTATCGCCCTGGGGTTGGGTCATTTGTTCTTCATGATCCCGATCGAAGCGGCGGTCGGCGGTATCGGCGGTGAGGGAAAGCGCTCCGCGAACTATGCGTGGCTCAGCATGGGGATATCCATCGCCAATTTCTTTGGTCCGGTTATCGCGGGACTCTCGATCGATCATATAGGTCACGCACAGGCGTTTTGGGTGCTTGCATTGTTCTCGGTGCCACCTCTGCTGGTATTGCTTATCAAGCGTGGATCGTTGCGAAATTCGGCGACGCATGCCGGCAACACCAAGCGCGGCAGCGTTCTCGAAATCTGGGGGATTCCGGATCTGCGCACGATTTTCATCACCAGCGCGGTTATACACTCAGGGCAAAACCTGTTTCAGTTCTATTTTCCGATATATGGCCATTCGCTGGGGATCTCGGCATCCGCAATAGGAACGATACTGGGGGTGGTGGCCGCCGCGGCGTTTGTGATCCGCAGCGTCATTCCTTACCTGCTGCGGTGGCGGTCTGAAGCTCAAATTCTGATTTATTCTGTTTTTGTAGCCGCTGGTGCGTTCTTGTTACTCCCGTTTGTGACGAATCCGTATGCGCTGGCGGCGATTGCGTTTCTGCTCGGACTCGGCGTCGGTTGCGCCAATCCATTGTCGATGTCGTTGATGTATGTGTTGACGCCGTCGGGTCGCGTGGCGGAATCCCTGGGCTTGCTCAAGACCGTATACAACGTTGTACACCTGGTGGTCCCCATCGTCTTCGGCAGCGTGGGCGCGGCATTTGGATTCTCGGCAGTGTTTTTGTCTAACTCCGCGATGCTCGTTGCCGGGGGTGTGTTGATGCGCAAAAGCCGTTTATCGATTGCCGAACGCCGTCCCTAACAAGCCACGCGCGCTTAGTCGGCGCGTAGACCCAGCGACTTGATCAACTGGCCCATTCCGGCCATATCATAGTATCAACGTCAGCGCGAAGACGCGTATCGGGAAAGGTTTGGTCTGCATAAGACTCCGGCAAATTCCATCTGCTGGCGAATCGCTGTCAATAAGGATTGTGAGCCGAGCGCCGCGGGAGAAATATCATGATACTCCGTCCGCGCACGCGGATGCGGCCTGTCTATGGCGGGTTAGGCCTGCCGACTCATTTCAGGCCAATGGCCAAAGTGCTGGTTTGCATGTCGCGGGTTTGCATTGCATGGACGCAGTGCGTTGGTTAGTATGGTTGCCGAGTGCCGCTTGAGCGCATGTCGTTTCGGGCATGGTTGCCATGACCTGCTATGACTTTTGTTGCGGGTGTTGTTTTCGGCAAGTGACCATGCTCGTTATTGGAGTATTCCGGGAGGTTTCATGTTCGTGTTGCGCATGATCTTGTGCTTGTCGTCGATTGCTTGTTTGTGCTTCATCGCGAGTCTGGTCGCCTCAGAGCGCTGGCGGTTACATCTTCCCGCCAATCCGCGCTCGCGCCGGGATTGCCGACGATAGCCGCGACAGTGCCCGGTTACGATGCTGGCACGATTACCGGGATTTGGGCGCCGGCCAAAACGCCTCAGGCCGTCATCAACCTGCTCGACCAGGAAATCGTCAAGTTTCTTACCCAACCGGAAATCAGGGAAAGATTTCTCAAGGCAGGCGTCGATGTGGTTGGGAGTTCGCCGGCGGAATTTGCCGCCACGATGAAATCCGACATGCTTATGTGGAGCAAGGTTATCAAGGACGCGGGTATGCGCGTCAATTGGCAATTCAGTGGCATTGCGTTCATTCAGTGCGTTGCGTAGTATTCGCATGAGACGATGAGACGGTTCTCGGTCGCGCTATCGTCATGCTCGGCATTGAGAGGAAAAGCAATACGGCAGGTGTGTTGGGCATTTGCATCGCTGGTAGGGTACAGGTTAATTGTCCCTGGAGAACATATGCGGAGAATGCGATTTGGTGGGTTGATTTTTTCTTGCTACGCGGCATTGTTGGTTACGACTGCTGTCCATGGTCAGGATTATCCGGTCAAACCTGTACGCATGGTCCTGACAGCGCCCGGCGGAAGTATCGATTTTACGGGCCGCCTGATTGCCTACGGACTGCCTGCACACCTTGGGCAGCCGGTCGTCATGGATCATCGCGGAGGAAGTGCGACCATCCCTGCGGGCATCGTGGCCAAGTCCCCGGCGGATGGCTACACGCTGCTGCTCTATGGGACGAGTTTGTGGATCGCGCCCTTCCTCCAGGAAGTGTCTTATGACACTTTGCGCGACTTTGTTCCCATCACATTGGCCGCGAGTACACCGAATATCATCGTTGTGCATCCATCCTTGCCGGTCAGCTCGGTCAGGGAACTCATCGCCCTGGCGAAGTTCAAACCCGGGCAACTGAGCTACGCGTCGGCGATAACCGGTTCTTCCACCCACCTGGCGGGAGAATTATTTACGTCGCTGGCAGGAGTAAAAATATTGCGGGTGCCGTATCGAGGGGCAGGGCAGGCGATTACCGATCTGATCGGCGGGCAGGTTTTGATGATGTTTGCGAATGCCGCCGGAGTTTCTCCGCATTTCAAGTCGGGTCGACTAAAGCCGCTCGCCGTGGCGAGCGCCCGCCCTTCCCAGCTTTTTCCCGATCTTCCCACCGCAGGGTCGTCGGGGCTGCCCGGTTACGAGACGTCATCCATTAACGGCCTGTTTGCGCCGGCAAAGACACCAACTGCCATAGTCAGGCGCTTGCATCAGGACACCGTAAAGGTGCTGCACGCGCCGGACGTGAAAGAACAGTTCATGAACGCCGGTTCAGAGGCGGTCGGCAGTTCGCCCGAGGAATTTACAGCAGCGATTAAGTCGGAGATGGAGCGACTGGGCAAGGTCATCAAGGCTGCCGGCATACGCGCAGAACCATGATGAATTACCTGGCTACCGCGTAGTTCAATCCGGGTCTGCTTATCCGGTTTGCTCCGCTTATGGTCAGGCCGATGTGACCACGATTTCGTCTCCTGCAACAGTGAACTTGTGGTCGAAGCCTTCCGAGGTCCAGTCCATGAATCCCAGCATGTCGTCAAATCGAGGATCGCCCGCGCGTAGCACTTCCGGACGGTACAGTTTGTCTATCATCATGGGCACGAAAGAAACGCGTTTTACGCCATTCTTGGACAGGATGGCCTTGGCTAACAGGGTTCGCCGCGCATTCTTGCCGTAGGGGAGCAGCGGATAATCGGGATCCTGATCCGCGTGATTGCGCAGCGCGCCGTGTTTCCAAGGCGCTTCCTTCCACGCATCGTGCAACTTTGGTTTGGTCATGCAGAAGTTGCTGAGGCTATAGAAGATCGCCTTGCCGTGGTACATTTCGATTGCTTTTGGAAGATGCGGGTGGTGCCCCATGATCAGGTCGGCGCCGGCATCTATGCAGGCATGCGCGGCGGTAACCTGATAGTCGGAGACGACCCGGGGCACCCACATGACGCCCCAGTGAAACGCGACCATCAGTACATCCACTTGTTTGCGCAGCGCATGAATATCGTCGACGATGCGCTTCATGTCCCTGGCATCAGGTTCGGTCAGGACGCGAGTCGGTGCGTGCGGGCCACGTGGTTCGTAGTAGGTGTTGACGCGCAACGGTGCAATGCCCACCTTGTCGGTTCCGGCGACACCTCCGGGTGGAAGGAACGAGCAGTAGCCGAGAAAACCGACTTTGATGCCCTTGCATTCGACGATCGCCGGTCGGCATGCTTCGTCGATGTTCCTGCCTGCGCCGGTTACCTGTATGCCTTTTTCGAGGAGCAAGGCACGGGTATCGAGCAGGGCGTCCGGGCCGAAATCATACATGTGGTTGTTGGCTATGGTCACCGCGTCGAACCCGCAGTCGGTGAAAATGCTGGCCATTTCCGGCGGCTGGCAACCATGCGTTGAAAGCCCGTCGGCTACCTTGCGTGCCGAGTATTGTCTCTCACAGTTGCCGAATCGCATATCAGCCGCTGCAAGGGTGGGGCGTACCAGCTCCGTATAACGTTCTATCGGGAAGCCGTCCTTGGGCCCATGCGTGGGGCCGCAGTCGCCGGCTCCGAGAAAAGTTATTTCGGTTCCGTTATTGCTTGAGGTTGCCATGAGTGTTCTCCTTAAAATCCGGACTGAAATGGGAATGCGTGCCTGAATAACCGCGCTTGTTGTTGCGTTCTAAAGAGTGCTTCGCATCGCAGTTATTCCGGTTGGTTACCGGCGCTCTTGATAGATCCCATCGTTATCCGGAGCACCAACTGAAGGATTGCGCCGTTGCTGAAGCATGGGGCGCGCATTCAACTCTCCCGGGCGCGGGTCAGCATCGCCTGCCAGTCGTGCGGCAGGTGGATGCGTTTGCTGACGGGAATTCCCTGCCGCTGGTTTTGCACATACCCTCTGGACTGGTTTCGACCCGGATCGCCGGCGACAATGATGCTGGTCCATTCGGGTTTGATAAAGACGTGCAACAGGCGATTGGGATCGTCTGATTCGCAGTATTCCGCGGGTATCGTGCCCTGTTCCACCAGCGTTTTCAGGGAGAAGTCCGGCTGTGACGTATTGTGCGCGTATTTTTCAACCAGACCGGCTGGAACCTTCACGTGGTCATACAGATATTTGCGGATGTCGTCTTTGGTCCAGCCGTCGTCGGCGATTGCTTTTGCAACGCTGGGACACATGACGATCAGCGGATACCACGATAGATTGCGTATGCCCAGCCAGCACCAGTAGGCAAAGGATTGCCCGATGACTTCGGCAATGATTTGCACGTGATTGAGCGCTTTGCTGCCGCCGGTATAGACGGGTTGTGTTATTGAAATGCAGCTGCGCACGCTGACGACATTCTCACCGCTTGCAAATCCCAGATCGACACTGGCTGGCTGCCAGCCCATGGCCGCGACGGCATCTTCGTTTTCGGGCAGCACGACATTGAACGTGTAACCGATGCTTGATTTGTCGGTGGTGCCGGGCGGAATCCGGCAGCCGGGCACGTTGCGCATATAGAGCTTGAGAAACCGGCCTATGCTGGTATTGGCCTGCCTGCCGGTGCGCATCACGCCGCCTTCGTAATTAAAGTCCAGTTCCTTGATGATCGGGCCGTGCAGGGTGATCAACGGCTCCCAGCCGGGTGTTGCGCCCGCATCTTCGATCAGAAACGCGGGGTCCACGATCGCCTCCACGAGTGCGATCAGGAGCGGCATGTATTCCGGACGGCACCCCGCCATAACACCGTTGACGGCCACGTTCCAGACGGTTGCCTCGCGATATTCGGGCTGGCACACGCCCAGCACTTCGTCAAATGCTCGATCGGTAAACTGGAGAAATCGTTCCACTTTGTCCACGGTGGGCGGAATGATGGGCAGTCCATCCGTCCATAGATGATCGTAGAAGAACTTATGCACTTCCTCTACCGTACCGCGGAAAACGATGTCACGAAAAGACGGTTCCTCTACCTTCGTGACGGCAGTTGAGGCGCGCTTTCCCCAGCCTTCGAGAATTTGCGGTAGCAGTTTGTTGACGACCTTGTCGCGCAGCTCGCTGTCGGTATCGATGAGCGGCACACCGGGATATTCGGCGAGCTTGGGATCGTTGATGCCCAGGCCCTTTGCGACTGCCTGGCCCAATGCCAGAAAAGGGGTGGCGACTATCGATACGGCGGGTATGCCGCTCCTTTCCGCAGCCATGCTTGCCCTCAACACGGAGGGTGTGCAGGATCCTCAGGCGCCGACGGCGGAGATCACCGCATCGCACCCATGCGCACGCAGTAGTTCGGGCAAATCAGCGACAAACTTTTTCGCGCTGACGCCGTGCGTTGTGCCCAGGGTTTTGTGATCGAGAATTGTTATGCCGGGATATCGCTTGCGCAGCTCTTCGTTGAGTATCGAATACATCTGATCGCCGCGGAACGCCCAGTCCCACAGCTCAGCTACGGTTTTCCCGTTGAGGTCGGTCAAGCCAGGCGCAAGCTCCAGCGGTTGCGTAACGAATCGCCCCAGCGGCCACACGACTTCATAGACCGGTTCCTCGCCAGACGCTGAGCCCATGTCATATTTCCCTTATGTTACAAATGCTTATGAAAATTGCTTATTCCGTGCGTATGCCGGCGTCCTTGATCAGTTTGCTGGTTCTGGCGATTTCGACTTTTAGCCACGCGGAGAATTCCGGCGGCGAACTCGCGACCACCTCCAACCCCGCTCGAAAGAATCTTTCTTTCACGTCCGGCCTGTTGATTACACGCACGACTTCTTCGTGCAGTCGCGACACGATGGCAGATGATGTACGTGCCGGTACCCACATGCCCTGCACTGAAGCGGCTTCAAAGCCCGGCAGTCCAGACGCGGCTACCGTGGGCAATGCAGGCGCCAGCGCGGACGTCTGGGAGGAGGTTACCGCAAGCGCCCTCAGTTTGCCGGCTTTGACTTGCGGGTCGGCGGAAGCCACCGTCGGAAACATGAGTTGCACCTGGCCGCCGATCAGGCCGTTCAGTGCAGGCGTTGATCCCTTATAAGCGACGTGCACCATGCTGACACCTGCCATGGCTTTGAACAACTCCCCGGTCAGGTGATTTGTCGAGCCACCGCCGGCCGACCCGTAATTGAGTTCACCCGGTTTCGATTTCGCCAGAGCGATCAGCTCCTGGACCGATGCCGCGGCCACGGACGGATGAACAACGAGTACGGTCGGTGAACTCGCCGCCAGGGTGACCGGCAGAAAATCCTGCGCAATATCGTATGCGACGGCCTGCATGAATGGCAGACTCCAAAAGCCGTTGGCATTGAACAGTATGCTGTATCCATCCGCCGGCGCCTTGGCGATCAATCCGGTGGGAATCGCCACGCTGCCGCCGCGATTGTCGATAACAACTGGTTGCCCCAGGTTGGCTGACATACCCTGCGCGATAATTCGTGCGGCGATATCAAGGCCGCCACCGGGCTCGGCCGTGACGATGCGGATGGGCTTGTGAGGATACGGTTGCGCCGTGCCGGTTGAGGCAGTTTGGCCGGATGCGGTGCTCGCAACAATCGCCGTGAGCAACCCCAAAGGCACCAGGCTGTAGTCGCGCCAGGATAATGTGCTTGTTCGCATGCCGGAAAACGAAACGTGTGTGCTCATGCCGTGTAGGGAGGGAGGTTGAGAAAAAAAATTCACGTAAATCACGTCAAACCACGACCGACTACATCAGAGCGGATAGGCGAAGGTGTCCGTCATATTGCGGGTGTCGGCCGGGTCATTATAGCGATAGCCTGTGGGCGCGGCAGCGAGCAGCGTGATTTTGTCGAGATGTCGCAATTCATTGCAGCGGTCGTAGTCGCCGAGCGCGTTGTGCGCTGTCGAACGCTGGTCCGATACGACAATGTCGTCTTTGCGCCAGACGTGGCGATACACGAACTGCGGGCGCCGCGCGTGCCGCCGCAGGTAACTGAGCAGCGGTTCGCTTTCCTCGGCGGTCATGCCGGCGAAGAGTCTCACCTTGTCGCCGACGTAGAGTAGCTTGCGTCCGGTTTCAGGATGCGTGGCGATCAACCGATGCGCCGTGGTCTTGGCTTTGCGGGTGGCCAGCAGGCGTTCGGGCGAGGAGTGATCGAGTTCGCTGTCCTGCTCAATGTGTACGCCTTCCAGGTTTTCGAGCATATTCTTCATTCCGGGCGACAACGCATCGTAAGCAAGATGCAGATTGGAAAACTGCGTGTCGCCGCCCAGATCGGGCAAGCGCACTGCTTTCAACATGGTAATCATGATGATGGTCGTCGGCGAGGACGACATGTCCGAATGCCAGTCGGAGCCGTTGAAGTTGGCGAGGAGCTGGCCGTCCTGTTGCGGCTGGGCGATCAGCGCCTTGCTCGACCGCCGTGGGCAGGTCTGGAACAGCAGGATTGCGTTCTCTGGACGACAGTGCGATTGCGCGTAACTTACCGGCCTTGAGTATGGGTAGTGCCGTGCCGAGGATGACGGGAACAATATGCACCC
>CANJQI010000159.1 GCA_947476215.1 Betaproteobacteria bacterium
ACGATTGCGAGTCATTTTACTGTACACGCTGTAGTGCGGTGGGGGGGGGGGGCGGCCCCCCCCCCCCCACCGCACTACAGCGTGTACAGTAAAATGACTCGCAATCGTGCCGCGGCGTTAGCTGCCCCAGATTTAGCCACCAACCCGGAGCAACTTGTGACTATCGCGCCAGCCCAGTGTTTGCGTCCACCTCTTCGTTTCAGCTTGATCACCCGTGCGGCGAAATTCTCAGGCCTCGTCGTGATGGTGTTATCCGCAACCCCGTCACCCGCGCAAAGCTTTCCGAATCGCCCCATCCGCATCATCGCCGCCGAGGCCGGTGGCCAGGGCGATTTCACCGCGCGCTTTATCGCGCCGGGGATTTCCGCACCGCTGGGCCAGCCGGTCATCGTAGAAAGCCGCGGCGGCGGCGTGGTGCCTGCGCAGATCGTTGCGCAGGCCGCGCCCGATGGCTACACACTGATCCTGGCCGCCACCAATCTGTGGATAGGTTCGCTGATGCAGAAAACGCCGTACGATCCGATCCGGGACTTCGCTCCCATCACTACGGCGGTCAGCTCGCCCAACGTTCTCGTCGTCCATCCGTCCCTGCCGGTGAAATCAGTCAAAGAACTCATCGCGCTGGCCAAGGCACGGCCGGGTGATCTCAATTACGGCTCGGGATCTTCCGGCGGCTCTTCGCATTTGTCGGCGGAACTTTTCAGCTATCTGAGCGGCGTGAAGATGACGCGCATACCCTACAAGGGCAACACGCCGGCACTCAACGATCTGATGGGCGGGCAGCTGCAACTGATGTTTCCGAACTCTGCTTCGGGCGTACCGCACATGAAAACCGGCAGGCTGCGGGGAATTGCCTCGACCGGCAGCGCGCCTTCTCCACTATTGCCCGGCCTTCCGACGATCGCCGCGTCGGGCGTGCCCGGATACGAGCTCGTCGCCCTGTTTGGGATTCTGGCGCCCGCGAAAACACCGGCGCCGGCAATTGCCCGCCTGAATCAGGAAATCGTGCGCTTCCTGAAAACGCCGGAAGTCAAAGACAAGTTTTTCAGCATCGCCGTGGAAGTGGTCGCGAGCACACCTGATGAACTTGCCGCTGTCATGAGATCTGATATGGCGGCCATGGGTAAAGTCATCAAAGCCGCGAACATAAGGGCGGAATAGTACGAGAGCATCACCTGCCTGGACGATAGAATTTCCCATGCATAAAAAGTTTGAACCGGAGCAGGGCGATATCGAAATTGCATTGACGGGTGAGACCCTGCTGTGCAGAAAACTGTCCGTGTTTCGTGAGCCTCAGTTCGAGAAACTTATTGGGATATTACGTAAAGCCGATGTAACCTTCACCAATCTTGAAGGCATCATCCAGGACTGGGAGGACGCCCCCAATACGTTCGCGGGCGGCGGCGCGCATGGCGGCACTTATATGGTGACCGTACCGGAGTTGATTCAAGAACTCAAATGGGCCGGGATCAATCTCCTTTCCACCGCCAATAATCATTCCTCTGATTTTGGCGAGGCAGGGGTACTGACGGCGCTCAAATATCTGAAGGCAGCCGGCATGGCGCAGGCCGGCATGGGGCGCAATCTGACCGAAGCGAGCGCGCCCTGCTATTTTGATAGCCCGAAAGGCCGCGTTGCGTTGATAGCCGCCACAGATTGGGGGCCACGCGGCGCCGGCGACGTGCCTTGGCCATTTCCGATGGGGGTCATTGCAGGCGACCAGAGCCCTTATTCAAAAGGCAGGCCCGGCATCAATCTGGTCAGATGCAGGTCGGAAGTGACACTGGGGCCGGAATCTTTCGAGGCCTTGAAGGAGATCAGCAAGCAACTGGGCTGGAACTCCGGCAAAAGTTCTCTTTACCGGGGCACCATAGGCCTCAAGGAAGCCGCCGCCAGCTCCCGTTTTGCCGAACCGTCGAATGTGAATCCCGAAATCTATTTCATGGGGACCAGGTTTATCCGGGGAAACACCCACGGCGTTACCATGGTTGCGGAGCCAGAGGATATTGAACGTAATCTTAAGTGGGTACGCGAGGCGCGCCGAATGGCGAGCTGGGTGATGGTCAGTTTTCACAATCATGGCGGTGGCGGAAACAACGACCTCGCCCCAGCCTACAGTATCAAGTATGCTCATGCATGCATCGATAACGGCGCGGATCTCTTTGTCGGGCATGGCAACGGGCGTGATCGCGGCATAGAAATTTACCAGGGGAAGGCCATTTTTCACGGGCTCGGTGAATTCATCCGCCAGAACGAGCAGGTGCCGTGGATTCCTTATGAACTCATGCACCGTTTCGGGCTTGGATTTGAAGGTACGCCAGCGGATTTCTATGATTCCCGGGAGGGTAAAGGAGTAAAAGCATCCGCGGCAGCTGCGCCCGAAAAATGGCGCGCGGTGGTCCCGGTATTGAAATATGACCACCGGCAACTCATGGAGATTCGGCTACACCCGATCGATCTAGGCTCGCAACTTCCCAGGCACGAGCGTGGCCGCCCGATCCTGGCGGAAAAGGGAAGCGATATTTTCCGTTCCGTCATCTCGCATTATCAAAAAGTATCCAAGCCATTTGGAACCACAATCAGCGATGATGGGCTGATAACGGTTAACCACTGACATAAACGCGCAAGACCGCTTGATGACGTTTGTTGAGATCGCCATCGCCGGCACACTGGCAGGGGCAGGAAAGCACGCGCTGAACCGTTAACGCTACGGATCGTGACCGCAGTGTTATTGCAAGGAGGAAAACATGACTCATGCTCGCTACAAGATTACGCCGCTGACCCGCCATCAAACGGGTGCGGAGATCCATGGCCTTGATCTGAAGAGCGATATCGATGCTCAATTGCGGCGCGAACTCAATGCCGACTTCGCGAAATACCATGTTCTGGTGTTTCGCGACCAGACGCTGACGGCCCGGCAATTCGCGGCAGCCGGCGAAATTTTCGGGCCGCTGATGCCGCAGCATCACAGAAACACACGGACGCTGGACCACCCGCAAGTCGCTCAAATCCAGAATACCGAGATCGCGCCAGGCAAGTATCTGATAGTCGGAGAGTCGTTTCATACCGATCATTCCAATCACCCGTATCCGCCAAAGGCAACCGCGCTTCATCCTGTATCACTGCCGAGCAGAGGCGGGGACACGCAATTCGTCAACATGCACAACGCATACGATAATCTGCCCGACACGATGAAACGCCGCATCGAAGGCTTGAAGGTTGTTCATGTTCCCGAAAGCAAATACAGTCCACGCCAACTGCGACCGGCCACGGAAGAAAGCCGCAAGGCCATGCCGCCGCCGGTTGCCCATCCCATGGTGCGTACGCATCCTCAAAACGGCCGCAAATTTCTCTATTTGTCGCCGACGCGTATGGAATCCATAATCGGCATGGAAGATACCGACGCATTGGCACTGTTCGGCGAATTGATGAACCACGCCACGCAAAAAAAATACGAGTACCGTCATCAGTGGCTGTATGGAGATCTGGTGATCTGGGACAACCGCAGTGTGATGCATCAGGCAAACGGTGATTACGACATGAAGGAAGTGCGCCGCCTGTACCGCATCCTGATACAGGACGATCCGGTGCTGTGGGCCGCGGAAGGTGAAAAAACACTGGCATTCGCCGGACCATAGCGATAGTGGATTGCTACTCGAAATGCCGGCCCATGATAAGGCGACGGCCGGCCCCCATTCCTGGAATTCGGACGAGGTCCAAATGAAGAACCTACATTTTTTCGCACGGATTGCCTTGCTTGGCTTCATAGCGCTGGGGGCGGCCGCGGTATCGGGCCAAGACTACCCGCGCAAGCCCATACGTATCATTGCCCCGGGGGTCGGCGGCGCCAATGACTTCGCGGCGCGGATGATCGCGCCGGGGCTTTCGGGTGCTTTGAACCAGCCAGTGATCGCGGATAATCGAGGCAGCCTCGTCGCGGGTGAAATCGCCGCCAAAGCACAGCCTGACGGTTATACCCTGCTAGTCGCCAACGGAACGCTCTGGCTCAGGCCGCTCCTGGAAGACGTGCCTGACGACATCATGGCGCGCCTCGCTCCGATCACATTGGCGGTCAGTACGCCCAATATTGTGGTTGCTCATCCATCGTTGCCGGTACATTCCATCAAGGAGCTCATTGCTTTGGCAAAGGCCAATCCCGGAGAACTTAACTATGCTTCGGGCCCGCCGGGGTCTTCAAATCATCTCGCGGCCGAACTGTTCAAGTCCATGGCCAGCGTCAACATCGTTCGCATTGCTTTTAAAAGCAGCGGACCGGCAATTAACGATATGCTGGCGGGCCAGGTCAAGCTTATGTTCCCCAACGCAACCGGGGTCACGCCGCATCTGAAGTCGGGCAGGCTGCGCGGCCTTGCGGTCACCAGCGCCGAGCCATCCGCGTTGGCGCCTGGATTGCCAACAGTGGCGGCCTCCGGACTACCCGGTTATGAATCGGGAACGTTAGTGGGCTTGTTTGCACCGGCTAAAACGCCAGTGATCATCATAGAGCGGCTAAACCGGGAAATCGTTCGGGTACTGAATCAATCCGAGGTGAAAGAGAAGTTTTTCAATACCGGCGCTGACGTCGTAGGCAGCACACCACAACAGCTTACGGCCGCGGTCAGATCCGAAGTCACAAAGTTGGGCAAGGTGATTAAGGAAAGCGGCATCAGGACGGATTGATGGCCAGTTCAGTCCGGTTGACGTACACCTCTTCTGTAGCCCGGAAGGAGTCCGTAGGACGTATTCCGGGAAAAAGCAGTGTGTATCGAAAGCAACTGAGTTCACGCACCTGTGCTTCCGCGGAATACGGCCGCCAATAAACCATGGCCTTCTTCCGGCCTACGTTCAGGGCAACAATTAAGTAGGCGAAGGACGGGCGGTTCTTTTCGTAGGGCCTGAATAGTTACAATGAAACTCGATCGACTTTCCTGAGTAACCGTATCCGATTTAGTCGTAACCATATGACCAATATAACGAATGTTATGCACACCCGGCACCCGATCTACATCGCCACGAGCGCCGCAATGCTCTGCGCGTCGCTCCAGCCGTGCATGGCCGCGGCACCACAATATCCAAACAAGCCGGTACGCATCGTCACTTCCGAGGTCGGCGGCGGGGCCGACATCATTGCGCGTCTCATCGCGCCGGATTTGTCCACAGCGCTCGGCCAGCCTGTGATTGTGGAAAACCGCCCCAGCGGCGTCATACCGGGCAACGTCGTGTCCAAAGCCACACCCGACGGCCATACGCTGTTATTCATCAGCAGCAGCTTCTGGACTTTGCCGTTCATGCAGAACGTGCCGTGGGACCCCGTCAAAGACTTCGCCCCGGTCACGCTGGCGACGAGTTCGCCCAATATAGTTATCGTGCATCCTTCCATGGCAGCCAAGTCGGTGCCGGAACTGATTGCACTCGCCAAGGCAAAACCAGGAGAACTCAATTATGCATCCGGCGCATCCGGTGCATCGACACATCTGGCGGCAGAACTGTTTAAGGCCATGGCAGGAGTCAACATCGTACGCGTTCCTTATCGCGGAAACGGACCGGCCTTTAATGCATTCCTCGGCGGTCAGACGCAGTTGATGTTTTCCACGGCGAGCGTGGTTACGCCGCACATCAACTCCGGAAAACTGCGTGCACTGGCGGTCACCAGCACACAGCCATCCGCGCTGTTCCCCGGGCTGCCCACGGTAGCGGCATCCGGCGTTCCCGGTTATGAATCGGGATCCACCAGCGGCATGTTTACGCCTGCGGGATCGCCACCATCCATCGTCAACCGGCTCCACAGGGAAAGCATACAAATACTCAATCAGCCGGAGATGAAACGAAAACTTCTTGCCACCGGGCTGGAAACAGTCGCGAGTACCCCGGCGCAGTTCCTGTCCGCCATCAAGCTCGACATGACGCGTCTGGGCAAGGTCATACGCGACGCCGGCATCCGGGCCGAGTGATTGATGGGAAGCACCTTACTCATGCGAGTTGGAAAGTATTACTCAATTCCCGCTGTCGCGGCTTGCTCGTTGCTCGCAAACTCGGCGATATCGCAGACGCCCGTTGCCGCCTACCCTGCCAAACCCGTGCGTGTCATCGTCGGCCTGGCGCCGGGCGGTGCCAATGACGTACAGGCACGCTGGTATGCGCAAAAACTGACAGAGCGCATGGGCAAGCCGTTCATCGTCGACAATCGCGCCGGCGCGGGCGGGTTGGTCGCGGTTCAGATCATGGCGAGCGCCCCTGCCGATGGCTACACGGTGCTGGTCGCGAGTCCGTCATTCACGATCGCGCCCGCGCTGCAGGACTCTGCCGCCTATGATCCGGTCAAGGATCATGCGCCGATTTCGCTGCTTTCCAAAGCGCCTTATCTGGTAGTGGTGGCGCCGGCTTTTCCCGCCAAGTCCATCAAGGAGCTGATCGCGCTGGCGCGCGCCAAGCCTGACGAACTGATCATGGGAGTCGCGGGCGGCACGTCGATACATCTGGGGGTGGTGTGGCTGGCGCATGCGACCCGCACGCGCTTTACCATCGTGACCTACAAGGGCAACGCGCCGGCACAGGCCGACGTACTGGGCGGACAGGTGCATGGCACGCTGGCTAACGTGTTGAGCGCCATGCCACAAATCAAGGCCGGCCGCCTGCGCGCGCTCGCGGTGACTAGCGCGGAGCGTAGCAGCGTGCTACCGGAGCTGCCCACCGTCGCGGAATCCGGTTTGCCCGGCTACGAGGTCACGACATGGCACGCGTGGGTTGCCGCCAGAGGCACCCCACCCGCCATCATCAGGAGACTCAATGCAGAACTCGCCGGTATCGTCAAAGCGCCGGAAATCGCGGCACGACTGGCGGATGATGGCGCCGTGGCGGTCGCCAGCAGCCCTGAGCAACTGGGGCTAGTGATAGCAGACGAAGTCGGACGCTGGAAGAAGCTGGTCAGGGAAACCGGATTGAAGATGTAACCTCATGAATGATAATATGAATTTTTCACGTGACCGGCGCCAGCCCTCAAGCTGCCAGCAGCGCTGGACAATAACAAGCGGTATCGAAGCGGATTAATGCAATGACGTTTCTCGTCGAACAGGTCAGTTTAAAGGGTGACAATGTCGTGCGTATCGGTGAAGCCGAGACGCTGGAGCATGCTATTACCGTCGCCAAGGGCATGATAGACAAATATCTGGAAACACACCGGCAGTACTATGCGAGCGCGGATACGCTCTATACCGCCTATCAGGAAAGCGGCATCATGCCGTGCATATTCCGCGATGACGACGAAACGCTGAATGTGCGCAGCTTCGATCATCTGCAGCACGCATCGATTCAGTGTCTGAAACTGTTCGGCGATTGATGCGGTCCGCGGGATGAAAGCATTTCCACTGGCTCAATACCAGCGATTAGCATCGTATTCAGAAATACTTTAGTTTGCGACGATTCCGGCCAACGCCGCCAGTTCCTTGTAGCGTTGAATTTCGTCGCGCGTAAACTTGTCGAGTTCGCGCGGTCCTTCGAACGTGACGTCGTGCCCTTCCTTGCCCCAGCGGGCGACAAGTTCGGGATCCTGCATGAATTTCTGCAGCGCGCCATATATCCGATCGATGACTGCCTTGGGTGTGCGCGCGGGCGCATACATCGCGACCCACGACCCGAGATTAAAATTTGAATATCCGGCCTCCACCATGGTCGGCATGTCAGGCAGGAACGCCGACCGCTTGCCCCCCGTGGTGGCCAGCACCTTGACTCGACCGGCCTGTATCATGCCCTGCATCGGTTCGTACGGGTAAAACATCAGCAACAATTCACCGCGCGCCACATCCGCGACTTCGTCAACGGCGCTGCGATAAGGCACGTGCGACAGCGTCAGGCCCGCGACGCTGTTGAAATAGGCGCCGGCGACATGGCCGGCGGTTCCCGATCCGGTCGATCCATAATTGAGCTTGCCGGGTCGCGTGCGCGCATACGCGACGAGTTCCGGTATCGTCTTGACGGGCAACGCGGTCGACACCACCATCACCAGCGGATGCGCCACCAGTCTGGCAACCGGCGCGAAATCCTTGATCGGATCGTACGGCAATTTCTTGTAGATGTTGACGTTGACCGCCATGGTCGCGCTGGTGCCCATCAACAAGGTGTAGCCATCCGCGGGCGCTTTGGCCACTATCTCGGTACCGATGATGCCGCCTGCCCCGCCACGATTGTCGATCACTATCGTCTGACCGAGTGCTTCGCTGAGTTTGGGTGAGAGTTTGCGCGCGTAGACGTCGAGCGAAGTTCCGGCAGGATAGGTCACCATGAAACGGATCGGGCGGCTGGGGTACGGCTGTGCGCTCGCTGACGCGACGATGAAGACACACAGCATCGATAACGCCGTTGCCGCACTGGCGGTCCGCATTGCGTCAAAAACTGCACCAACTCCCGTTTTTGCAGTGGCCATCTCTATTTCTCCGTTTGAATACCAAACTGCTGAAACACTTCAGCCGTATGCTGACCGATCGCCGGCGGATTGCGCAACGCCTGCGTTGAAGCAACATCGCGCCACGGCATGCCGGGGACCTTGATACGTGTGCCGCTGCCGGGAGGATACTCGACCTCCATCAATGTTCCGCGCTGCGCCAGATGCGGGTCGGCCAGTATCTCGGGCAGCGAATTGACCGGTGCGACCGGCAATCCCAGCCGATTCAGTTCGCTCAGCCAGTGCTCCGCATGGCGCCGCATGAAAATCTCTTCGATCTGCCTGCACAATTCCACCCGGTTCTTGTTGCGCAGTGGCTGCGTCTTGTATTCTTCCCTCGGCAACAGGTGCGCAAACTCCGGCAATGTACACAAGAGTTCCCAGCGTTTCTGGATCGCCAGGGATATGACGATTTCGCGGCTTGCGGTTCGAAACGATTGATAGGGCGCCATCAATTGATGCGCATTTCCCTGACGTTCGGGGGCTTCGCCGCTGATGCCGACCGCGGATACACTCTGGCCCAGCATGGTGATCATGGCGTCGAGCATGCTCACGTCTATCATACGCCCGTGGCCGGTGCGATCACGTTCGCGCACCGCAGCGAGTATACTGAAGGCGGCAACAAAACCACCCATCAGATCCGAAATCGGACACGCGGCTTTTACCGGGCGTCCATCCGGCTCGCCCGTCAGCGACATCATGCCGCTGATGGCCTGTATCATCAAATCCATGGCCGGCTGTTTGGCCAGTGGCCCTTGCTGTCCGTAGCCCGATATAGCGCAATAGATCAACTTGCTGTTATGCGAGCGCAGCGTTTCATAACCGACGCCGAATCTGTCCATGGTGCCCGGCCTGAAATTCTCAATCACCACATCGGCTTTGGCAGCCAATGTGATGAACGCCGACTTGCCTTCGGCCGTGTGTAAATCCACAACCGCACTTCGCTTGTTGCGGTTAAAGCCTATATACGTGGGACCGCTGTCGCCGGAAAATGGCGGGCCCCAACGGCGCACGCCGTCGCCGTCAGGCAACTCGATCTTGATGACATCGGCGCCGATATCGCCCAGCACCATGCCGCAGAACGGCCCGGACAAGGCCTGGGTCATGTCCAGCACTACAGTACCCTCCAGCGCTCCGGCCATCGTCAGTTTTCCCGCACAACGAACACCGGCAATAGATAGCCTTCTTCGAGCACTCGAAAATCCACACTGACCGGCACATCAATCGCAACCTTGCGAGTTGCCGTCGGTATGATGCGGCTGAACAGATGCACGCCTTCCGCCAGTCTGACGATGCCCACCACGTATGGAACCGATACGCCGAACGCGCCCGCGGTGCGGTGAACTTCGCTGAAGGTATAGACGACACCCTCGCCGCTTGCGCGTTTCCATGCGAGGTTGGTCGACTGGCACTCCGAGCATACGATGCGGCGCGGATGATGCAGCGCTGCGCAATCGCGGCATTCCTTCAACAGCAACTCATGGCGGTCCACGCCCTGCCAGTATCCGGTGGTTTCCGGCGATGGCTGATACAGCCCCAACGATTTTTCGCCGGCGCGCAGAACCACGCCGCGCGACCAATCCATGGCCTTGCCTGTTCCCATTTCATTACTCATTGCACCGGCTCCCCTGAAACGAGCATCACTGAATGACAGGCCAGCGGCCCGCCGTGACCATGCACCAACCCCAGCTTGACGTTGGGTACGGGGCGGCCTTCCGCACGCCCATGTATCTGATCGACAACTTCCTTGAGCAAATAGAGTCCCTGTCCCGACTGACCGAACGACAGATAGCCGCCGGTCGTGTTGAAGGGCAGACCTCCGTTATAGTCGACGCCACCCGAGGCGACAAACGAACCGCCTTCGCCGACACCGCAGAATCCGAACTCCTCGAGCATGAGCAGATTCGCAAATGTAAATGGCGCCGACGTTTCCGCGATGTCAACGTCCTTGGGCGACACACCCGCCATCTGGTATGCCTGTTTGGCCGCCACCGACGCGCCGGTGCGCAGCAGGTTCGGAGCGTGCATGGCGGGTTCTATACCCGTTAATCCCATGCGCTCGCCTATCCATTCGTGCAGCGAGGACTGGCCGAATCCCGCGATGTAAGTCGGCTTCTCGCATGTGCTGCGCGCCACATCCGCGCGGGTGATGACCGCGGCGGAGGCGATACCGCCCGGAAACCACGGTGCGCAGTCGAGCAAACGCAGCGGCGAGGCGATCATTTTTGAAGACAGTACGTCGTCGACCGTGATCGGACCTTTTTTGCGCATCGCCGCGTGCGGATGATCGAGTGCCCACAGCCGGTTCTCCACCGCGACCTTCGCCATCTGTTCGGGGGGGATGCCATATTCGTGCATATAGCGCTGCGCAAACAGCGCATATATCGATGGCGTGGTGGGACCATACGGCGCCTCGAACTGCAGATCCGCCTCCCAGTTGGCGCTGCCCTCGACCATTTCTATCCACAGCGGACTCGCCTCTCCGGTCGCGCACAGCGCATAGTCGATGAGGCCGCTGTCGAGCAACGACACCGCCAGCTCGATCGCACCCAGCGCGCCTGCGCCGTGCGCCGTGATCTCCGAAGAAAACATCGGCGCCAGCTTCAGTTCGTTCAGCAGTGATTGATTGAACTGCAGCGTCATATACGCACGCGGCGTGCGGGCCGTAAACAGCGCCCCCACCTGGGAGCGCTTGATACCGGCTTCCTTCATCGCGATCGCGGCCGCTTCCGCAATCAACTGCAACGGAGACTTTTTATCCGGATCGCCTTTCTTGCATATCGTGCGGCCCATGCCGACGATTGCGCAACTATTTGCCAGTTTATGCATCTGTCACTTTCTCAATGTCATCAATTTCTCAAATTACAGTCCACGTTTTTGAATGCCGATTGCATGTATCAGTTTTTTCAGTCGTTCGTATTCGCTGCGCAGATGGCGCCCCAGTTCCTCGGGGGTGCTAAGGTGCGGCTCGAACCCATTGGCGGCCAGAAATTTGATGGTTTCGGGCTCATTCAGCGATCTGACCAACTGGGCATTGAGCTTGTCGATAATGCTCTTTTGCGTTCCCGCGGGGACGAATATGCCATACCACGGCATATTCGGCTCGAATGCCGGTAACCCCGCTTCCTTCATGGTCGGAACATCCGGCACGTTATGCACGCGTTCCGTGCCGCCGACCGCCAGTGCCTTCAGCCTGCCGGTCTTCAGATGCGGCAACACAGACGGCATGGAGCTCCACATCAATTGAATACGTCCCGACAACAGATCTATCATCGCCGGTCCTGTCCCCTGATACGGTACGTGCAGCATGTCGATACCGGTGGTCAATTTCAGACCTTCCATATTCATGTAGTTAGGCGCGCCCAATCCTGACGATGCGTAGTTAAGCTTGCCTGGGTTCGCCCTGGCATGCGCGATCAACTCCTTCAGTGTGTTGGCGGGTAAAGTGCCCGTGACCACCAACAGTTGCGGATCAAGTATCAGCAAACTGACAGGCGCGAACGCTTTGAGCGGATCATAGGGCGCACTGCCGAGCAGCAGTGGCTGTATTGCCAATCCTGCCGACGTACCAAACAACAACGTATAGCCATCGGCAGCGGCCTTGGCGACGATATCCGTGCCGACGATGCCCCCTCCACCCGCTCGATTGTCGACGATAACCGCCTGCCCCCAGGCGTCCGTGAGTTTTTGCGCAACCAGACGCGCAACCACGTTGGTGCCGCCACCCGGTGGGTAGGTAACGATCAGGCGCAGCGGCCTGTCCGGGTACGCACGGCCGGCTTCCGCCGCCATCGCGCTCACCGCTGCCGTTGCCAAAAAGATCAGACAGCCGACGGCGCATCCAAAATAGCGATTGATTTTGTACACCAACAACCCGCAACATTTATCCGCGTAAATCAACATGATGGTCAGCGATGAAAGTCGATAACCCGCTCGGCTATGTCGTCCGCGTATTCCCACGCCATGCAAAAGCGCGCCCCCTTGACGACAGCC
>CANJQI010000160.1 GCA_947476215.1 Betaproteobacteria bacterium
AAGCCAAAGTCACTATGAGAAAAGCGTACGGCTTTCGAACCTTCAAGGCCACAGAACTGGCCTTGTATCATGTACTTGGCAAGCTACCCGAGCCAAAGCTCGCCCACAGTTTTTACTGACGAACCATATGTTCATCGATGCATTTCCGTCCACGGCTTCGACGGCAATCGATCTGGATGGCGCGACCATGAACGACTTTACCGCCAGCACCAGTTGCAGCTCGGCGATTACCACCGGCTTCAATGGCTGGCGCATGGATCTGAACGCGGGGCGCGGAGAGCAGACGGTAACGTCATCGTTGATCGCCGGTGGGCTGGTTTACTTCAGCACCAACAGACCGTTGGCAACGGCGGTGGCCGCCTGCACGAACAATCTAGGCGAGGCGCGGGGTTATGCGGTCAATCTGCTCAATGCATCGGGCGCCGTGGGTACCGACGCGCTGTGTGGCGGGACGCGCTCGGGCATATTCCTGGGTGGCGGATTGCCGCCGTCGCCAGTGCTCGGGATCGTGCCGATAGCGGGCAAACCGACGACCGTCATGATAGGCGGCATTGATCGGTCTGGAGCGACCAGTTCGCCCATAGGTTCACAAAAAATCTTGCCGGTGATTGCCCAAAAACGCACTCGCACTTACTGGTACCGTCACGGGGACAAATAGGCGCAGACCAGGATTACGGGCGTCGGCTGCATTTTGCGCAGGTGCGTGCTTGACGCCAAACCGGCGACCTGGTGAACAACGGGAAGGGGTACGATATGAAGGTATGGCTACACTCAGGATTGCTCGCAGGAGCGTTGTGTCTCGCCGGATCGGCATTCGGTGACGAAAACGCGATTAAGCGCGGATTGACCGCGCGCATGCCGGGCATTGCGGTCGAGAGGGTCACCAAGACGCCGTTTGCGGGTCTCTATGAGGTAGTCCTTGATGGCGAGATTGTCTATACCAGCGAGAAGATGGAGTTCTTCCTGAGCGGCAATGTTTTCGACATACGTACCATGCCGCCGCGCAACGTATCCGAGGACAATGAGCGGCGTGCGACTGTGGGTGTGCTTGCCAGGGCAGGCCGCGAGTTCGCGATCAAGCGTGTCAGGGGCAACGGCCAGCGCGTCATATATACGTTCGAGGACCCGAATTGTTCTTATTGCAAAGCGCTGCATATCGAGATGGCGCGTCTTGATAATGTGACCATCTACACGTTTCCGACGCCTATCCTTTCGCAGAATTCCGCCGACAAGTCGGTCGCGGCGTGGTGCGCCGAGGACCGAGCCGGCGCCTGGGACAAGTTAATGTCGGGCGGTGGGTTGCCCGAAGGCGCAACCGCGTGCCCACATCCGCTTGCGAGCGTAGCCGCGCTTGCGGATCGTCTCGACATCAAGAGCACGCCCGTCATATTCCTGGGCGACGGCCGTAGAATTAACGGATTTTTATCCGCCGACAAGCTGGAGGCGGCGCTGACGGTGAATAAATAACCTGTTTTTTCATGGGTATATAGCCGGCACGCGGATTACGCATTTGCCGTCGTCACGGTTGACATCGACGCCACTCAGCGTCGAATGATCGAGAAATCGGTTGACCGTTTCCTCGGCCTGCGGACCTTCAAGTATTCGCGGCGCCGACGGTATTGTCGCGCCATTGCACTTAGACAAAGGCAGTCCAACCTGTATCGGTTGTATACACACGCTGTGGAGCGTATTTTCGGCGTTGAATTGGCAGATCGCGATCGCGCTGCGCCACACATCGATGCCGGCATTGTCGTAGCGCGGCGCACGCGCGGTATGAAATATCAGATTGCCGAGTCCGTGGAAGATCGGACGACCGCGATGCAGCGTCATGCCCTGCAGCACCGGTGCGCCATGGCAGAACACGATGTCCGCTCCGGCGTCCACCAGCTCCGCGCACAGCGCCGTGAGCCACGCCGGCGCCGCCGCCCAGTTACTTTCCCAATGATGATTGTGCGCGGACACCACAACCAGATCAGCGTCGGCGCGAGCGGATCTGATCGCCTGTAATGCACGCGCCAGATCGTCGCGATCCGCGTAGCGGTGTTCCGAAATCAGTTCTCCGCTTTTTACGTTGATGCCGAAAAAATTCAGGCTGTCGACGGGACCCGCGTCGGAGTAGCCGACCTGCACGCGGCGCGCAAATTTTTCCGCGTAACCGCACGATTGAGAGATGGCTGCAAGCCGTGCCACGTCGTCCGCGGGCATGGCGAGCTCGCTGCGTATGCGCAGCGGATTGATGCCTGCGCGTTGCGGGCCGGCATAAACCATGTCCAGCTGCGGGCCGAGATCGAACGCAAGCAAGGCGGCACGCCTGCCGCCCGCAACCACAATCCCCGGCGCGCCCGCGGCGCCAATGTCGTCACCGCTGCCTGCCGTGGCGAATCCGCACGCTTGTGCGTGTGTACGGGTCGCCGTGAGTGCGGGCGGACCGAGATCAAAGGCGTGGTTGTTGGCGAGCGCCAGTGCGTTAAAGCCCAGCTTGCGCAGGCTCTCCAAAGCTGCGGGCGTCGCGACGTGCATGGTCTTGGCCTTGAGCGGCCAGGTGTGCGGTGCGTCCAGCGTGCCTTCAAAGTTGGTGACCGCCAAGTCGGACGCACGGATTTCCTCGATCAGCCGTGACGCCTGCGCTGTTTCGCCGTCGATGGGTTGCTCGATCAACGCCTGTCCGGCGAGTGTTACCTTGTAGTTGTCGCTGCTCATGTTCGTGCTATATGGTTACATCTCGTCCGCGTACAGGCAATGATTCCTCCGAACAGCTTACCTCATATAGATTGCCATCGACGGACATTGCGGTAGCGCTCAATCCGCAGGTGAAGAAGTTCCACGAACTGAAAACCATTCTGAAGCAATTGCCCAAGGTCAATTTCATACTTGAAAACCTGGGCAAGAGCGATTTCACGGACGGCGCGCCGTTCAAGAACGGCCAAGCCGCTATGGGACCTGTCGCGCTTTGCTAACCTCTATTTGAAGATCAAGACGGAGAACAATCTCCAGTCTTCCAAGGGCAATTCGACGCCTGAGACTATGTTCGCCAGAATCGTCTCCGTCTATGGCGCCAATCGCATGGCTTGGGGATATAACGTATCCCCAAGCTGATTTCCGTTATTTCGCGATCGACGCCGATATTGCCAGCGTGCGTTCGTCGCGCCGTGCCTTGAAATTGATGCCTTTGCGCGTCGCCCAAGCCAGCGATTGCCAGTAGAGCGGGATGAACGCGGCGTCGTTGGATATCATGGTGGCTACGTCCTGCAGCATTTTCTCGCGTTTCTTGGGATCGAACTCCTGCATCGCTTGTTCGATGGCTTTGTCGAACGCAGGATTTGAATACTGGGTGCGGTTCAGAGACCCGAGGTCGCGATCCTTGTCTGCCGTGTGGAACAGGCTTTCCATGCCGCGCGACGCTTCACCCGTGGTGTTGCCGTACGAAAACACGAACAGGCCGTAGGCACCTTTCAGCGCATCCTTGGCGTAGACGCTGTAGGGCAGGGTCTCCACCTTGTTGACCTTGATGCCGCCGCGCGCGAGGAACTGTCCCAGCGCCTGCGTGATTTCACGATCGAGCAGAAAGCGGTCGTTGGAACCGTGCAGGGTTACGCCGAATCCCTTTGGATACCCCGCCTCGGACAGCAGACGGCGCGCGGTCTGCACATCCGCCGCGCTGACCTTGAGCGCCGGGTTGTAACCGAATACGCCGGACGGCACAAGTTGTGTCGCGGCTTCGCCCGACCCCTGCAGTATGCGGCTGACCAGCCCGCTGCGGTCTATCAATAGCGACAACGCCTTGCGCACGCGCACATCGTTGAACGGATTGTTGCCGAGCGGTTTGCCGCTCTCATCGGTCAGGAATGGCGGTGGCCTGCGCTGATTGAGTGCGAGATAAACCAGCCGCACCGTCGCAGTCTGCACGATGCGTATATTCGGATCGGCGCGCAGCTTGGGCAGATCGGCAGGCGGCACCAGATCGATCACCTCAACGCTGTTTGACAGCAGCGCCGCCACGCGCGCCGCGTCATTGCTGATGAAGCGCATGGTGACCTTGTCGAAATCGGGTTTGGGTCCCCAGTATTCTTCGTTGCGCACGAGCTGGAGGCGGTCGCCGGGCGTCCAGCTTATGAATTTGTATGCGCCGGTGCCTATGGCCGCCTTGCCGCTGTTGAAATCCGCGTTGGTGGCTTTTTCGGCGGCCTTCTTGGAAATTATGAATACAGTGCCGACATTTTCAATGAACAGCGGATCCGGCACCGTGGTCGTAAAGCGGATGGTGAGCGGATCGATGATCTGCATCTTGTCGATGGCTTTCACGGAATCGGCGAATGAGGCGGGGCTGTTGGGCACATTCGGCGCGCGGTCCATGGAAAACACCACGTCCTCGGCGGTGAACGGACTGCCATCATGAAATTTGACGTTCGCGCGCAGTTTGACTTCCCACGTCTTGGCATCGATGTTGCGCCACGACGCGGCGAGTCCGGGCGTCATACGAAGATTTTCGTCGGGTACCAGCAGCCGGTCGAAAATGTGCATGGCTGTCATCTGATTGTTGCCGGTGCGCGCAAACTGCGGATCGATCGACTGCGGCTCATTGGCGCGGCCTATCCTCAGTTCGGCTGCACTTGCCAATGCGCAACACACCATCGTGGTCAGGAATGAGGCGGCGATCAGTTTTTTCAAATAATTGAACATGAAAAATACTCCCTGGTCAGAACCACGCAAGCAAGGTGAACATGGATGGGGGTTAAATTAATGCTATGATTTATAACACATTTTACGTAATCCGGGCATTTTGGCTGTGGCACGCACGGTCAATTCTGGTCATTCAGATGGCATGCTGAAAAACGCCCGGGTGCAACCTGTTTCAACGCCGGTTGTTCGATCGCGCATTTAGGCATCGCGTGCGGGCAGCGCGGGTGAAAGTGGCAACCGGGTGGCGGGTTCAGCGGTGACGGTATCTCGCCTTTGACTACGGAATAGATTCGTTTGCCGGTGCCGACCTGCGGTACTTCCTCGAGCAGCGCGCGCGTGTACGGATGATTGGGCGTGGCGTAGAGTTCGGTGGTGGGCGCCATCTCCACGATGCGCCCCAGATACATGATGGCTACGCGGTCCGACAGGTGCCTGACCACGCCGAGGTCGTGACTGATGAACAGATAGGTGAGATTGAATGCGTCCTTGAGATCCATGAACAGATTCAGTACCTGCGCCTGGATGGAGACGTCGAGCGCTGCCACCGCTTCGTCGCATACCAGAAAGCGCGGTTTGACCGCCAGCGCGCGCGCGATGCCGATGCGCTGACGTTGTCCGCCCGAGAATTGATGCGGGTAGCGGCGCTTGTAACCCGGGTCCAGCCCCACCTTAAGCATCAGATCGCTGACGTAGTCCGCGATTGCGTCGCGCGCCACCATGCCGTGCACGAGCGGTGCTTCGCCTATGATGTCGCGCACGCGCTTGCGCGGATTGAGCGACGACATCGGGTCCTGAAAAATGATTTGCACCGCGAGCTGCGCCGCTTGCGCCTGCGCAGCGTTCCACATGGCGCTTTCGGCGCCTTCGAAGTACAGCTCGCCGTCGCTCTTGGGAATGATGCCCGCGACCATGCGTCCCAGCGTCGACTTGCCGCAGCCTGATTCGCCGACCAGACCCACGACTTCACCGTGTTTCACGGCGAGACTGACGTCGTCGACGGCATGCACGACGCGTGCATCGAATTTCGCACCGAACATTCCTGCCAGCCGCTCGGCGAAGTCGGGCGTACGCGCGAAGCGCTTGGAGATCCGGCGCACTTCGAGGATGGGTGTTTCTGCGCTCGCGGTCGTCAAACCGATTCCTCCAGCGGATGGAAGCAACGCACACGCCGTTCGCCGCGTAACGTGGTTTCCTGCGGGACCTCGAGACAGGCGGCATCGGCGCGACCGCAGCGCGGGCGGAACGGACAGCCTTGAGGAAGCGAAAACGGTGTCGGTGGTGCGCCGGGTATCTGTGACAGCCGCTTGCCGCGTTCATTACGGCTTGGTATTGAGTCTATCAGTCCGCGCGCATAGGGATGGGCGGGTGATGAAATGACATCGCGCACGGCCCCGCTTTCGACGATGCGGCCGGCATACATCACGCATACGCGGTCGCCCATGCCGTCGATGACAGCCAGATCGTGGGTGATCCATATCAGCGCGGTGCCGCTTTCCGCGCACAGTTTCTGCATTTCAAAAATGATCTGCGCCTGTATGGTGACATCGAGCGCGGTGGTGGGTTCGTCGGCGATCACCAGCGCCGGACGATGCAGCAGCGCGATGGCGATGGCGACGCGCTGGCGCATGCCGCCGGAAAACTGATGCGGATAGGCCTGGAGGCGCTCGTCCGGCGACGGAATGCCGACGCGCTGCAGCGCCGCGCTGGCGCGTGCACGCGCGGCGCGCGTGCTGATGCGTTCGTGCACCTGTATGGCCTCGATGATCTGGGTATCGATGCGCAACACCGGGTTTAACGTCATCATCGGATCCTGGAATACCATCGCGATTTCGCGGCCGCGCAATGCGCGCATGCGTTCGGGGCTGGCACCCACCAGTTCTTCGCCCTTGAAGCGTATGCTGCCGCCGACGATGCGGCCAGGCGCATCGAGCAGTCCCAGTATCGAAAATCCGGTGATGGATTTTCCCGAGCCGGACTCGCCGACGAGGCCGAGAATTTCGCCGCGCCGAACGTCGAGGCTGACGCCGTCAACGGCCTTGACGACACCCTGCCGGGTTTCGAAGTGCGTCCTGAGATCGCGGACGGTGAGCAGGGCTTCGTCGGGCATGATAATTCGCTATTTTTGCAGCCGCGGGTTAAGCACGTCGCGCAGCCTGTCGCCGACGATGTTGATGCTGAAAATGGTGACCAACAGCAGCAATCCCGGAAAAACGCTGATCCAGTAGAGTCCCGACAGCAGAAAGCTGAAGCCGTTCGCGATCAACAGGCCGAGCGAAGGTTCCGTGATGGGCAGTCCCAGTCCCAGAAAGGACAGCGTCGCCTCGGTGGAAATGGCGTGCGCTATCTGCATGGTGCCGATAACAATGATGGGCGGCATGCAGTTGGGCAGGATATGCCCGAACACGATGCGCGGCCGGCTCAGTCCCAGAGAAATTGCCGCCTCTACGTATTCCTTGTTGCGCTCTATCATCGCGGTGCCGCGCACCGCGCGCGCGAAATACGCCCATTGCACCATGACCAATGCAAAGATGACTTTGTCCACGCCTTGCCCCAGTACCGCGAGCAGTATCAGCGCAACCAGTATCGCCGGGAAGCCCAGCATGAAATCGACCACGCGCATGAGCAGTGCATCGACCGCGCCGCCGGCGTAGGCGGCAATCAATCCCACGGTAACGCCTGCGCTGATGGCGAGTAATCCGGACAGCACGCCGACAAACAGGCTCAGTCGCAGTCCATAGATCATGGCAGACAGCATGTCACGTCCCTGGCCGTCGGTGCCCAGCCAGTAGGTAAAGCCGGCGGGATTGACGCTGCCCGGCGGCAGCCGGCTGTCGAAGATGTCAATCACCGACAGGTCGTACGGATTTTGCGGTGCAATGATGGGCGCCAGTATCGCCGCCGCCAACAGCACCACGCAAACGATCAGCGCCACCACCGCGCCGCGCCGCTCGGCGTATTCACGCCACAACATGCGTAGCCGCGATTCGTCCACTGTTGACGAGCTCGCGGCGGGTGCTGTTGGGCTGATTTCGCTGTTCATTCCGTCTGGCCTTTGATCCTGACGCGCGGGTCGAGCAGCGCGTACAGGATGTCCACAACCAGATTGATGACGATGAACATCAAGGTTACCACCATCAGATAAGCGACGATGACCGGCCGGTCCAGCTTGTTGATGCTGTCGATGATCAGCTTGCCCATGCCCGGCCATGCGAAGATCGTTTCGGTGACGGTTGCGAAGGCAATGACCGCGCCCAGTTCCATGCCGATTACGGTAATGATAGGCACAAGAATGTATTTGAGGACATGCGCCAGCACGATGCGCGTTTCCGACACGCCCTTGGCGCGCGCGAACTTGATAAAGTCGAGCGGCATGGTCTCGCGCACGCCGGCGCGCGTGAGCCGTATCATCAGCGCCAGCTTGAAAAGGGACAGATTGATCGCCGGCAGCAGCAGATGCGTGAATCCGTCCCACGTGGCGAAACTGGTTTCGATGCCGAACAACGTGCCGGTGGCGCCGCGGCCGTTCGACGGCAGCCATCCGAGCGTCACCGAGAAAATCATGATCAGCATCAGGCCCTGCCAGAAACTGGGCAGGCTGAAACCCAGTATGGAGCCGGTCACAATTGCCTCATCGGTTTTTGTGCCGGGGCGCAGTCCTGCCCACAGCCCCAGCGGGATGCCCACGGCGATGGATATGAAAAGCGCACACATGGCCAGTTCCAGCGTCGCTGGCAGACGCGAAAATATAAGTTCTATCGACGGAATGTTATAGACAAAGGACGTGCCGAGATCTCCCTGCACGGCTTTGAGCAGAAAAATGCCGTACTGGACCAGCAGTGGCCGGTCCAGCCCCAGCGCGCGTATTGCCGCCTGACGCTCGGTTTCGTTCGCGTCATCGGGCAGCAGGATATCGACCGGATTGCCAATCGCGTAAATGCCCGCGAACACAACGAGCGAAACCGCCAGCAGCACCAGCGCGCTTTGCAACAATCGTCGTATTACAAATACGAGCATAAGCTCTCTACGCTATCGCTAGACACACGCGCTCTTTCGTGCAGCACGGGCACGACTCAATGGCACCTTTACTTCGCGCTATTTAGGCTTCAACACCAGAAACGGCAAGCCCAGCTTTTTCGCGGCGGCGCCCAGGGGTTGATCGAAGCTGACAAATTGTTTGCAGCCATGCGCGTAAGCTATGGCAAGGTGCAGCGCATCGCCGCTACGCAATGCACAAGCCGGATTTGCCAGCCAGTCAGCTGCGCGGTGAAAGTGCTCTTGCGCGACCGCAAGTAAATGAAAATTTCCGGACGTCGCCGCATCAAACTGCTTCATTGTCGCCACGCTCATCGAGCGTGAAAGGAGGCCTTTGCGTGCACGCAGCCCCAGGTTCGAACGAAATTCAATCAGCGTCCACGCACTGATACATACTGGCGCGCTGACGCTTGCATACCAGCGAGTCGCTGCCGGAGACAGGCTGTCCGGGCAGAACAGCGAAAGCATCACGTTGGTATCCGCGTAGATCACCAACCCTCTGCTTCATCGCGCATCCTGCGCACCATAACCGCGGAATTGACGGAGGATACAGGCATGCCGGTACGGAATTTTTCCAGGGCGCGCAAATCCAGTTTGGGTTTGGCGGTAAACCCGCCGGCGGGAACAATCCGCGCAACCGGCTTGCCGCGTTTAGTCAAGGTAACAACCTCACCCCGCGCGACCTGATCAAGCAACGCACTCAGGTGGGCCTTGGCTTCGGCAATGCTATAAGCACCCATGTGGCCTTCCCCGTATACGATATGGTCATTTAGAAGGTCATATTATAGCATCGGCGGGTCTTTAATTGACCTACGTCGGCAAACTGCGTCGCACTCAGCCCTCTCGGGTCGTGGCAGAGGTCGAATCATCCTGCTGGATATGCTGACCCGACCATGTTATCTGGCCGAAGAGCAGGTTGTGCACTAAACGCAACCTTGAGTTTTTATGACTTATCGCATAGCCTAGCCATCGGTCTGAATTGAAAGCTAAAACGCAGGGGGAATATTGATCTGGAAATGCTGTGCGGTCATGTTGGCGGCGGTCATTGGATATGCGGATGCGCAGGATTATCCCGCCAAGAATATGCGCATCGTGGCAACCGCGCCGGGCGGATTCGCCGATGTTTCGGCACGGATTATCGCGCAGGGTCTCACCGTCAATCACGGTCGCACGGTGATCGTCGAGAATCGTGGCGGCGCAACGTTCGCGATTGAGATGGTGGCCAAGGCCAGCCCCGACGGTTATACGCTGCTGCTGTACGGCAGCAGTATCTGGCTCTTGCCCTTCATGCGCGACAATTTGCCCTATGATCCTCTCATAGACCTGACGCCGATAACGCTCACCACCCGTTCACCCAATGTGGTTCTGGTGCCTCCCACCGTGCAGGCGAATTCGGTTGCGGACTTGATCGCTTTGGCGAAAGCGCGGCCGGGCGCTCTAAACTACGGGTCAGGTTTGTCGGGGTCCACGCCGCATCTCGCCGCCGAACTTTTCAAAGCCATGGCGGGCGTCGATATTGTGCGTGTTCCGTACAAGGGGGCAGCGCCCGCTCTTAACGGACTGTTGGGGGGGGAAGTTCAAGTCATGTTCGCCGCCGTGCCGGCCGCGCTGCCGCACGTGAAAGCGGGGCGTGTGCGTGCGTTGGCAGTGACCAGCATGCAACCGTCGTCCCTGTTTCCGGGTTTGCCCAGTGTTGCCGCGTCCGGTGTGCCCGGATATGAATCGGTGGCCATATTCGGTGTGTTCGCGCCCGGCAAGACGCCGGTAACCGTGGTCAGGCGCCTGAATCAGGAGATCGTGCCCGTACTTGTCGCGCAGGAAGTGAAACAGAAATTCATGGCCAGTGGCGCGGAAGTCATTGCCAGTACACCGGCCGAATTACTGGCGACGGTAAAATCAGAAATGGCGCGCATGGGCAAAGTCATCAAGGCTGCGGGCATACGCGACGAGTAAACCACTATTCAGTAACTTTGAAGGGAAGCACATGCCATACGTCGAAAGGGTCAACAAGCCCACGCTCCATTACGAATTGGACGACTTTACCGATCCATGGAAGAAAGCGCCGGTCATACTTCTGCAGCACGGCTTCGCGCGTAACTCACGGTTTTGGTACAGCTGGGTTCCTTACCTGAGCCGCTTCTACCGCATCGTCCGGCCCGACCTGCGCGGTCTGGGCAAGTCATCGACGAAATTCAATTTCGATACGGAGTTGACGCTCGAATCCTATCTGACAGACATGAACGCGATTATCGAGCACGTCGGTGCGGAGTCAGTGCACTTTTGCGGCGAGTCCCTGGGCGGCATACTAGGGATGACGTTTGCGGCCGAGTATCCGCATCGCGTACGCACCTTGAGCCTGGTCTCGGCGCCGGTCTACATCAGCGAAAAAGCCAACAAGAACGCCACGTACGGATACCCGACCCGGATCGAGGCTTTCAGGAAAATGGGTTCGCGCGGCTGGGCCGAGGCTTCCAACGCAGGCAGGCGTTTTCCCGAGGATGGCGATCCGGGCATGATGCGCTGGACCGTGGACGAAATGGGCAAGGGCGATGTCGACTTGTTGATCGCCGGACAGAATTTTGTCCTCGATTTTTCCGCTGCGCCGTATCTGCCGCGCATCAAGGCGCCGGTGCTGGGGCTATATCCGAATTCCGGTCCGATTGCCGGCGACGAGCAATTGGAATTGCTGAAATCCAGCGTGCCGAATATCCGGATCGTCCATATCAATACCACGTTCCACATGATACAGATGCTGCAGCCCGCGGCCTGCGCCACCGAGGTTCTGCACTTCGCCGCGCGTCACGATGGCATCTCCTGTCATGAGTGACATTCATTGTGGATCGGACCGCACGATGTATCGGTTTCTGGGCTGTACGTTGCTCGCGTGCGCAGGTGCGGTGCAGGGACAAAGCCCGGCACAGCCGTCAGGACAGTACCCCGCGCGCACTGTGCGCATCGTGGCCGCCGAACCGGCCGGCGCGAGCGATTTCACGGCGCGCCTGATTGCGCAGGGACTGGCGGGCCCGCTGGGGCAACAGGTCATCGTCGAAAACCGCGGCGGTGCAGGTGGACTTATTGCCGGTGACACCGTAGCCAAGGCGCCTGCCGACGGATACACATTGCTGCTGCATGGCAGCGCCATATGGCTGGCGCCTTTTCTGCGCGACACCACGCCGTATGATCCGGTCCGGGATTTCGTGCCCATCACCCTTGCGGTTAGCGCCACCAATGTGGTCGCCATCCACCCGTCGTTGCCGGTCAAGTCGGTTAAGGAACTGATAGCCTTGGCCCGGGCCAAACCGGGCGAACTCAACTATGGTTCCGGCTCCGTGGGTTCCGGTGCGCACTTGAGCGCGGAACTGTTCAATGCCATGGCGAACGTGCGTATCGTGCGTATTCCATACAAGGGCACCGGGCAGGCGATAAACGCGCTGATCGGTGGCCAGTTGCAGGTCATGTATTCGGTCGCGGGATCGGTCATGGCGCATGTCAAGTCGGGACGCCTGAGAGCGATAGCGGTAACCAGCGCCCAACCGTCGGCTCTGGTTCCCGGATTGCCGACCGTTGCGGCTTCGGGCCTGCCCGGGTATGAGTCGGCGTCAATATACGGTGTGCTCGCGCCGGCGAAGACGCCCGA
>CANJQI010000161.1 GCA_947476215.1 Betaproteobacteria bacterium
ATTGGAAACGGCATTGATGACCGCTTCACGGGACCCACCCATCATTGCAGTCAGCACCGCGCTGCTAGCCACTCTCGACAACAAGCTCTGGTCCATCAAGCCCAGCTTGCCAAAAGCATTCTCGATGCCCAGGCAGCCCTGGATTTCATAGGCCTTGATCAGGTAATGCAGGACATCCCGCATCAGGAACGGTGCCTGACCCGCCGCGACGCGCTGGCAGCTTAGATGATCCGCGAGCATCAACACACCGGCGAGATTGTCCGAGGGATGGCTGCTTCTGGCGGCATTAAACTGATCGTTATAGTCCAGCCAGCGTATCAGGCACCCGAAACCGAATGCCGCGGTCTCGGGATCCAGAACGTAATGCGTCCCGGGAATACGCGCACCATGGGGCACGATGGTCCCCGGTACGTTTGGGCCGACCAGTCTGGTGCAATCCGGAAAATCCAACGCGTCCAGCGCACACGCCAACGTGTCCATTACGCACAGGCTCGCCGTACCTATCGCCGCCTCGCTGCCTATCTGGTAGTCAATGACATAATCCGCGATATCCACCAGGACTAGATCCGGCGCAGCTGGAATGTTTGAAGTCATGGGTGTGTCTTGGCGCTCAGTGGGAGCTTAACCATGGGCTTCAAAAGCTCGCCCGCGACCTGACGGTTACGAAAACGCGAACCGGTGCACTCCACCATCCACGTGCATTACGTTGCCGGTGATGTAGCTGGCGAGCGGTGACGCAAGACAGATCGCCAGAAACGCGAGTTCTTCGGGATGACCGAATCGACCGACGGGTATGGATTTTTCCGTGTAGTCAGTTTCATAATCCTGATCGTACTTGCGGCGGATCTGTTCGCTGTAGATCTTGCCGGGCGGTATGCTGTTAATGGTGATGCCGTGTTTGGCGATCTGGCGCGACAGTCCCTTCGCAAAATTATGCACCGCCGCTTTTGGGCCACTGACACCATTCAGTTCATTGGGCTCCGCCTTGCCGGTGATGTTGATAATGCGGCCCCATTGATTCTTGATCATGTCCGGCACCACCGCCATCGTCAGGCGGCGTATCTGCGTGTAATTAAACGTCATGATGTCCAGCCAGTCGTCATCATTGGCCTGCATCCAGTCTATGCGGCGGCTGCCGCCGGCGGAGTTGACGAGTATGTCGATGCGGCCCATACGCCTGATCGCCTCGGCGGCCAGCCTTGCCGGCTCTGCTTTTTGCATCAGATCGGCGGTGACCACCTCCGGCTGTATGCCGCCCGCATCGACGATCTCCGCCGCGACTTCTTCGAGTATTGGAGCGCGGCGCGCCGAAAGGCAAACCTTGACGCCTTCGGCGGCGAGGCCCTTGGCGATCGCGCGGCCTATACCCGCGCTTGAGCCTGTCACCAATGCTGTTTTTCCGGATAGCTGCAGATTCACGGGGGATTCCTCTTTGATATTGTTAATCAATGGTTTGCATTACCAACCACATTATTCGATACGCAATCCTGTTTGCTTGATGATAGCGCGCCAGCGTGGCACCTCGTCCGCGATCAGGCGTTTGAACTGGTCCGGACTGCCGCCCACAGGTTCGCCGCCGTCTTCGGCGAGTTTTTTCGCGACATCGGGTGCATGCGCCGCTTTTCCGAGTTCGGCGCTCAATCGCCCGACAATCGCGGCCGGGGTTCCGGCAGGGGCCAACCATCCATGCCACGTCGTTACATCGTAGCCCGGCACGCCGGACTCTGCGATCGTCGGCAGCGCCGGCAATACCGCGGATCGGTGGGCACTGCTCACACCAACCGCACGCAGCCGTCCCGATTTGACGTGCGGCAGCGTCGACAACACATTGCCGAAGAACATGTGTATCTGTCCTGACACCGCGTCGATGATGGTTTGGCCCGTTCCCTTGTAAGGAATGATAGTAATTTTGATTTTCGCGCCGGAGGCGAAAAACAACGCCGCAAGATTGGTGAGGCTGGCGCCCGACCCCACGCCCATGTCCAGAAAGCCGGGTTTTGCTCTGGCCAGGCCCACCACGTCACGCGCGGACTTGGCCGGCAGCGACGGATGCAGCAGCAGCAAGTACGGCGCTGTTGTCACCAACGAAATGGGTTCATAGTCACGCACCGGATCCGGCAGTTCGGGGTTCAGACTCGGCACCACCGTGAATACCGCGGCAGCCGAGAGCAGCGTATAGCCATCCGGCGCCGATTTGCCGACGTATCCGTACCCCGGTACGTAGTTGCCGCCAGGACGATTCTCGACCACGAACTGGCGTTTGAGACTTTCACTGAGTTTTTGCGCGAACAGGCGTGCCTGCAGGTCGGTCGCACCGCCCGCCGCCGTGGCGACTACGACGCGCACCGGCTTGACCGGGTAGTCAGCTGTTCCCTGTGACCAGGCCGGATAGCACAGCACTGCGCCAGCCAGCGCGGCCATCAACTTGCCAACGAACATGTACGGGTTCTCCAAGGTCAGGGCAAGGCGTAAACGCCACGACTCGTCGTTTCGATACAATCGCGCTCCGGCGTTGCTCGATGAGCCACAACACATGCCTGCGTTATAAATCCCGTGCCGCAAACGTATCGCACGTCTTCAGATTCCCACTCTGAAATCCGGTCTTGAACCAGCGCATGCGCTGCGCCGATGTGCCGTGGGTAAATGAGTCCGGCACCACCGCACCGCGCGCCTGTTTCTGCAGCATGTCGTCGCCGATGGCGTTGGCGGCGCGCAGGGCTTCGTCGACATCATCAGGATCGAGAAACGGACTCGCGCGGTTGGCGTGCTGCGCCCATACGCCGGCGAAACAATCCGCCTGCAGTTCGACGCGCACCGATACCTTATTGTATTCGACTTCACTGAGGCGTTGACGCATGGCATGTGTTTTTTCCGAGATGCCGGTCAGGTTCTGCACATGGTGCCCGATCTCGTGCGCGATCACATAGGCGCGCGCGAAATCGCCGCCGGCGCGAAAGCGCTGCTCCATGTCACGAAAAAATCCCATGTCGAGATAGACGCGCTGATCGCCCGGACAATAAAACGGCCCCATCGCAGCCTGCCCTGCGCCGCACGCGGTCTGGGTACGTCCGCTGTATAACACCAGCACCGGCTTGCGATACTGGCCGCCCAACTGACGAAAGATTTCGTCCCACGTCACTTCCGTCTTGTGCAGCACCTTGAGCATTTCGCTCTTCAGCGCGGCCTGCGGATCGTTGGCCGGATCCACCGGACGACTCTGCTCCGGGGCGGCATGCTGAGTGCCCTGCACGCTTTCCGCAAGGCCCAATATGGTGCGCGGATCTATCCCCAGAAAATAGCTCGCTACTAACGCAATCGCCATGGTGCCTATGCCGACCCCGCCGGCGCGGCCCATGCCACCGCCGCCACCGCGTCTATCCTCAACGTTGCTGCTTTCGCTTTCATCTTCCAGTCTCATGTTTCCTCCCGATATGCCGCACGACCTGTCGCATTGTACTCAATGTGCCCACGTTCACGTGCCCGTCACCGTCGCCGCCCGCAGATGAACTATCTCATCGACCTTAAGGCTGGACGGCAGTTGATGCGCAATGAAAAGCATAGACACCTTGCCCTTGAGCTGATTCACGGTCTTGGCGAAGCTCTCCGCGGTCGGTGTATCAAGACTACTGGTGGCCTCATCGAAAATCAGGATCTTGGGTCGCTTGAGCAGTGCACGAGCGATGGCGATGCGCTGTTTCTGGCCGCCGGACAACCCTGCACCATGCTCACCTATCACGGTTTGATAGCCGTCGGGCAACTGCTCTATGGTGTCATGAATTTCGGCAAGCTTGCAGGCATTGATTACGTCCTCGAAAGTCGCCAGAGGAAACGCCAGTGTCAGATTTTCGTAAATGGTGCCGCTGAACAGCATGGTTTCCTGCGGCACGACGCCGTAGTGCTGGCGCAGCTCGTTGGCGGCGAAATGCCGGGTGTCGCGGCCATCGATCAGAATCGCACCGTCATCCGGTTGATAAAAACCTTGCATCAACCGGGCCAGCGTGCTCTTGCCGCAACCAGAGGGCCCCATGAGCGCAATGCACTGCCCGGGTTGCAGCGCAAAGGTCAGATTGCGGTAAAGGTAAGGCAGATTTTCGGCGTAACGAAAACTCAATCCACGGATTTCCAAGGCGCCTTTGCCGCCCGTTTCACGCGACGGCGTCACAGAATACGGTTCGGTCGGTGCGTTCATGACATCACCGAGGCGCTGAACGGCGATGTTGGCCTGCTGAAACTCCTGCCACAGCCCGACCATGCGCAACAGGGGGCCGGACAAACGTCCCGCGAACATCTGGAAGGCAACCAGCATGCCTATCGTCATGTCGGTCGTATTCATGACCAGCCATGCCCCCACGCACAGTATTGCCAGCGTCTGCATCTGCTCAACCATGTTGGCAAGCACGTTAAAGGTATTGGACAACTGGCGGGTCTTGAAGCTTGCCGCCAGAAACGCGGATAGCAGATCGCCGAAGCGCGAGGTTAGTTGTGGTTCCATTTGCAACGACTTTACGGTTTCCATGCCCGACACATATTCGGTGAGAAACGCCTGATTACGCGCGCCAAACAGAAACTGCTGATTGAGCCGCTCACGTAATAGCGGCGTGACCAGCAAACTCATTCCCACCATGATCAGCAGCGCCGCGATCGATACCAAGGTCAGTATCCAGCTGTAATAAATCATGATCCCGAGAAAGATGAACAGGAACGGCACATCGAGACACAACGTCACCGCGGCGCCGCTAATAAACTCGCGTATCGTCTCCACGCCGTGCACGCGCGCGATCAACACGCCGGTCGGACGGTGATCGAAATAACGTGGCGGCAATTTGAACAAATGCTCGAATACCTGACTGCCAAGCACCGCGTCTATGCGATTGCCGGTGTGCAGCACCAGATACTGGCGCACCCACGTCATGCCGGCGCTGAAAACCATGAAGATGAAGAGTGCTATGCCGATCACGATCAAGGTGTTGACGGTGTGATGAACGATAACCTTGTCGATCACGATCTGCGTGAAAATCGGCGTGGCCAGCGCCATCAACTGTATCGCCAGCGAGGCGAGCAGCACGTCGCGCCAGATGGTCCGGTGCTTGAGCAACTCGGGTATGAACCACTTGAATCCGAATTCACTTGTCTGCTTGGACGCTGCATCGATCTCGGCGGGCGCGGCGCCCGCCGGCGCGAACAACATGATCTGCCCTGCATATAGCGCGGCAAACTCGTCCAGGGATTTGGTATAAGGCGCCTTGCTGCCCTGGTCAAATAACAGCACGCGCGCACCATCGGCCTTGAGTATCAACGCTAGACAGTGCGGCGCCCCCTCCGGCGCCATAGATTGGGTTTCGTCGCTGGTGTTTTTCCCTGTTACTGGCAGTGGCGCAACGGCGGGCGCAGAGGATGCCGCAACCGTTACGGGATGGAGCATGACCATGCCCGGCAGAGGCAGACTTCCCAAATCACCATGCGAGATCTCGCGCAACCCGGCCTTCAGGCCCAAGGATTCAGCCGCGTGCTGCAGCGAGGCCAGCGTATAAGGCGGCGGGAACTGCTGCAACACCAGTTCGAGCGCGAAAGGAATGCGGTGCAAATGACAAATTCCCTGCAGTGCCCAAGCAAACGTCTCGGCCGTGAATCGCCAACTGGTGTTCATTTGGATTCCCTATTGCAGTGATGCTATGGCCTAGTTGGTTAGTTGCTGCGCGGACGAGCGCATGGAGGTGCAGTCCACGCGCCGGATCCGTGTCTAATCCCATGGTTTGGAATGTAACTCGCGGAGTCTCTGGACGCAAATGCGGCAAGCTGGCGGAGTTAATAATAACTAATTAAAATCAATGACTTATGTAGCACACGCGTGTAATAGTTCGGCGTTCCCTTGAAAAAGGCACCACACATGCATGAACCGCGCGATTGCACGCACGCCGTAGTATCGAATATCATATATACGTTGGTATATATATGAGGTGAGCGATGAGCAAGATCGCGTTACGCAAGGTAGGCTCGAGCTTTGTTACCACAATTCCCGCCGACGTGGTCCAGACCCTGCATCTTCGGGAGGGTCAGAAGCTGCAAGTCAGCAAAGAAAATGGGCGCATAGTGCTAACGCCTGTCAACGCGGAATATGAAGCGGTGATGGAGGCGCACGAAAAAGTTATTGCAAAATATCGGGCGGCTTTCCAGCGCCTGGCGGATGTCTAGTGCCGCGCTTTATCGGACTGGACGCCGCGCTTGCGATGCACCAGACCCAGATTGAGATATTTGGCGGTACGCAGGGGCTGCGTGATCAGGGTCTCCTGGAGTCCGCATTGGGACAAGTGCAAAGCACCTACGCATATACCAGCGACCTCTACGAGGCGGCAGCCCAATATTGCCTTTCGCTGGCCAAGAATCATCCTTTCCTTGATGGCAACAAACGCATCGCGGCGGACTGCATGTTGACTTTCCTCGTTCTAAACCGGATAGAGCCAACCTTCAACTCAGCCCAGCTGTTCGACTGGACCATGCGCATAGCCATGAGTGAAATGGATCACACCGAACTTGCTGTCCTGCTACGCACGCACTCAAAACCCATGCGCGGCAAAAAGTAGTTTACTAAGGGGTCGCGTCGTGCTCGTAGCCAATCTTGCCAATTCAAGCCTTATCCGTTTCTCAGGAACTGATTCGTCGGCTTTTCTCCACGGACAGCTAAGTTGCGATGTTGCGGGAATGCAGTCCATGCACGCAACCTACGGCAGCTACAGTACCCCGCAGGGTCGCATGCTCGCCAACTTTCTATTGTGGCGCGACGGCGATGATTACTGCATGCAGTTGCCGCATGAGCTGGCCGAGCCTATCCGTAATCGCCTGTCAATGCACATATTACGCGCCAGAGTCAAAGCCATTGATGTCAGCGCCGAATACGGTTTGCTGGGATTGGCCGGCACCGACGCTGAGGCCACGCTCAAACCCTGGTTTCCGGATCTGCCCGCTGCGCCCATGACCATGGCCAAGGATACGCGGGCGGTACTGGTGCGCCTGGGCGCGGACCGCTTTCAGGTGATTGCCGAGCCCACCCTCGCCAGGGAGTTGATGGCCGGGTTGGCAGCAACGGGCGGCGCCGCGGATTCAGATTATTGGAACTGGCTCGAAATCCGCGCCGGTATCCCGTGGATCACACCCGCGACCCAGGACCAGTTCGTGCCGCAAATGGCGAATCTGGACCTCATAGGCGGCGTCAGCTTCAATAAAGGCTGTTATCCCGGCCAGGAAATCGTCGCCCGCATGCACTTTCTGGGGCGCCTGAAACAGCGCATGTATCTGGCCCACATCGCCGCTGAGCAGGCGCCGCCAGCAGGTGAAAAACTCTATAGCGCCGAGTTCGGCGAGCAGGCGTGCGGGACCATAGTCAACGCCGCACCGTCCCCGGACGGCGGGTTTGACCTGCTTGCCGTCGTGCAGATTTCCTGCGCCGACAGCCAGGCCGTCCATGCAGGGACTCCTGATGGCCCAGTGCTCAAATTCCTGAATTTGCCCTATAAACCTTGATTGCTCGCGACGCGCACGTTATATTCGGGGGGAAATGGCACTTTCCTACTACATTTACTATCGGGTCGATGCGAAGAATTTTGCGACGGCAAAGCAGCGTATACAGGCCTTGTTGGATGGAGTAAGAACCACAACCGGAGTATCGGGCCGCTTGTTGAAAAAGCGGGATGAGCCCACGTTGTGGATGGAAGTATTTGAAAACATTAAGAATTCTGACAATTTCGAACGGACGCTAGACCGTTTAGTCAAAGAACTCAATGCCACCGAGTTCCTACAAACCGGGACCGGACGCCACGTTGAATGCTTTGAGGATTAACTGACATGTGCTTATTGTTGCTCGCGTACCGCGTCCATCCCACCTATCCGCTGGTGCTCGCCGCCAACCGCGACGAAAAATACGCCCGCACTACCGCATTCGCGGGTTTCTGGCGCGATCATCCGCATGTCTACGGCGGACGTGATCTTGAGCAGGGCGGAACCTGGCTCGGAATTACACGCGCCGGCCGAGTCGCCGCGGTCACCAACTACCGCGATGGCAATGCCGTCAAAAACGGCACGCGCTCACGCGGCGAACTCGTTGCCAACTACCTGCGCAGCAACCAGTCGCCGTCCGAATATATCAATCGCGTCGCGCGTGAATCCCATGCATTCAACGGCTTTAACCTGATTGCAGGCGATCTTGACGACTTGTACTACTATTCGAACCGCGGCAGCCGCACCATGGCGATCACGCCCGGCGTGCACGGACTGAGCAATCACCTGTTGAATACGCCGTGGCCCAAGGTGGAGCATGGCAAACAGGTGCTGGACGGCCTGTTAAAGCATGAAACGCAGGAAATGATAGAGGGCATGTTCGCTCTGCTCGCCGATCGTACCACCGCCCCCGATGCGGATCTGCCCGACACCGGTGTCGGTTTGCCACGCGAACGCTTGTTGTCGTCGGCATTTATTTCGTCACCCGATTACGGCACGCGCGCGTCCGCCGTGGTGCTGGTGGACAATTACGGCCAGGTCGTGTTCGTCGAACGCAGCTTCGGCGAGCGCGGTAAGCTCCGCCAGTCGGTCACCGGACGATTTACTCTCGAAGCCGCCGTCAACGCAGCTTAAGCTCTCGCCGCATCGCGCGGTGCGGGATATCGACTTCCAGATATTCCTCGCTCGTCACCTCGAATCCGAAGCGGCGATAAAAATCGATCGCGTGCGTTTGCGCACTCAATTCAACGACGGCATGCCCACGCCCCTTGGCTGCCGCCAGCAGTGCCTGCATGACTGCCGCCCCCACGCCCTGCCCGCGCCACGATTTCAGAACCGCCATGCGGCCTATATGTCCATCCGGCAACAGGCGACCGGTGCCGATCTCCTCGCCCGCGGCTGCGCATGCGAGAACGTGTAAGCATGAAGGGTCGGCCTCATCCCATTCCTGATCTTCGGGGATGCATTGTTCGTGAATAAAAACGGCGCTGCGAACGGCACGCAGAGCGACAACTGCATCGCACCAGTTCACGACTTTTACGGAAAATGGGGAAGACTCAGGCATCACGCAGAATTATAATGTCCCTTTCCGTTTGAATATAAAATTGCTGACCATGCAAAGTCTCTGGAACGAACAGGAAGCCGCACTATTTCAAGGTGATCTGGGGCTACGTGTATACACCTCGCGCCTGCTGGGCCGCGACAAGTCGCTGGTGCTGCACGGCGGCGGCAACACCTCCGTCAAGGTGCGCGCCCGCAATCTGGTCGGCGACGAAGAACACCTGCTGTACGTCAAAGGCAGCGGCTGGGACCTTGAATTCATTGAAGAAGCCGGCTTTTCACCGGTGCGCATGGCGCATCTGCTCAAGCTTGCACAGCTCAAGGCATTGAGCGATCCGCAGATGGTTAATGAACTGGTGACCAGCTTGACGCGCGCATCGGCGCCCGCGCCGTCGGTTGAAACCATCTTGCATGCCCTGCTGCCGCACAAATACGTGGACCACACCCATGCTGATGCGGTGCTTTCCATCACCAATACGGTCGATGGGCCCAAGCGGATTGCCGAGATTTACGGCAATCAGGCCGTCGTCATTCCCTACGTGATGCCGGGATTCGATCTGGCACGCCTGTGCGCCGAACTTTTTCCGGTGCAAGCCGGTCCGCAAACGACGGGCATGGTGCTGCTGAATCATGGCATATTTTCATTCGGAGCAACCGCGCGCGAGTCGTATGAACGCATGATCCATTTGGTCGATCTCGCTGAACGTTATCTGGCAGGCAAGAAAGCGTGGCATCTCGCATCCGCCACAACCAGCGTGCCGGCTTCGTCACAGCGCATCGAAATCGCGACACTGCGCCGGGAAGTATCAAAATGCGCCGCCCTTCCCATGATCATGGCGACGCATCAAAACGCGCGTGCGACCGCGTTTGCCCGGCGCCCGGATCTGGCGCGCATCACGCAGCAAGGGCCGGCGACCCCCGATCACGTGATACGCACTAAGCGCCTGCCCATGCTGGGTCGAGACGTCGCGGGTTATGCACCGGCCTATGGCGAATATTTCAAGCAACAGGCGTCGATGGCGAAGGAACCCAAGACTATGCTGGACGCCGCGCCGCGCGTCGTACTCGACCGCGATCTCGGCATGTGCACGGTCGGACGTTCGGTCAAGGACGCGGCCATCGTCGCCGATCTCTATCACCGCACCATGGATGTGATAGAGCGCGCAACGCTGCTCGGCGGCTATCAGGCGCTGCCTGCCAAGGATATCTTCGACGTCGAGTACTGGGACCTCGAACAGGCCAAGCTGCGCAAGGCCGGCGCAGCGCCATTGTTCGCGGGCGAGGTGGCGATCGTCACCGGCGCGGCATCGGGCATAGGTGCGGCGTGTGTAGCTGCATTGCTCAAGCGCGGCGCCGCGGTGGTCGGCCTCGATATCGCGCCGGGCATTGCCGGCCAACACAAACGCGCGGATTTTCTGGGCATACAGTGCGACGTCACTTCGATATCCGGCATCACCGATGCGCTTGAAACCGCGGTGCGCACGTATGGCGGGCTCGATATCCTGATACTCAATGCCGGCGTATTTCCCGGCGGCGCAACAATCGCCACGCTGGACGATAAATCATGGCGCACCGTCATGAACATCAATCTCGACGCCAATCTTGCATTGTTGCGCGAGTGTTATCCGTTGCTCAAGCTCGCGCCGAACGGTGGCCGTATCGCGGCCATAGGTTCGCGCAACGTCGCCGCCCCCGGTCCGGGCGCCGCCGCCTATTCAGCATCGAAAGCAGCGCTTACGCAAATTGCACGCGTTGCAGCACTCGAATGGGGCGCGGATAACATTCGCATTAATATACTGCACCCCGACGCAGTGTTCGATACCGCGCTATGGAGCGCGGATGTTCTTGCCGAACGCGCCGCGCACTACGGCATCAGCGTGGAAAACTACAAGAAGAGAAATGTACTCAAAACCGAGATCACGAGCCGCGATGTCGGCGAGCTTGCCGCCGAAATGTGCGGTCCGCTGTTTGCGAAAACGACCGGCGCTCAGGTTCCCATCGACGGCGGCAGCGAGCGCACCATCTGATGCCGCCGGCACGCAGCACGGTTGAGACCATGCGCTGGCGCGACAGCCGGCTGGAAATGATAGACCAGCGTGTGCTGCCCGGCGAGGTGCGGTTTCTGACGTTTGACTCGGCCGGCGCGATCGCCACCGGCATACGCGACATGGTGGTGCGCGGAGCGCCTGCCATAGGCTGTGCTGCGGCGTATGGCGTCGCGCTCGAAAGCCTGCGCCTGCGGCACGCCGCGCCCAAGGAATTCAGTGACGGCCTTGACGCCGGTTTCGCACTGCTGGCGGCGAGCCGCCCAACGGCGGTCAACCTGTTCTGGGCGCTCGCGCGCATGCGCGACACGTGGAAGCGACACCATAACGACACAGCGCAGCAAGCTGCATCGGCACTACTGGCCGAAGCTCATGCGATATACGCTGCGGACATCGCCGCTAATCGCAGCATGGGCCGTCACGGCGCAGCTCTGATCAGCGACGGTGCGCGCGTGCTGACGCATTGCAATGCCGGAGCACTGGCCACGGCCGGACACGGCACCGCGTTGGGCGTCATACGCTCGGCCATAGAGGCTGGCAAGAAAGTGAGTGTCATCGCGGATGAGACTCGGCCCTTCCTGCAGGGCGCGCGCCTGACCGCATGGGAACTTGCAGCCGACAATATACCGGTGACGCTGATAGCCGACAACGCAGCGGGATTTCTGATGAGCCGGAACGAAATCGACGCGGTCATCGTCGGCGCGGATCGCGTTGCCGCCAACGGCGACGTCGCCAACAAAATCGGCACCTACCAGGTCGCCGTGCTGGCCCGGCGACACAACATTCCATTCTATGTCGCAGCGCCGCTGTCGACGATAGATGCAACGTTAACCAGCGGTGCCGATATTCCAATCGAAGAACGTGACGGGGATGAAGTCCGAGGTTACGCAAATCATCGCTGGGCGCCGCCCAACGTCGCCGTGCGCAATCCGGTTTTCGATGTGACTCCAGCGGATCTGATAACGGCCTTGATAACCGAGCGCGGCGTAATCCGCGCGCCGGACGCAGCCAGGATTGCGCTGCACCTGAGGGATGAGCAACACAATGACTAGATGTTTAGCCCGCCGCTCACTTCTATGACCGCGCCGTTGATGTAACTGGCTTCGTCGGACGCCAGCCATGCAAACGCATTGGCTATGTCCTCGGGCTTGCCAAGCCGCTTCATGGGAACTTTCTCTTCCAGCGCA
>CANJQI010000162.1 GCA_947476215.1 Betaproteobacteria bacterium
CACGGTCGGCCGCTGTAAACGTGCCGCGAAACCAGTTACCATCAAGTGCATGCAATTCCGGGCGGCACGGCTCATAGTCGTCTTATAAAGAGCCATGAACGCCCATGTCCACCTGAGGTCCTGCGCATGAATATCGTTGACACGCACGTTCACGCATCCCGATTCTGTTACGCGCCGGTCGAATCGCTGCTGTATCAGATGAATGTAAGCCGCGTCGAGCGAGCTGTCCTTATCCAGATTGAGGGGGGGTATGACAATAGCTATTTCTTTGAGTGCGCGCGGCGCTTTCCGGGACGCTACGCGCCGGTCGTCATTGTCGAGCCTAAGCGCGACGATGCCGTGCAGGCGCTCAAGCTTCTGGTCGACCAGGGCGCGGCCGGCATACGTCTGCGGGTGGGGGCTCGCTCTCCGGGCGCGGATCCGCTGGCCTTGTGGCGAGCATGCAATGAGTTGAAGCTGCCGATCTCGTGCAACGGCAAGGAGAGTGAATTCGCATTGGATGAATTTCACAAGGTCGTGCAAACCGTGCCGGATGCGCCGGTTGTTATCGAACATCTCGCGTTTGTCGATCCCGACGAACCGCCACCTTACGAAGAATTCAAAAAGAGTGCTGACGTTATCCGGATTTTCCAACACCTACATTAAAGTGGGCGGCCTCAGCGAACTCTGCAAGCGCTCGCAACCGCAGCAACGGCCATTTTATGCCGCGCAGAAAATTCCGCCGTTCGTCAGTATGGTGTATGAAGTGTTTGGCGCGCGGCGCATGATGTGCGGCAGCAACTATCCTCCGGTCAGCCAGAAAGAGGGCTATGCCAATGCGCTCAACTATCTGCGGGAACATCTTTCCGGTTTCTGCGGCGCGGAAGAAAGCGAATGGATCATGGGCAAAACCGCGCAGTCCGTATTCAAATTTATTTGAGTGCAGCCGATGAACGGCTCGCGAGTCTTGTCCCGAATGTGCGTCGCGAGCGTGATGCTCGCCGGCGCTGTGGCGACGTGGGCCCAGGACTATCCCGTCAAGCCGGTACGCATCATTACCGCCGCGGTGGGTGGCGGCGCGGATGTCGCCGCGCGCATCGTCGCGCAGGGCATATCCGGCCCGCTGGGCCAGCAGGTGATAACGGACAATCGTGGTGGATCCGGCGGCATGGTGGGTGGGGAAATGGTCGCGAAAGCCGCGCCGGATGGTTACACCTTGCTTGTTTACGGCAATACGATATGGCTGGCGCCGTTCATGCGCGAGCGCACGCCGTATGATCCGGTACGTGATTTCGCACCCGTCACGTTAGTCGTGAGTTCTCCGAGCATGGTGGTGGTGCATCCCTCGTTGCCGGTCAAGACGGTTCGTGAGCTGATCGCGCTGGCCAAGTCGCGCCCGGGCAAACTCAATTACGGCACGTCCGGCGCGGGGTCGGCGTCGCACCTGGCGGGCGAGTTGTTCAAAGCCATGGCGGGCGTGGATATCGTGCGCGTCAACTACAAGGGCGCGGCACCGGCGTTTACCGACGTCGTTGCCGGCAACGTGCAACTGACCTTTGGCAGCGCCACGCTGGCGACACCGCATCTCGGAAACGGACGCCTCAGGGCTCTGGCGGTGACGGGTGCGCAGCGCTCCGCGTTGTTTCCCAATCTGCCGGCCGCCTGGGCTCACCAGGGAAGCGAAAGCGATGATCGCCGCCGCCTATGTCGTGCTGTCGCTCGACTGGATCGATTTGTCCGGTGCATTCAAGCAGGCGTGCGGAACCCAGCCGGTGAGCGCGAAAGTGATACAGGTTTCATGTGATGCGCATAATCATCGCGGCTGGAGCTCCGATCACCAGGGGCTGCCCCCCGTCGATATCTACATGATGTGCGAAACCGATGCCGCCGTACCGTTGTTGTTGGAGGCGTGCAGTCCGCGCGCCGCAACCGCCGCCTTGCCGTCGCGCCAGCCGCTGCCACCGCAGCAGGATGTGGTTTGCATGCGTGGACTGGCCGATGTGCTGCAAACCGCGACGCGCGGGGTTGATGTCTGTTACACGCGTTTTCCGCTGGGATGGAACGGCGGATATACGCATTTCCGGCACCCGCTCGATTACATCGGCCACGATGGTGGGGCAGGAGTGGGCTCGGCACCCGGTATGACCGTCGGCGCCGGACTTGCGCTCAAGGGCAGCGGCCGTATCCCGCTCGCGGTGCTGGGCGATGGCGATTTTCTGATGGGCAATACCGCGATCTGGACCGCCGCGCACTACCAGATTCCGTGCTTGTTCGTGGTGTGCAACAACTGCAGCTTTTACAATGACGAGCAGCACCAGGAACGCATGGCCGTGCACCGTGGACGGCCCGGCGAGAACAAATGGATAGGCATGCACCTCGCGGAGCCCGACATCGATATCGCAGCCATGGCGCGCTCACAGGGCGCGCTCGGGATAGGGCCGGTCGCGCAGCCGGCCGAGCTGTTGCCGGCGATAGAGCAGGGGGGGCGGCGGTGCGCGCCGGGCAGGTATGCGTTATCGATGTGCGCGTGATTCCGGGCTATGATCGTGCTGCGTGACAGGGATTAACGAGGCTTGAGGAGGTCGTAAATGCGAAAAATTTTTGGCGTGATGTTACTGTTATTTGGGTGTGCCGGCCTTACGGCGGCTGCGGACAACTGCAAATCCGTGCTTGCCCACACTTTCCCCGGGCTGGTCAGCGGCCAACCGCGGTCGCTATGTGAATACAGCGGCAAGGTCGTGCTGGTCGTCAATACGGCGAGCCAGTGCGGCTATACGCCGCAGTATGCGGGTCTGGAAGCGCTGTATAAGCGCTATCAGAAGCGTGGCCTGGTCGTGGTCGGGTTTCCGTCCAACGATTTCGGCGCGCAGGAGCCTGGCGGCAACAAGGAAGTCGCTGAATTCTGCCAGTTGAACTACGGCGTGAGTTTTCCAATGTTTGAGAAGACGGTCGTCTCGGGCGCCGGGGCGAATGCCTTTTACTCGTCCCTCATTCAACGCAGCGGTTCCGCGCCACGCTGGAATTTTCACAAATACCTGATAGACCGCGGCGGTGACCGCGTCTTGGCCTTCGAGAGCAGTGTAACGCCCGAAAACGCCAGGCTGGGGCGCGAAATCGAGCGTATGCTGGCGGCGCAGCCATCGGGAAAGTAGCAGCAAAAAAAACCCGGCATGGCCGGGCTGTTAAGGCTTGCTTGCTGCTTTGCTGCAAATAAATAACGACGTGTGATGCCGGAACCTTAAGCTGCGAGCTTTTGATCATCCTGAGGTTTTCTCTCGGGTCCTTTTAATAAGTATTTGATTCTATTGGCAACCCACACTACGCGGTCGACAAAAGCGTCCGCACTGCGCAGAGTCGCCAGCGCTCTTACGCGCTGCGAATTGTCCATCGGAACCTGCTCTACGAGCGTAAAAACGTCGGAGTTGGCTGCTGGGGTTTGTTTGATTTTCATTTCGATTTCCTTTCAATAACGGCTGTCAAGAATTTGGCTTTGGTTCTGCACGTAGAGAACGGCGATTTTCGCGAAAAACTTAAGCGGCAACCTCGTGTCTGGGTCTGTATTTCGCAGTAGAAAAGTGCATTAAGTACTTGATTCTGTTTGTGATAGATGCAATATTCTCAACGAATTCCTGTGCGCGACGCAGTGTCATTAGCGCCCTGTTACGTTGCGCGGAGCTCAAAGGCAACTGGTCGATTTGCTTATAAGTATCTGAACTAGCTGGGTTTCTCATTACCGTTTTCATGTTCTGATCCTTTCGTGTTAGCGTTGTCCAAATTTCGGATAATATTTTCTATTCCGATAAATCCGCACAACTGAAAGTATAGACCTGTTTAAATGTATATTGTTGCATCGCAACACATGATATATTCTACGTAGATAGATGAGAAAATGTAATGTGAATAGCTTCGCGTCATGACGCAACGACTACCTCCGCTGAACGGGCTCCGGGCTTTGGAGTCAGCTGCCCGACACCTGAGCCTCAAGCGCGCGGCTCAGGAGCTCAACGTCACGCCGGCTGCGATCAGTCATCAAATCAAGAGCTTGGAAGAACTGCTGGGCACACAGTTGTTCAAACGCCGCAACCGCGGACTGGAACTGACGCCGGCCGCGCAATTGGCTTTACCTAAACTCAGCGAAGGCTTCGATGTCCTTGCTCAGGCCGTTGCGTTGCTGCGCCCCCTGTCCGACAGCGGGCAGTTGACGGTGAGCGTCGCGCCATCGTTTGCTGCGCGCTGGCTGATGCCGCGTTTGCACCGCTTTTTTGCCGCGCACCCTGAGTTCGACGTGCGCATATCAGCGCGCACGCGGCTTACAAGTCGGCCCGGCAGCGACAATGCGATGGAACTGGCAACCGTGGAGAACTGGCTCGACGAGTCCGACGTCGCCATCTTGTACGGCCATGGCGATTACGCGGGTTATCAGGTCGACAAGTTGTTCGACCTTACCCTGGCGCCCATGTGTGCGCCGCAGCTGTTGAGCGGCGAACATCCGTTGCGGCATCCCGAGGACTTGCGGCTACACACGCTGGTACACGACGACACCGGCACACGCTATGACGGCATTGCGTTTTGGGATGCATGGCTCAAGGCCGCTGGCGTGGAGGGCGTGGATACCGCGCGCGGTTCTTATTTCAGCCAGCCCGTGCTTGCCATAGAAGCAGCCAGCGACGCCTTGGGTGTGGTGGCGACATTCCCGGTGCTGGCGGCAGCCGAACTGGCCGCTGGACGCCTGGTGTTACCGTTCGAATTGCAGGTGCCGTTGAAGTCGGCGTACTACCTCGCATGCACCAGCAATGCCGCGCATCGTCCCGCCGTGGCGGCGTTTCGCGCATGGCTGCAGAACGAGGTCGCGCGGCCCGCCGCAGGTCGAGGGGGCTAGCGTAGTGCTTGGTCCTTAGTGGCGCATATACGTCGCGCCCTGAGAGCAGGCAGTGGTACTCGCCGAAATCTGATACACACTATTGAACCTAGAAACGGCAGTTGACGGCTTGCAACATGACCAAGAATACTGAATATCAACAGGGTGTCGCAATGCGACCCGTCACCCATTTGGTGAGAGCGCTACGGTGCCCGGTCATGGTCGCGATCCGGCGTTTGCGGGATAGAGATTCGGGAACCAGCGCTCGGCGACATCGGCTGGGAAAGCAAGGCGGAGCGGCGCACGGTGCGTCGTGGCCGTCAGCATACCCCGTTCGACCAACCCCGCAGTCACGTTGCGCGCGCCGCGCTCTTCATATCCGGTGAGCGCCGGAATTTTCGATCGCTCGACCTCGCCACTCATCACTGCCTCGCGTAACACTGCGAAGCTGCCGCGCAGCATTCGTTTGGCTCGCACTTCCTCCTCGGTATATATCTCCATGCGCGTCAGTAGCGTCGCCGGTTCAAGCAGACCGCTCATGAAGCGAATCTGATCGACGGACTGGGTGAGGAAGAATTTGCAGAACTCGATAAGGCCGCGCTGGGTGAGATTCCCCCGACCGTCAAGGTCGCCTTCGCGACGCCCATCGGCTTGGGCGAGCAGGGTCTTGTAGCGATCCACATCCCGGGCGAGCCCGCGGGCGACCGACCAAAGGCTGGTCCCGATGCCGAGTCGCTTGAAAAGCGCATGCGACATCAGTCTCGCAACCCGGCCATTTCCATCGAGGAAAGGGTGGATCCACAGCAAGCGGTGGTGGACGGCGCCGACCGACTGGATCTGGCGCATCTTGCTGAGTGGCGGCGAAGCATAAGCCGTGTCGAACCGCGCCATGAAGCGCGCGAGGTCTTCGTGCGGCGGCGGGACGTGACGTCCAACCTGCACGTCGCGCTTGCGCCAGGCGCCTGGGGCAATCGCAAGCCGTTCGCCTGTTTTCTCGTCGGTGACGAACAGCATTTCAGGCGGCAATCTCGAGCAGAATTCCTCGTGCAACCATGATGCATAAGCCGCCGACGCGGGCCAGGCGTCGGGATCACGGCCGGTGTCGATCAACCGCTGAACATGAATGTGGGCGACGGCTTCCTTCTGCAGATCGCGCTTCTTCGGCTCCGACGAAAAATCGTTCGCCAAGGCGCGATCGATATCGCGCGGATGAGTGTCATGGCCTTCGATCAGGTTCGAGTAATAGCAGTTCATCGATCGCACGAGGTCGCCAATCGACTCGCGCAAGATCGGATGGATGCGACCGGCAAGCAGGTTCGCTTCCGCAACCAGAGGAAGGATATCGTCGTCGAGCAGGCGGGACGCCTCCTCGGGGACCATAGGCTCCATGCTCGTAACATTCATGAGTCTAATATACCGGATTATATGCCGGATTGATATATTTAATATTACTTAAATAACATGATGTTACGTATTTTATTATAATTATATAGCCGGTTTATATACCGGTTCACGTGCCGGTTAAGATGCGCGCAAAACGGCGAAGCTACTGGGCGCCACGAATCGTCCCCATTCATCACGGCTGGGGCAGACGGCGAGCAAACCTAAATCGGGATCAGATACAAGTCAGAAAGTGATCTGACCAACAGTCTGTTGAAATTCGATTCGTCACACCGGCGGAGGCCGGTGTCCAGAGAACGCGAGTGAATCGAATTGACACCTTACTGGATGCTGGTTTTCACCGGCATGACGGAATGATAACCACTGCGACAATTTTCAGCAAACTGCTAATCCGCGCGAATTCCTGCATCCTTTATTATCTTGCCCCACTTGGACACTTCCGTCTTCAGCGTGGCTGCGAACTGTTCCTGAGTGCTGCCGGCAACCTCCACGCCTACGCTGAGAAATTTGTCTTTGACGTCTGCCTTGTTCAGGACTTGGACTATCTCCTGGTGTAATTGGCTGACAATAACATCGGGTGTTTTTGCCGGCGCGAACATGCCGAATATGGAAATCGCTTCATAGCCGGGCAAGCCGGATGCGGCGACGGTCGGCAGCCCAGGCAGGACGGCTGAGGGCATGGCGCTGGTCACCGCAAGTGCGCGTAGCCTGCCTGCCTTGATATGCGGAACAAATGGACCGGCGGTGCCGAACGACAACTGAGCTTGTCCCGCCATCAGGTCGGTGAGCAGCATAGCCCCGCCTTTATAGTTGATGCGCACTACATCGATACGCGCCATGGATTTGAATAACTCCGCAGCGAGGTGTGGCGCGCCGCCGATGCCGGCGGAGGCATAGTTAAGCGCGCCGGGTTTGCCTTTGGCGATGGCGATCAGATCCTTGACGGACTTCGCGGGCAGCGATGGGTGCACGACGAGAACGGTCGGCGAATAGACCGCCATGGTGATGGGCGCGAATTGCGTGATCGGATCGTAAGGCGTGCTGCGCATCAGCGGCCCGAGCCAAAAAGCACTGCCGCCGAGCAGCAGCGTGTAGCCGTCGGGGGCGGACGTGGAAACGACTTCTCCAGGTATCGAACCGCTGGGGCGGTTCTCGACTATCGCGCGTTGATTCCATTTCTCCGACAACCCTTGCGCGATCAGGCGGCTGGCAAAATCAGTGCCGCTGCCGACTTCGGATGTGATGATGCGCACCGGCTTGACTGGATATCGCTGTGCGGAAACGTGCGCACATTGCATGGCCAGGGCGATAGATGTAAGCCCATGAAATAATGAAGAAAAACGTCTTAAAATCGAATAGCCTTGCGGCGCTGTTCGAACTTTGCAGCGGCTATTCGGCACGAATTCCTGCATCTCTTATGACCTTTCCCATGCGACTAATTTCGGATTTGATGGCGGCTGCGAATTCGTCGGGCGAGCTGGCGACGATATCCAACCCGCTCTTGGAGAGACGTTCCCTGACATCGGGTTTTTCGAGGTAGCGCACGATTTCCTGATTGAGTCTATGGATGATGGGCTCGGGTGTTTTGGCGGGAGCCCATATGCCGTGTGTCGTGCTTGCTTCGTAGCCCGGCACGCCTGCGGCAGCGATCGTGGGCAGGCCCGGTGCGAGCGTTGACGGCTCACTGCTGGTGACCGCGAGTGCCCGCAAGCGTCCCGATTTGAGGTATGCGGCGACCGAGCCCGGTGTGCCGAACGTGACCTGAACCTCTCCCGATACCACGGCGCTAATGGCGGAACCGGTGCCCTTGTACGGGACTAGTACGATATTGACGCCGGCCATGGATTTGAACAGTTCCGCGGCAAGATAGGGGCCGCCACCGATGCCGCCGGCTGAGTAGTTGAGCTGCCCGGGCCGCGCTTTGGCGAGCGCGATCAACTCCTTGACGGATTTGGCAGGCAGTGAGGGGTGAACCAGCAGTACATTAGGGGCGCGCGTGGTCGCGGTGATCGGCGAGAAATCCTTGACCGGATCGTACGAAACTTTCTGCAGCATGGGGCCGATCAAAAACGTGCCGGCGGCAATGAGCAGCGTATAGCCATCGGGCGTGGCCCTGGCGACGATATCGCCATTGAGCTGCGCCGGGCGGTTTTCGACAACTACCTGCTGGCCCAGCGGGCCGGATATGCCTAGCGCAAGTTGGCGTGCCAACAGGTCCACCGTGCCGCCCGGATCGGCGGCGTATATGCGTATGGGTTTGGTGGGAAAAGTCTGGCCCCACGTGGCTGTTGAACTCAACGCCAGGAGACTGACTACCATGGTCGACCAGACAGAATGGTTCATTTCGAAAATTCCCCCGGGACAGCAAGCCACAAGCGGGTTATTCAACGCGGATACCGGCGGACTTGATGACTTTGTCCCAGGTCGCCATATCGGACTTGATGGCGGCTGCCAGTTCCTCCGGCGTCGTCGCGGCAACCTCGACACCGAAATTCCACAGTTTTTGTTTTGAGTCTTCGCGATTTAGTACACGCACGATTTCCTGATTTAAACGGCGGACGATTGCGGCGGGCGTTTTGGCCGGTGCGCATACGCTCTGCATTTGTATGGCTTCATATCCGGGGAGGCCGGATGCCGCCACTGTCGGCAAACCCGGAAACATCGTGGATGGTTTTGCGGAAGTCACGGCGAGGACTCTCAGTCGGCCTGACTTGATGTGCTGCGTAACCGATCCGGAAGTGGCGATGGATAGTTGCATTTCGCCACTGACGAGTGCGGTTACAGCCTGTCCGGCGCCTTTATAGTTGATGCGGACCATATTGATGCCCGCCATGGACTTCAGCAGTTCCGTGAACAGGTGCGCCGCACCACCTGTGCCGGTGGACGCGTAATTGAGTTCACCCGGTCTGGCTTTCGCCAGCGCAACGAGATCGCGGATGGTTCTGACCGGCAGCGCAGGATGCACCGCAACCAGATTCGGCGTGGTTCCCGCCAGCGTGATGGGAGCAAAGTCCCGGATCGGGTCGTAGGACTCCTTCTGCAGCAGGGGGGACAGTGTAAACGTCGGACCGGCTATCAATATCGTGTAGCCATCGGGTGGCGCCTTCGCCACGAGTTCGCCTATCAGGGAGCCGGGACGATTATCGACGACGACCTGCTGCCCGAGGCTGGGCGCGCTTTCCTGTGCGATCAGGCGTGCCATGAAATCGTTTGCGCCACCGGGCGTAGCGGTGACTATGCGTATGGTTTTGGCTGGGTATTCCTGGCTCAGCGCCTGTTCGATTGCCGTCAGCGTCGAACTCGCGGCCACAGTGGTGACAAGAAAATGTCGTAATCGCATGATTTTTCCGGAAGGCGTCTGGTGTTGATTGGAGATTATCTCAAGACTTCAATGTGCATCATGCACTGATGATGACCTCATCCCCGGCGATGGTGAACTTGTGGTCGAAACCATCCGATGTCCATTCCATGTAGCGTACCGTATCATCGAAGCGCACATCGCCATGCCTCAAGACTTCCGGGCGGTACAGTTTGTCTATCATCATGGGCACGAAGGAAACCTGTTTTACGCCCTGCTTGGAGAGTATCGCCTTGGTCAGCAACGCATATTTGGAGTCCACGCCATACGGCATGAACGGGTAATCCGGATCCTGATCGGTATGATTGCGCAGTGCGCCATGCATCCACGGATTTTCATTCCATGTGAAGTTGGCGCCGCGCCCGTGTGTCATGCACAGTGTGCCGAGGCAATAGAAAATCGCCTTGCCTTTGTAGACTTCGATACCCTTGGGCACGTGCGGATGGTGCCCCATGATGAGATCGGCGCCGGCGTCTATGCATGCATGCGCGACGGTCACCTGATAATCGGAAATGATGCGCGGCAGCCAGTCGACGCCCCAGTGAAAGGCGATCATCACGACATCGACTTGCTTGCGCAGCGCGGCTACGTCCTCCAGGATCATACGCAGATCGCGCTCGTCGGGCTCGGTATGGATGCGCGTCGGCGCGTGCGGTCCGCGCGGCTCGTAATAGGTCTTGATACGCAACGTCGCGATGCCGGGTTTGTCGCATGCGGCTTCGCCGCCGTGCGGCACGACCGAACAATAGCCGAGAAATCCGACCTTGACGCCGTTGCGTTCAACGATGGCGGGTTGGCGTGCTTCGTCCAGATCCTTGCCGGCTCCCGTAGGCTGTATGCCTTTCGCGAGCAGCAGCGCGCGCGTGTCAAGCAGCGGATCCGCACCGAAGTCATACATGTGATTGTTTGCTATGGTCATGGCATCGAAACCGCAGTCGGAAAAAATCTGCGCCATTTCCGGCGGCTGACAGCCATGTGCGGCGCGTCCCGCGCCTTGTTTGCGGGCTGAGTACTGGCGTTCGCAATTGCCGAAGCGCAGATCGACCGCCGCCAGCGTGGGGCGCACCAGCTCGGTATATCTTGCGATGGGAAAGCCATCCTGCGGACCGTGTGTCGGACCGCAGTCTCCGGTGCCGATAAATGAAATTTCCGGTGATTCGTGAGGGGCGATGGACAACGGTTATTCCTTCAACTGGCGCGATGTTGCTGCTAGTATAAGACCCCTGACAGTAAATGGAGAGGTTGATGGCTAATTTGCATGGCGGTTCGCCGGAAATATCATTTCTGGGCACGGGCGATTGCGGCCCCACCCACGGACCCAAGGACGGTTTTCCGATTGAACGCTATACGGAGCTCGTGCGTCCAACACTGGCGGAGGTGGATTTGCGTTTCGGCAACTGCGAGCGCCAGTATTCCGCACGCAAGAAAGAAGGCGCCGGCCTGACCGGGCATGGCTGCCAGCCGCCGGAAATGGCGCAGATATTCACGGACTGTGGTTATGACGCGATGACCATCGCCAACAATCACATGTATGACTTTGGCCCCGCCCCACTGCTCGATACGCGCGCTTTACTGCTGGAGAAGGGCATACAGGTGACCGGTGCCGGCAAGGATCTTGATGAGGCGCGTCAGCCAGCCATCGTTGAGTGCAAGGGCATCAAGGTGGGATTCCTCGGTTACTGTTCGGTGATCCCGCATGGCGGCGAAGCCGGCCCCAATAAGATAGGCATAGCGCCGTTGCGGGTGAAGACCTACTTCGAGCCGCGCGGGCCGCATGCGCCGACCCGGGTTCTCACCGAGCCCGATGATCGCGACATGAAAATGATACTCGACGACATCACGGCGCTGCGCAAGCGTGTCGACATCGTCATGGTGGCGTTTCACTGGGGCATCATCTGGATTCCACGCATCGTGGCCGATTACCAGGTGAAGGTTGCCCATGCCTGCATAGACGCCGGCGCGGACCTCATCATGGGACATCATGCCCACGTGCCCAAGGGCATAGAAATGTACAAAGGCAAGGCGATTTTCTACAGTCTGAGCAACTTCTGCATGACGCAGACGCGCGGGCCGAATTTCAAATTCAATGAGCCGCCATGGATGCATGGCGCACTGCGCAATCACACCGACCAGGATCTCGACTATCCGCTGATGCCGTACGGCAAGGATTCCAAGCGCTCGCTGCTCGCCAAGGCCATATTGACCAAGTCCGGCGTGAAGCGCGTGTCATTCGTGCCGCTGATGATAGATACCCAGTACCGTCCCGAAGTGTTGAAGAACGGCGATCCGCGTTTCGATGACATGGCGCAATACATGGACTGGGCCTCGGACGGCTTCGATCACAAATTTTCGGTTGATGGGGACGAGATCGTGGTGCAGGCATCGGCCTGATCAGCCGATTCATGAGCCGTATACCTCCTGTGGAGGTGACTATGAAAGGCGTATCGGTTTTGGCGTCTTTGGCGCTGTGTTCTTCGATCGTCGCGCTGC
>CANJQI010000163.1 GCA_947476215.1 Betaproteobacteria bacterium
AAAGGCACAGACATATATTATTTCGGTCGTGATCCAGCCGCCCCAGCTGCCCGCGGCCAGCACGCACGCCATCGAGCCCTGTATCAGCATGCACACCGATGCAATGCGTTTGCGGTCGTGCTGGTCAGCGTAGTGTCCGGCAACCAGCACCAGCAGAAACTGCGGCAGAAACTGCACCAGACCTATTATCCCCAGCGCCAACGCGCTATTGGTCAGGTCGTATATCTGCCATCCGACCGCCACCACCAGCATCTGGTAAGCGAGCTGGGAAGACACCTGCCCGATGAAGTAACGCGGGAAGGTCGGGCGCCTGAACATCGAGTCGATCATGAGTTTCACTTTCGGTCAGGCCGTACCGGCATGCTGCTCAAGGCCCGGGGTGTGCAGGTGACGCGCCCTGCACTACATGGAAGCGTAAAGATTATGCCGCCACCACACATTACCGGCTAATGAATATTCCGGCAGACTGCATAACTAACGGGTAATGCGGAATCACTCTGCGACCCATTGCGTTGGATAGATGTCAGTCAGCCTTGATGCCCGCATCGCGAATCACTTTGCCCCAACGTGCCATGTCGGCTGTCCGGACTGCCGCGAACTGCTCCGGCGAACTGCCGATAACCTCGGCGCCGGCGGCGAAAAACTTTTCTTTCATATCCGGCCGGGTAACGAGCTGCACGACTTCACGATTCAGCCGCGTGACGAGCAGTCTTGATGTCTGCGCAGGCGCAAACAGTCCGAACAATGCCTCCGACTCGTAGCCGGGCAAGCCGGTTGCCGCCACGGTCGGCAGCCCGGGGGCGAGCGGCGACGGCTGCGCACTGGTCACCGCCAGCGCGCGCAGTTTTCCCGATTTGATATGCGGCGTTACGGATGCGGCAACAGCGAACATCAATTGCACGCGGCCGCTGATCAGATCGGTGAATGCCGGCGTAACGCCCTTGTACGGGACTTCCACGATATTGACGCCGGCCATGGCCTTGAACAACTCCGCGCCCAGATGATTGGAGCCGCCCGTCGCACCCTGCGCGTAGTTAAGCTCGCCCGGCTTCGCTTTCGCCAGCGCGATCAGTTCCTGGACATTGGTGGCGGACACCGAGGGATTCACCACCAGAATGTTCGGTGCTCTGGATACCAGCGCCACGGTGGCGAAATCACGGGCCGGATCATACGAAACATTTTTTCTCAACAAGGGGAGTATCCAGATGTTGTTGCTGTATACGAGCAGGGTATAACCATCCGGCGCCGCTTTCGCCACGGTTTCCCCTGCCAGTATTCCGCCGCCGCCACCGCGATTGTCCACGACGACTTGCTGTCCGAGCGTGGCGGGCAACCCCTGCGCGATCAGTCGCGCCGTAAAGTCGATGCCACCGCCGGGGTCGCCGGTGACGATACGTATGGGCTTGTTCGGATAACCTTGTCCTGTACCGCTGGCAGGCGTCTGGGCAGATGCACTTCCCGAACAGGAAAACACGATCCCCAGCGCGAACGCCCCGGCAATGCGATAGGCAAGCAGCATGCATCCTCCCTGACCTGACAACTTGATCCACGGCGATCAATCGGCCATCAAAATTATTTTGGTATTGCGCCCGACAGCGCCGTTCCTGCCGACACCTGGCGCATATTCTACCCGTGCCACCTGCTTGTTACTGACGATACCCTATGATACGGTTCAAGCTTCATTCCAATTGAAGAGAGCAGCCCATGTTTATCGTCGACTCGCAAGTGCATATCTGGGGTGCTGATACACCGCAGCGCCCGTGGCCCCAGCGCCAGGCGCCGCATCGGCCCGAACCGCTGGGCCACGTCGAGCTGTTGAGTGCAATGGACGCCGCGGGCGTTGCCCGAACCGTGCTCGTGCCGCCAGGCTGGGAAGGTGAGCGCAACGATCTCGCACTGGCGGCGGTGCAGCAGCATCCGGACCGCTTCGCCATCATGGGACGACTTGACCCCGAAGACCCGCAAGCTGCGGCCAAGCTTGCGACCTGGAAAGCCCAACCCGGTATGTACGGCATACGCCTGACTTTTCATACCGAGTGGCAACTGCCGCTGTTGACCGAAGGCAAACTCGACTGGTTGTGGCCGGTCGCGGAACGGCATGGCGTACGCCTGATGATACTGGCGCCGCATGCGCTGCTGCACCTCATAGACGGCATCGCACAACGCCATCCCGCATTGCAGATTGCGCTTGATCACCTGTCGATACCTACCAAGACCAGGGACGACGAGGCGTTCGCGGGGCTGGACAAACTGCTGGCGCTGGCGCCGCGCGCCAATATCAGCGTCAAGGCGTCGGGACTGCCTTGTTACAGCTCGCAATCCTATCCGTACCCCGCATTGCACCCGCACATCCGCCGCGTATACGACGCGTTCGGACCGCGACGACTGTTCTGGGGCACCGACTATACGCGCATGCCATGCACCTACCAGCAGGCGATCGCTCTGTTCACTGAAGAACTGCCGTGGCTCACGCCGGACGACAAGGAATGGATCATGGGCCGCGGCATATGCGAGTGGCTGGGGTGGCCGCTGCCCTGAGTGTTTCGGACTACTTCCCTTTAACTACGCACAGCGCCAGCACTTCGCCGATATCGTCGAGTTTGTCGAGCTGCCACGCCTTGGCGATGATCGCATCCGCCTGGCGTGCATCGACAACGTGTTCCGTCAGCGTCCTGAACTTGGCCTCGACTTCCGCATCGGTCAGCGGTGAGCGGATGTGGCCTTTGAAGTGCCGAACATGCGCGGACTTGCTCTCGCCGCCTTTGGTGGTGACCACGATGCGGCATTGCATCTCCGCCGGATACGCCTTCTCGAATTCAGCGTTTTCCTGTATCGATATTTTTGCCATCAGCCTCTGCAGTTTCGGATCGCGCAGACGTTCTTCGGCGAGCGTCGCGGCGGTGATATCGCCATCGATCAACGCCGCCGCCACCAGGTAGGGAATGCTGTGATCGGCGGTCTCGCTGGTGGCCGGATGCCACAAATGCGTATCGCGGTTCGTGTATCGCTTTGCGACCCAATAGGATTCGATCACAACGGACGCGACATCGTCGGCGTTGATCTGCGGGTGCAACTGTAACGCAGCACTGATGGGGCTCTGCGCGTGCACCACGCCCGGGTAATACTTGATGTGCGTGCGCGTGATGCGGTACGGCCCGCCGCGTCCGCCGAAGGGCGCCCACTGAAATTCGCATCCAAGCAGATTCCACAGGCCCCACTTTCCTTCTATAACGTCCCGCGGACCGGTCATGCCCTCATGCGCGAGTATCGCCGCGAATGCGCCATTGCGCGCGGCGTTGGCGCCGGCGCAGCCTTTCCACATCGATAACTCACCCAGGCGTGTCTGTTCCAGCGTTACGTTGGGCACGATCGCAAACGCGATCGTATGAGTCATCTGCTCCTGATTCAGTCCGAGCACCTTGGCGCAGCCCAACGCGCTGCCCACCACGTCGTAAAAAACATTATCCCACCCCTGTTCGCGCGGCATGGCGTCGGCGAAGTTGCAGCTTCCCTCGTAAGCGAGCGCAGCACCCGCGATCACGGCCTTGCCGCTGGCGTGCATCGCATCGCCGACGGCAAGCACCGCCGACCACGCATCGCTCGGATGACAGCTCGCGCTTGAAAGATACGAATCGTTGTAGTCCTGACAGCGCACCATGGCGCCATTGGCGAACGCCGCCTGCTCCGGCGTAGATTTGTCCTGCGTGCCAAGGATGCGCGCCGGCGGGTTCCCCACCGAGCGCCTGGCCACGGCACGCGCGATGCGGCATGGCTCGGCATTAAATGCGCCCAGCGCGCAACCCAGCGTGTCGATGAGCTTGCGTTTGGTTTCGTGCACGACTTCGGCGGGCATATCTTCATAACGAAAATCGGCCGCATAACGTGCGAGTGCTTCGGTGTTTTTGTCCACGGATTTTGCTCTTAGGTTGAAAAGCGCACCAGCAACGTGCGCCTCGATGAGGGAGGCAAATTCTAGCAGCAGCGCGATTGCAGGCGCAACCGACTCTGCGCTGAATTATTCCGCGCGTATTTTCTCATCGCGGATGACCTTGCCCATGCCGGCCATTTCGGCTTTTATCGCGGCGGCAAATTCATCGGCGGTGCTGCCGATCGCTTCGGTGCCGGAGTTGAAAAACTTTTCCTTGATATCCGCGCGGCGCAATACTTGCACGATGTCCTGATTGAGCTTCTGTATCACCGCGGCGGGCGTGCCGGCAGGCGCGAAAATACCCGACTGCGCCACCGAATCGTAGCCAGGCAGTGCCGCTGAGATCGACGGCAGGTCCAGCGCGAACGGCGACGGCTTGGCGCTGGTCACCGCCAAAGCGCGGAGCCGGCCGGAAGTCCGGTACGGCGCGACGGTGGACGCGGTTCCAAACATCATCTGCACCTCGCCGCCGAGCAAAGCCGTGAGCGCGGGTGCGGTTCCCTTGTAAGGGACTCTGACAATTTTCACCCTCGCCATCGCTTTTAGAAGTTCGCCGCTCAGATGATTGGACGAGCCGCTGGGACCGGTGGAGAAATTGAGTTCTCCCGGCCGGGATGCGGCGAGCGCTATCAGTTCCTTGACCGACCTGACCGGCAGCGACGGGTGCACGACCAGAATGTTGGGCGCGAGATTGGTCATGGTGATCGGCACGAAGTCGCGCAGCGGATCGTACGGCACGCTGTCCTGCATATAGGGAAACAGCCAGAACGTGCTGCCGTACAACAACAACGCGTGCCCGTCGGCAGGCGACTTCATGACCGCGGTTGCCGCAATGACCACGGTTCCGCCGCGGTTTTCGACGATCACCGACTGTCCCAGCAAAGTGGGCAAGGTCTGCGAAATGATGCGCGCCGAAAAATCACTGCCGCCGCCGGGCGCGGTGGTGTATATGCGCACCGCGCGATTCGGAAATTCCTGCGCACGCGCGTTAGCCGCGACCAGCGCCATGGCGAGCAACGGCACAACAACCATCCGGGACAGTATCTTCATCACGGCAAGCGCCTTTCTATTGGATGCATACGCAATCCTACTCGGCGCGTATGCCGGCATCCTTGATGATTTTCCCCATCCTAGCCATGTCAGCCTTGATGGTGGCGACAAATGCGTCGGGCGGGCTGCCGACCACTTCAACACCCATAGCCATGAAGCGTTCTTTGACGTCGGGCTTGTTGAGAACCTGCAGGAATTCCTGCTGCAAACGGTTAACGACGGGCGACGGCGTGCGCGCCGGCGCGAATACGCCGAACATCGCTACCGCTTCATAGCCGGGCACGCCGGACGCCGCGACCGTGGGCAATCCCGGCAATAATTCCGTGGGCTGTGCGCTGCTAACCGCGAGACCTCTCAGCCTGCCCGATGAAATATACGACGTCACCGAGCCTGCGGTGGCAAACATCAGATGCACCTGATTGGCCATCAAGCCGTTGGCGGCGGGGCCGGCGCCTTTGTATGGTATGCGCACTATTTTCACCCCGGCGAGCGAATTGAACAGTTCCGCCGCGAGATGCGACGACGAACCGTTCGCGCCCGACGAATAGTTCAGTTCGCCTGGTTTCGCCTTGGCCAGCACGATGAGTTCTTTCACCGTCTTGAGCGGCGAGGACGGATGCACCACCAGTATGCTGGGCTGACGGTTCGCGAGCGTCACCGGAGAAAAGTCGCGAAACACATCCAGCGTCTCGTTCTCGCTCGGCAACAACCAGAATCCGCCGGTGGTGAACAACACCGTGTGGCCGTCCGGCGGCGCTTTGGCGACAATGCCGCGCGGAATCGCACCGCTGGGCCGATTGTCGACGATCACCTGTTGTCCCAGGCTTGCGGTGAGCCCCTGTGCGAGCAGGCGCGCCATGACATCGTTGCCGCCACCGGGCTCGGCGGTAACGATGCGCAGAGGCCGATTGGGGAAATTCTGGGCCTGCGCGACGCCGATGCCACACAGCATCGCGATATAACAATTACTCAATATAATACAAAGGGTTATATGAATATTCCTTCGTTTACCGCCGCTCTCAGTTCGCATGTATGCCCGCATCCTTGATCACTTTACCCATGCGCGCCATGTCCGTTTTTATCGTTGCGATCGACTGCGCTGAGGTGCCACCGACGACATCCATGCCGACGCCGAACAGCCTTTCTTTAACCTCGGGCCGGTTCAGGACTCTGACGATTTCCTGATTCAGCCGGGTAACGATGGCCGTGGGCGTTTTGCCCGGCACAAACACACCGACAAACGATGCCGCCTCATATCCGGGCAGACCGCTAGCGGATGCCGTGGGCATGCCGGGAAACATCGCGGACGGTTGCGCGCTGGTGACGGCTAGAGCTTTCAGTTTGCCGGACTTGATGTGGGTCGCGACCGAACTCGACGTCGCGATCATCATCTGCACCTGGCCGCCGATCAGGGCGATGACCGCCGGGCCTGCGCTCTTGTACGGAATATGCACGATGTTGATCCCGGCCATGGCCTTGAACAACTCCGCCGCCAGATGCGACGCGGAACCGGTGGTGCCCGATCCATAGTTAAGCTGTCCCGGCCGGGCCTTGGCGAGGCCGATCAACTCCTTGACGGAATTCGCAGCCACGGCGGGATGCACCACGACGATGTTGGGAGAACTCGTTGCCAACGTGATCGGCACGAAATCCCGCAACGGATCATAGGATGTCGTTTGCAGGAAAGGCAGCAGCCACACGACACCGGTCGTAACCAGCAATGTGTAGCCATCAGGGGCGGATTTGGAAACGATGCCGGCAGTCACTGCACTGGCGCGATTATCAACGACGACCGACTGGCCCAGCGGCTCCGCAATGGCCGGCGCAATCACGCGCGCCACGAAATCGTTGCTGGCGGCGGTCTCCGAGGTCACGATGCGTATGGGTTTCGTTGGGTAATTCTGACCGCTGGCCACGCTGCTGAAGAGACAAATCAGCGCAGCGGGAACCAAAGACCAAAGGCAATTACTGACGGTAGCCCGGAAGGAGGTCATGGCTTTTTCATGGCCGTATTCCGGGGAAGCGCAACTGCGCGAACTCACGTGTTTTCGATATATTTCCGGAATACGTCCTGCGGACTTCTTCCGGGCTACTGGAGATGTGTGCATCGACTGTATGGAAAAAATAAATTTCATCAATGATAACCCGATCCCCTGGTAGGCAGCGAGTCGTTATATGCCCCCCCCCCCGGGGATGCTCAAGATAATTTTCAAAACTGGCAAGCGGCGCGTGCCGGGTATAACATTCGGGTCGAAATCCGTGCCGCACCGCCGGTAAAATTCCCCGGACGCGAAATTCCCCCGCCGGCACCATGACCAGGAGTCGAACCGAATGTTGTTGCCGCTGAATGACCGAAACATCTATTACGACATCGTCGGACCCGAATCCGGACCTGTCGTGTGCTTTGCCCATTCCCTGGCGGCCGACAGCGGCATGTGGGCCGAACAACTGCCCGCGCTGCTGGCTGCCGGATACCGCGTGTTGCGCATCGACATGCGCGGACACGGCGGCAGCACCGCGCTGCCCGGCAACTACACGATAGACGAACTCGCTGACGACGTGATCGCGATAACGGACAGTCTGGACGTGAAACAGTTTCACTTCGTCGGGCTGTCGATCGGCGGCATGTTCGGGCAATCGCTGGGCATACGCCACGGCGCGCGAACCAAATCGCTGGTGCTGTGCGACACCCAACCCGCTTCGCCGCCCGATGCACAGGCGCGATGGAACCCCCGCATCGAAGCCGTGCTGAAGGCCAACTCCATGCTGCCGCTGGCGGATTCGACGATAGGGCGCTGGCTGACCGAAGACTACCAGCAGCGCAATCCCGGGCGCTGGAAGCAGATCCACGAAACCATCAAGGCGACCACGCCGCAGGGATACATCGGCTGCTCGCGGGCGATCCAGAACTTTGATTTCCGCGCCAAGCTCATCACCATCACGGCGCCCACCATCATCGTGTACGGCGGCGACGATCCCGCCGCGCCGCCGGCGGAAAGCAAACACACCGCGAGCCTGTTTGCGAACGCGCGTTGCGAGGAAATTTCCGGCGCGCGGCATCTGCCCAACGTGGAAATGCCGGAACTCTTCAACCGCCTGCTGCTGGACTGGCTGCAAACACACCGCTGACCGGAACTGCTTTCTTGATTACTCTCACCGTCAATGGCGATCCCCGTCAATTCGAGGCGCCGCTCACCTGCCTGCAGTTGCTGGAGCAACTCCAACTCGTTGGCAAACGCGTTGCGCTCGAGCGCAATGGAGAAATCGTGCCGCGCAGCCGCCACACCGAGGAAATACTGGCCGACGGAGACAAGCTCGAAATCGTCGTTGCCGTCGGCGGCGGTTGATCGAAATCAACAAGAAAGAGCTCGCCCCGGCGCATACTACCCCCCTCGATCCTGGATCCCCGGCCCCTCGCTTCGCCCCCCCAATCCATAACCCCCAGAACCCACATGACCTCCAAAAACATTCCCGATTCCCTGATCATCGCCGGCAAGTCCTATCATTCACGCCTGCTGGTGGGCACCGGCAAGTACAAGGACTTTGCCGAAACGCGTACCGCGGTCGAAACCAGCGGCGCGCAGATCGTGACCGTCGCCATACGCCGCACCAACATCGGTCAGGACCCCAAGCAGCCCAACCTGCTGGAGGCGCTGCCGCCGTCGCAATTCACGATATTGCCCAACACCGCCGGCTGTTTCAACGCCGATGACGCGGTGCGCACGTTGCGGCTTGCGCGTGAACTGCTCGACGGCCATGACCTCGTCAAGCTCGAAGTGCTCGGCGATCAGAAGACGCTGTTCCCCAATATGGCGGAAACGCTCAAGGCCGCCGCAACGCTGGTCAAGGACAACTTCAAGGTCATGGTCTACTGCAGCGACGACCCCATCGCCGCCAAACAACTCGAGGAAATCGGCTGCGCGGCGGTCATGCCGCTCGCCTCGCTGATCGGCTCCGGCATGGGCATACTCAATCCGTGGAATCTGCAGATCATCATCGACAATGCCAAAGTGCCGGTGATCGTGGATGCCGGGGTCGGCACCGCCTCCGATGCCGCGATTGCGATGGAACTCGGCTGCGACGGCGTGTTGATGAACACCGCGATCGCCACCGCGAAAAATCCGATCCTGATGGCCTCGGCCATGAAAAAAGCCATCGAAGCCGGACGCGAAGCTTTCCTCGCCGGCCGCATGCCGAAAAAACCGTACACCGCATCGCCAAGTTCACCAACCGGCGGACTCATAGGAAAAACCTGATCCCTGATGCAGAACCGCCCCATACGCAGCTTCGTGCTGCGCCAAGGACGCGTCTCGAACGCGCAACAGCGCGCCTACGACACGTTGCTGCCGCAATTCGGCATCGCCTACGCACCGCATATCATTGATTTAAATGGAGTATTTGGACGAGCCGCGCCCAGGATCCTGGAGATAGGCTTCGGCATGGGCGAAACCACGGCCCTGATCGCCGCGCGCAATCCCGACCACGACTACCTGGGCATTGAAGTACACACACCCGGTGTCGGCAGCCTGCTCAAAGCCATCGCCGAACAGGGCCTGACTAATCTACGCATCATGCAGCACGACGCCGTCGAAGTGCTGCACAATATGATCGCCCCCGAAACCTTCGATGGCGTGCACATATTCTTCCCCGACCCGTGGCCAAAAAAACGCCACCACAAGCGGCGCCTGATACAGACCGAATTCGTGTCACTGCTCACCAGTCGTATGAAACCCGGCGCCTATCTGCACGCCGCAACCGACTGGCAGGAATACGCCGAACACATCCTAGCCGTGCTAAGCGGCGAATCGCAACTGCAAAACACCGCGCCGGACTACGCGCCGCGCCCCGCGTACCGGCCGCAGACCAAATTCGAGAGCCGCGGGATCAAGCTCGGGCATGGGGTGTGGGATATTGTTTTTCAGCGGCGTTGAAAGAACGCTTCCATCTCAGTTAGAGTAGGGCGCAATAAACGAAGCGCATTGCGCCGAACGCAATACATTTCGACAACCGGTAACTTGCAATAAATATAATCAGATCGAAAGGCGGAACGCCATGAAATCGAAACCCTTGCCCGTTACCTCTAAATCACCGCAGTTGCGTGTGGGCCTAAAAGACGTCAGTCGAAAACAGTTCTCCGCCGCGGTTAATGAACGATTGGGCAAGCAGCGTGTTTCAATCATGTTGGACGGTGTTACTGAGGTAGCAAAAACGCGTCATATTGATGTGAGTAATATTGGGGTATAGGCGGTTTAGGGAGCGTATGAAGGTGAGGCGCGCGAGGTGTTCGTCAGGCGGCGATCAGCGTGACGCGTAACTAAAACGGCGGGTCGCTGGGTTCTGGGATGGGGACCAGATCGCGCTGATCGCTGTAGTTTTCTTGGTGGTAGCGGCGTAGCTGTACGAAGTAACGGCTTTCAAGCGCCTCCGTGAGCTCGTAGAGAAACTCTCTGAGCTTGGTTGCGGCATCATCGGACAGATCAACCGGCAGACACAGAGGCAAAGCGCGGGATTTCGGCATGGTTTTCAGGACTTCTTGCGTGCAGTTGAATTACGCGTTTTGGCTTTGCGCTCCGTGCGTTCTTTGGCTTCTTTGAGGCGGTAGCTCTCCCCCTCCAAGCCGACGATCCCGGCACGGTGCACAAGCCGGTCGGCCAGAGTGCCGACGCAGGTGGCGTTGGGGAATACCTGGTTCCATTCTCCAAAGACTTTGTTGGTGGTGAGCAGTATGGGTCGGGTCGGGTCGGCTCGGGCTCTGGTAGCGGCGGGTCACCACCTCGAAGAGCAGCTCGGCGTAGCGCGCGTCGTAGGAAAGATAGCCGACCTCGTCGATGACGAGGACGGTGGGCGTGGTATAGCGGTGCAGGCGGCGAGCCAGCGTGGTGGTGGAATTTTGTGCTGCGAGGTCATGGAGCATGTCGGAGGCGCGGATGAAGCGTGCGCTATGTCCATGCAATACCGCCTACGCAGTTTGCCGTTGGTCTTCTTGGCGTTCTTGGCGCACCCCTCAAGGGGGTATTGAAAAAAATCTTGGCGGTTCAATCAAGCAATCGCTATTCCGCGCGGATACCCACATCCTTGATGACCTTGCCCAACCGCGTCATCTCGTACTTCACGAATGCCGCCAGTTCCTCCGGCGGGCCGCCGACGACATCGGTGCCGGTGTTCATGAACTTGTCGCGGATCTCCGGTCGCTGCAGGGCGCGGGCGGTTTCCTGACTGAGGCGTGTGACTATCGGCGCTGACGTTTTGGCGGGCGCAAAGAGGCCATAGATCGACGTTGATTCGTAACCGGGCAGCCCTGACGCCGCGACGGTGGGCAGCCCAGGCAGCAGCACCGATGGTTTGGCGGTGGTTACCGCCAGCGCGCGCAACCTGCCAGATTTGACGTGCTGGGTCGCGCCGCCGGGCGTGGTGAACATGACCTGCACTTCGCCACTCAAAAGATCGGTCATGGCCTGTGCGTTGGCTTTGTAGGGAACACGCACGATGTTGACGCCGGCCATGGCCTTGAAGAGCTCCGCGGCCAGGTGATTGGGCGAACCTTCGGACCCCGAGCCGCCGTAGTTGAGTTGGCCGGGGCGCGATTTGGCGAGGGCGATCAGTTCCTTGACAGATTTCACCGGCAACGACGCGTTGATGACTATCATGTTGGGCGTGCTCACCGCCAGCGATACCGGCAGAAAATCCCTGGCCGGATCCCACGGCACGTCGCTGCGCAGAAAGGGCTGCAGCCACATGCCGCTGCCACTTAACAACAGGGTATGTCCGTCGGGAGCGGCCTTGGCCACGGTTTCCGCCGGGATGAAACCTATCGGACGGTTTTCGACCAGCACCTGTTGTCCCAATGGTCCCGACATGCCCTGCGCGAGCAGGCGCGCCGCGAAGTCACCGCCGCCACCGGCGCCGGGCACCACGATGCGTATCGGTTTGCTGGGGAAGTCCTGGGCGCATGCCGTCGCTGCGCATATAGCGAGCATGGCGACAAAAGAGACGTTTTGGCGAAGTAACACGCTTCCTCCGAATTAAATTAACGTAGTGATGAGCGGGCAGATGATAAATT
>CANJQI010000164.1 GCA_947476215.1 Betaproteobacteria bacterium
AAAGGAAACTCATTGTATTTCAATAGCTTGTGCTAATGGTATTCATTAGAAATTCATCACACACTCACGATGACAGACGTGCAAAACGGCCTAATGAATAATCTCGGATAAAGGCAAGCTGATCTGTTACAGCCTGTGCGATCTGGTGATGAGCTTCGACGAAGGTCCCAATTTCGGTCCCGAGTCCGCGATCGTGAAAGGCTACATCGATGCCGCGAAAAAGCAGGTCACGCGCTACACGTTTATTCCGATGCTGGTGCCGCACGGAATACGCGAACCTTTTGCCGTGCCGGGCGAGCAGGCCGGTGAATTCGTGACTCTGCTCACCGGGCTTTCCAAGAAATACCGCACCAAATTCCGGCTGGAAGGCGACGAGATCGCTATCGAGGCGCCCTGAGCAAATAGAGCGCATCGAATACATTGCCTGCTACACTTTCAGTTCGAATCCGTCGCCGGCCTGCCTAGTTCGTCTATTTCCTGCTTGCTTAATCCCAGCCACTCCGACAATACCGACTCGGTGTGCGCCCCCAATAATGGCGCACTGCGCACCGGCACGTAAGTGTCGGACATCTTGACGGCAAATGCCGGCATCACCATAGGCCCGCGTAGAGGATGCTCGATGGTCGCGAACATTCCGCTCTTGCGCAGATACGGGTCATCCTGGAGTTCCTGTGTGTCGAAAACCGCCCCGGCTGGCACCCCCGCAGCCTGCACGATATCCATTGCTTCGGTCTTCGTGCGCTCCAGACACCATGCGGAAAGCAGTGCATCGACCTCGTCGCCGTGTCCGGCACGCTCCCGGGGACTCGCGAACCGTGGATCATCAATCAAGTCCGGCTTGCCGATCGCCCGCAGCAAACGCTGCCATCGCTCATTGTCGATTTCGGATATGTTCACAGAACAGTAATCGTTCGGACCACCACCTTTACACCGGTACAGGTTGCGACTACCCAGTCGCGCAGGAGGTTTGCCCGCTGCAAGGTATCTGGCGAAGCCGATCCGGCAGAAATTGATTACGCCTTCCTGCATCGCCATCTCTATTTTTTGACCGCGCCCGGTCACCCGACGCTGACATAAGGCGGCCAGTATACCGGTGGCGCAGTGCATGCCGGTGCCGGAATCACCCATCGTAGAACCCGGTTTTAACGGGAGTTCCCCGTCAATTCCCGTGATGGATAAAGCCCCCCCGGTGGCCTGTGCGATCGCGTCAAAGCACACATATTTGGCATAGGGACCATCCGTCGCATAACCTTTGATCTGGGCAAAGATTATCTTCGGATTGAGTTGACGCACCGTGTCGTAGTCGAACCCCAGGCGCTCGATTACCCCCGGACCCATGTTCTCAATCATAATATCGACGTTTCGAATGAGCTTCCTCAACACCTCCTTGCCACGCTCCGACTTCAGATCGCACGTCATGCTGCGTTTGTTGGCATTCAGAAAAATAAAATAATGCGCGTCCGCACCCGGCCTGTCCGAGTTCCCATAACGTCCTCTATCCCCTCGCGACGGTTCCTCGACTTTAACCACATCCGCGCCCAGCCACGCCAGCGCTTCCGTGCACGCAGGGCCGGCTTCGTTATGCGAAAGATCCAGCACTCGCACGCCAGACAGAGCCTGGCCGTCGCCTGGATTTTGTGGTAACTGTTTCGTCATGACTGGCAAGTCTTTCCCAGACACCCCCAGACCCTGCTTGCGCGGTATAAGCCACTCGGATAAAACTTCTTGTGTATGCGCCCCCAACAAGGGCGCACTGCGCACCGGCACGTGAGACTCCGACATCTTGACCGGCCATCCCGGGATCGTGACCGCTCCGCGTAGCGGGTGCTCGACGGTCACGAATGTTCCGCGCTTGCGCAGATGCGGATTCTCAAGGAGATCTTGCATGTCGAATATCGCCCCGGCTGGTGCCCCTGCGCGGTTTACAGCCTCCATGACATCGCCCTTGGTGTGCTCAAGACACCAGGTGGACACCATCCTGCTGACCTCGTCGCGGTTTGCAACCCGGGCTGACGCACTTGCAAACCTGGCATCACCCACCAAGTCCTCGCGCCCCATGACCTTGAGCAGAGCGTTCCAGTGCTTGATTGCCGCTCTCGATATGTGGATGAATACATAGTCGTTGGGCCCGCCCGGGCTGCACGCATAAAGATTGCTCGGCACGGAGTCAGTTTTCGAGCCATTCCCCGACCGCTCCAGAGGCTTGCCCTGCATCGCCTGGCCCATGTGAGCGTTCCGGGTAAGGTTGATCACGGATTCCTGCATCGCCACCTCGACTCGTTGGCCACGCCCGGTCTCTACACGCTGATGTAATGCAGCGAGGATGCCCTGGGCACAATGCAATGCCACGCCCGTGTCGCCCGCGGTAGGCCCGGCCATCAAGGGCGCCCCTCCCTCAAATCCGGTTTGCGATACCAGCCCCCCGATCGATTGGGCAACCATATCAGTGCCCAGGTAATAAGCGCGCGGACCGCCGGAGGCAAAGCATTTGATTTGGGCAAAAATGATCCGTGGGTTAAGCTCCCTGACCACATCGTAGCCAAATCCCAGGCGCTCGACGACCCCCGGTGCCATGTTCTCCACGACCACGTCCGCGCTGGCGATGAGTTTGCTCAAACTCTCCTTGCCGGCCGTCGATTCGAGATCGCACGTCACGCTGCGCTTGTTGGCGTTCAACAGTATGAATTCGTAGGAATCCACCCCCGGCTTTTCCGTAGTGGCATGGCGCGCGCAGACGCCTGACGGGGGCTCGAGCTTGACAACGTCCGCCCCATACCAGGCCAGAATTTCCGCGCACATGGCACCCGCATCAAACTGGCCGAGATCCAGGACCCTCACGCCGGACAGGGCCGCGTTCGTGCCGGCGTTACGCAGTGATTGATCCATATTTCTCTCCCTGAAGAAAAATTTATTATAGCTGCTGCGACGCTCGTCGATTCGCCATCAAGCCCGGATGCGGCAGCTTCGCACTCCACCGGTAAAACGCGTATGTATGTTCAAGGTTGAAGATGCCAAGTTCAAATATTATCCGACAGCCTACGAAGGCCAGTGCGCAATAGGCCCGGCAATAGAACTGCATCATCTGATTGACGGCAAGGTGGACGAGATTGAGAAGCTGGTGGTTTCCACCTATGACCACGCCGTGAACGTAACCGCTGACAGCCGTGAAAAATGGCACCCCACCACGCGCGAGACCGCCGATCACAGTTTGCCTTACGTGCTCGCCGTGGCTCTTACCCGGGGCGACATCTGGCTTGATGATTTCACCAAGGAACGCATCCGCGATTCCCGACTCCATGCACTGATGCAGAAGATCGAAGTCCACGCCGATGAAGACTACACGCGGGCATACCCTGAAGCCAATGGCTTCCGACTCGAACTCACGCTGCGCTCAGGCAGGCAACTCGTGAAAGAGATCCTCTATGCCAAGGGGCATCCCAGGAACCCAATGACGGACACGGAAATAGAAGCCAAGTTTCGAAGGCTGGCCGAGCCAGTACTAGGCGCAAGACGCATCAAAACGGCGCTATCGCGAATCTGGAACCTTGATGAAATCGAAGATCTTCGTCAGGTAACCCGTCCGTTCGCAATGGCTTGAACACCACTGAGGTGACAGTTGTTATAGACAATCGGCTACCGGCGACAAGCAGCTGGTCGATTTTGCCTATTCGTCGCCGGCCTTGATATTGTTTTCCCGAGCCACTTTTCCCCATCGCGCGACTTCGCTCTCGATGAACTTGCCCAGTGCCTCGGGGGTACTGCTCTCCAACTCGTAGCCTTCGCGGACGGCCCGTGCCGCAGCATCGGGCAGGCGGGTATAAGCGGCAATCGCTGTAGCGAGCTTGTTGACCACGGTTGCCGGTGAGCCGCCCGTGGTGAGTATGGCCCCCCAACCGCTGTAGTCGTAGCCCACCACACCAAGTTCGGCGACGCTGGGAAGATTGGGCATGGCTCTGGAGCGGCTGGCGGTCAGGTGAGCGATGGGGCGGACCTGTCCAGCCTTGATGTAGGGTAGCGCAGCAAAGGTCGTCATCGGGCTGACCTGCGTACGTCCGGCGACAAGGTCGACAAAACCCTGCGCGTTGCCTTTGTAGTGGACGAAGGTTATCTTGGTTCCAGTGGCGGCAGCGAGGTAGGCGCCGGCCATGTGAAAGATGCTGCCGGCGCCGCTGGTGCCCCAGTTGAGCTTATCGGGATTAGCCCTGGCGTAGGCCAGGTATTCGGCGAAGCTTTTTACTGGCAAGGACGGCGTCACCACCAGAATCACAGGGCGCCTGCTGAGCAGCGACACTGGGGCGAAGTCCTTGTACGAATAGGGCACGTTGTCGCGTAGCGCAAAATTGCTGGTGAAGCTGGTGGATACGATGAGCAGGGTGTAGCCGTCCGGCTTGGCTTTGGCGACGTAGTTGTTTCCCAGTATGCCGCCTGCGCCGGGCCTGTAGTCGACGACAAAAGACTTGCCGAGGGCCGCGGTGAGGTATTGCAGCAGCGGCCGCGCGTCGCCGTCGGTGGTGCTTCCGGCCACGAATGGGTTGACCAGCGTGACCACTTTCGATGGGTAGGTGTCAGCGGAGCTTTGGGCCAAAGCTGGCTTGCTGCTGGCAGTGAGAAGCGTGGCGACGAGCAGGCTGGAAAGAATTGCAGACGGCTTCAGGTTCGATTTCGACATGCCTGTTCTCCTTGGATGGTGACAATAGATCCCGCAATGATACTTATGAGTGTGCCAATTCAGGGTGTTGCGCTGAGCCAAATAGAAGAACTCATCTCGAGATCAATGAGCGTAGTTGTAATCTTGCAGCCGCCTGCGCTATCGCGGATGAACGCGCGAGGCGAGTGGTCCGGGCACGTAATCGGCCACGAAACCGCAGGGCGGCAGTGCCGCCGGGGTTATCGCCCTGCAGCGATCTGCAATTTGATGCGGCGTGGGTCTGTCGCCGTTCTCGATCCAGCGTAGCAGTGCTTCGAACAGCGGAGGGTAAATATCGTCGCCCAGATAACTGTGCTGATCCGAATCCACGAACGTCTGCACCAGATTGTGCTCATGACCTGCGGCGCGCATCCGGCATCGCAGGACGTCGTGAACCTCGACGAAACAGGTCGGGTCCTGGATGCCGTGCACGGTCAACACGGGCATCGGAAACCGCCCGCTGTATTCAGTTTCAGCGGCGAAGCGCGCCCTGGCAGCAGGGTCAGCGCGGTAGCGCAATACGGTCGCGTTCAGCGAGGCGTCATCTTCCGATCCGCTGTAGCAAGCAGTGTCGTTGCCCACGGGGCTCCCGCCGTGCTTTTCGACCACGTCCCGCAGAGCCCATGTGCCCCATCGCAATTGATCGATCACCCCTGCTTCCGGGATCTTCAGCAGATTGACGAGAGTTCGAAGCCTGCGCGCCTGCTCCAGACTGCGTTGTGCTGCTGGTCTTAGTACGCCCAAGGCTTCGTCTGCCCGGACGGCAAGATCTTCCTCAGTGAATGTGCTGTCCTTGGGTAAGCCAATGGATAGTGGATAAGCGCGTTCATCCGGCGTAGGGTGATTGTTGCAGAGGTACTGATAAATCACCCGCAAGTCGAGCCTGAACTCATAGGCCAGCAACCCGCCCACGGCGCCGCTGGTCAGCAACATGCCATCCCACGATTTGGGATAAAGGTCGGCGGCCCTGGTTGCAACCAGCGCGCCCCACGATTGACCATGTATGACGGTGCGCGTCGGCTTGGCGACGTGCTCGACAAAAATTCTGCGCAGACGCTCGGTGTCCTGCGCTGCCGAGGTCACGGCAAAACCACCTTGGCGAAACACGGACCCCGCCCAAGCGTGGCCCATGCGCACGGCCACCGACCAGCGCTTGATGTCCTCCTCCACGCGCGACGCTATGGGCTCGCCCAGCGGTGGTCCTCCGTGGGCGTGCACTACGAGGACGCCGCTCCACTGACGGGGAATGACGATCATGTAATGCGCACCCATGGAATCCCGACCGCGCAGGCAGCGCGCGCCTTCGGGCACGCCGCTCGGGCAAGTTGCCTCCACTGGCGGGCTTTCGGGCGGATCGGTATGAGCGGAATCGTGCGGAGCGAGCAAATCGTCAGACATGGCAGGAGCCCTTGATCAACTATTGATCTTTCCACAATTCATGACAACCAATTGTCATTTTATGCGCCATACCTTCAAGCAAATGTCGGGAGGTATAACGCATGGTCAACAAGCAATTGGACGACGCAGTTCAGCTCGGGTCGATCTTCAGTTCCTTGATCAGCCGGCCCCATTGATCCATGCCGTCGCGGATCAGCGCCTCGACTTCCGCCGGCGAACCCGCCTGCGCCTCAAAGCCGGCGGCCTCCAGCTGCGCGCGCACGGCGGGCTGCTTCAACACGCCCGTCACGGCGGCACTCAATTTCGCAATGAGTGGTTTCGGAAGCTTTGCGGGCGCCAGCATTGCCGTCCACTGGTACACGTCGAAGCCGGTGAGTCCGGATTCCGCAAGCGTAGGCACGTTGGGCAAGGCGGCGGAACGCTTCTTGGACGTGACGGCGAGAATGCGTACGCGCCCGGCCTTCATCTGTGGGATGACGGTCGAGGAACCGAGGACGGCTGCCGACACCTGTCCGCCTGACAGTTCGATGATGGCCTGGCCGCCACCTTTGTAGCCCACATGCTGCATGTCGATGCCGGTTATCTTCTTGATCAGCTCGCCTGCAAGATGCTGCGAAGTGCCGAGGCCTGATGAACCAAAGGTCAGCGTGCCGGGCTTTGCTTTCGCGAGAGCAATAAACTCCTTTACGCTAGCCGCAGGTGTCGAGACATGCACAGCCAGCACCAGTGGTTGCGTCGACATCAATGCGATCGGCGCAAAGCTGGTGCGCGGGTCGAAAGTGATGTTCTTGAATACCGATGGCAGCAGCGTCAGCGAATCCGCCGTCGTAATGAGCGTGTAGCCGTCCGGTGTGGACTTGGCGACGTTGTCAAAAGCGATAGTGCCTGTCGCGCCCGGCCGGTTGTCGACGACGACCTGCTGCCCCAGCGCGCCGCCCAGAGGCTCGGCGACCATCCGCGACACGAGGTCGGTGGCCCCACCGGGCACATATGGAACGACCAGCCGTAGCGGCTTGGTGGGCCAGGCCTGCGCTTCCGCCGCACCACGATAGCCGGCAAGACTTCCGGCCACCAGCGCTACCAGAAACCAGTGCACAACGTGAAAACGATGCATCGCTTGTCCTCGATTGCCGACTGCCGCAAGAAAATGCCGCCTCTGGCCGCCGCCGCGTCGCTGTTTGCTTCGATCACCCTGTCATTTTTTGACAGCATAGCACTTTAGTAGTAGTATTCACAACTACTATGCAGCCGCGTGCCACCGCCTCCCGCTCTCCTGCCCAACCGCTTGCCACGACCCTGCGCGAACTGGGCTTTTCCGAATACGAGGCCAAGTCCTACGCCGCACTCGCCGCCCGCCAGCCCGCCACCGCCTACGAAATCGCCAAGGTAACCGGGCTGCCTCGCGCCAATGTCTATGGCGCACTGCGCAATCTCGAAGCCAAGGGCGCGGTCCAGCCGGTCACCGAACATCCCGTGCGCTACGTGCCGGTCGATCCCGAACAATTTTTTCGGCGACTGCAGCGCAATACGGCCGGGCTGTGCGAAGACGTCGTGCGGGCGGTCAAACGCGACACCAAGGCCGAAGAAAGCGCTTACGTGTGGCTGTACCGCGGCGCCAATGATGTACGCGACAAATTCACCGAATTGATCGAAGGCGCCCGCGATCATGTCTGGATCAAAGCACCTGCCGCGCTGATCGAGCCATACCGCGATGCGCTTGTGAAAGCAGCCTGCCGTGGCGTCACGATCCGGATCGTCGCCTTTGGTGAAAATCTTGCCGCGCTGCGCGCCCACCGCGGCATCAAGGTATTCCCGCACGAAGGTGACGGCCAGCCGCATGGCGCCGCCGACTTCCTGCTCACCGCCACCTTCGACAGCCACGGCACGATGATCGTCACACACACCGACAAGGTGGTGGGCTCCTACGCCCGCGACCAGTCGATCATCTACGTGATCGAGACCCTGCTGCTGCACGAAATCTATTTCGCCGAGATTTACGCAGCGCTCGGTCCGCAACTTGAAGCGCGCTTCGGCAAACGTCTCGACAAGCTGCGCCGAAAATACCGGCCGGCCGGCCGGGAGCGCCCGGTCATGGACGGCGAATGAACTTTTTCAGATCCCATATCCCAATGGAGCCCACTGCATGAACGCCACCACCACCGCCCCGCCCAACATCGTCCTGATACTCGCCGACAACCTCGGCTGGGGTGAGCTCGGCTGCTACGGAGGCGGTGCGCTGCGCGGCGCGCCCACGCCGCGCATCGATGCGCTTGCGGCAGAGGGGCTCAAGTTTCTCAACTTCAATGTTGAATCGGATTGCGTGCCCACCCGTTCCGCGCTGATGACCGGACGCTACCCCATCCGCACCGGCGCGCTGCAGTCGGTGCCGGCCGGACTGCCGCAGGGCATCATCCCCTGGGAGATCACGCTCGGGCAACTCATCGCGGGCAGGGGCTACGCCACCGCCTGCTTCGGCAAATGGCATCTGGGCGACAAGGAAGGCCGCTACCCCAAGGACCGCGGTTTCGATGAATGGTACGGCATTCCGCGCACCACCAACGAGAGCATGTTCATGGCATCTCCCGGTTTCGATCCGCAGGTCGTGCCGCTGCCCTACGTGATGGAAGGCGTGAAGGGACAGCCGGCAAATAACGTGCACGTATACGACCTGGAAGCGCGCCGCCGCATCGATTCTGACCTGACTGCAAAAACCATCGACTTCATGACGCGGCAGGCCAAGGCGAAGAAACCGTTCTTCGCCTACGTGCCGCTTACCCACCTGCACTATCCGACGCTCCCGCACCGCGACTTCGCGGGCAAGACCGGCGCCGGCGATTTTGCAGATTCCATGCACGAGATGGACTTTCGCGTCGGCCAGATCCTCGACGCCGTGGATGCGCTGGGTCTGCGCGAGAACACGTTGTTCCTGTTCGGCAGCGACAACGGCCCGGAATTCCGGCAGCCGTGGCGCGGCACCGCGGGCCCGTGGAGCGGCACCTATCACACCGCCATGGAAGGCGCGCTACGCGTACCCTTCATGCTGCGCTGGCCCGGCAAGATCCAACCCGGCGGCGTCACCAATGAAATCGTCCACATCACCGATCTCTATGTCACGCTTGCGCGCGTGGTCGGTGCCGAAACGCCCAAGGACCGCATGATCGACGGTGTCGACCAGCTCGACTTTTTCACCGGCCAGCAACCGAAATCGAACCGCGAGGGCTTCGTCTATTACATCAAGCAGGAACTGCGCGCGGCCAAGTGGCGCGACTGGAAGATGCACATTGTGCTGGAACGCGAGCCGAACGCGGGCGCCAACCACCTGGAGACGCCCTACATCTTCAACCTGACGCGCGACCCCAAGGAGGAATGCGACGTCGGCAACGAATTCAGCTGGGTGCGCACGCCGCTGCGGTACATGATCCACGCATTCCAGGAAAGCCTGAAGGCGCATCCGCCGATCCCGCCCGGCGCGCCGGATGATTACGTGCCCGCGAAAAATTAAATACAGCTAAATCACGGCTCAGTCGGTCGTGACACTATCCGCTTTCCCAGTCAGTGCGGTTGAGCCGCTGCGACCTCCCGAGTCCAGCGCACGATCTCGTCCACCGAGGCCGCAGGCGCTTGAAGATGATCGGATTCGAGCCGATAAAACCGGGTATATGAGTTGGGCGGCAGCATGCCAAAATAACCGGGGCCCGACTTGACCAGGGCGGGATAATCCCGTGTTGGCGCAATCCATAACACCGGTGTCCCCGGATAGACGGCGCGCGCCGCGCGGGTGAGATTCATGGCGCCGTCTAACTCATACCAGGTCACGAAAGTTTCAGGAACCGTGTTGATCTGATACCTGCCTTTGCCCCCTTCATAGTCATCCAACTGCACCGGCTCTTTGCCCTTGCCCTCTGCAATGAGTTGCTGAGCCCGGGAAATTGAGGCGGCGATATTGCCACGATAAAACGGGTTCGCGGTATCGCCTCCTGGTGCGATGGCTATGACACCGTCCACCGTTTGCTTGCCCGCGAGATGGATCGTGAATACGCCGCCCAGGCTGTGCCCGGCGATGAATATTTTTTTCGCACCCTTCGCGCGTAACCCCGTCACGGCAGCATCGACGTCCACCTCGGCCTTGCTCACCGGTAAACTGAACATCAGTCGCCCGGACCAGGGCATCTCGAGGTTGGCGACGAGATAATCCTTGCTCTCCAGTGCCCTCGCCAAATCCGAAACGAACCTGGTCGGCGCCCCGCCTTTGCCATGCATGATCACGATGCCGATAGGCTCGCTCTGGGCCATTGCCGAAAGTGAAGCAATGACCAGGAGCACGGTCAGGATCAGTCGCGCGAGCATTTGGAATGTTGAGTTCATTCTCGCTTCAGAGATGAGGGGAGAAATTGCGTGGCAAATAGATTATCCTCCAAACCTACCCCCCATCCCGTCCCCCGCAAGGGGGGAAGGGGCCTCGTAATTGAGATGTGTAGATACGCATCCCTCCGCGACAAGGGCACACTTGAGCAGAGCAGGGGAACCGAGGGCGCAGTGTCTCTGACTTGGAAAGTTTCAACACTCGCACCACAGGTAACATATCGGCGATTTAAAAAGAGGGGAGCTATGATCGATGTGACGAGAAATCGTCCCATCCATCGCCGCTAATCGTCATCCTTGGGAAACTGCATCACCAGCGCCTCAAGTCCCACGCGGCCTGCCTTGATTTCGTGCGCAGCCTCGCCGGGCTCAACGAAAACCAGGGACGATACCGGCAAAGTCCGATCCTGGACCTCCATACTGCCGTTAGCGACAAACACGTAATAGCCGCCGCCTATGGCCGGGTCCGGCCCCATCGCCGACATGCCGCTGCCGAGCCGCAGCAGTTGCGCCGACAACTCATCCTTGATCTTCTCAGGCTCGAAAACAGGCTCCCAAGCGGCTTCTTTGCGGAACTGCAGGACCGGCCGGGTGGATAAAGCAATATGCGGTGAGATCCAGTTGCGCCGTTTGCTGGGCTTGAGTTTTTCCTTATAGCCCGGCTTGGAAAGGTAAACCGGCGCGGAATCGCCGATGCGGTTGCGCAGTGCGATAAACGTCAACCCGTGCGGCCCGGCGATGAGCGGTCCATAGGCGCTGTGATGATCCTTGTATTGCAGCATCAACGGACGCACTTCCGTTTTGCCCATCATCCCCGCGCCCGATGGAAAAATCTGAAATTGGGCGACACCGTGAAAGTGCGGCAATATGGTTTCGTTCGACCCCATCTGCGTCATCAGCGCCTGCGGTCCAGCGGAAATTTCCGCCGCGCTGTAGCGCGGCCCGAAATAGGATGAGCCCCAGTGTTCGATACCCGAACCCGGAGAGATTACCGGTGTCAGGTTTTCGATAACTTCAGTGCCGTCTTTTGCGCGTACCATTTTGCGGTATCCATTTCGTGAGTTCAGCTTGCGCTTATTGTGCGCGAATTCCGGAGTCCCGGATAAGTTTTCCCAACCGTGTCATTTCCGATTTCACGACCGCGGCAAGCTGCTGCGGTGAACTGCCTATGGTCTCGACGCCGGCATTCAAGAATCGCTCCTTGACGTCGGGCCGGCCGAGCACGCGGGCAATCTCGGCGTTGAGCCGATTGATGACGGCTGGCGGCGTGCCGGCAGGCGCGAACACACCGAACGACGACACGGCTTCGTAACCCGGCACGGCCGCGGCCACCGTAGGCAATCCGGGTGTGAGCGCGGACGGCTGTGCTGTAGTGACCGCCAGCGCCTTCAGCCGGCCCGAGCGGATATGTGCCGACGCGGCGCCGGCGGTCGGTATCATCAGTTGCACCTGACCCGCGATCAAGTCGTTGAATGCCGCGCCCCC
>CANJQI010000165.1 GCA_947476215.1 Betaproteobacteria bacterium
ATATCAGCGGCATCGAGAAGGGAATTACGCCTATGCAGGACGTGACCATGACCATACGCCGCAAGGACGGCAAGAGTGAACAGATACCGCTCAAGTTGCGCATAGACACGCCGATCGAGATCGACTACTACGCGCATGGCGGAATATTGCCGTACGTGCTGAGGGAATTGCTGGCAGCCGCCTAAGGTCGGACCTTGAATAGCTCAATAGGCCGCTGCCCGCAAGGCAACGACCTGTTTTTGTATGACTCAGCTTGAAAAGATGTCGACGTAGGGCGGAAAAGCGTAGCGCCTTCCGCCATATTTTGGTCAACGCGCAAGCGACGAGATCCGGTGCAACGCGCAACTGCGTCGCGTCTTGCGCCGGCGATACGATGCCGGTGGGTTACGCTACGCCAACCCACCCTACGAGAGAGTTACGCTTTAATTGGTGACTGAGGCATTAGGGACCGCCTTAGAGCACGTGAATTGACCGAAAGTTTTCGCGCCACCCAACGACTAATGCGGGCACCGCGTAACATTTGGATGCCAAGATCACCGATTAACTGTTCCCCGGAGAGGCCGCACATGACCGACAAAATCATCAAGAGCGACAAAGACTGGAAACAGGATCTGACGCCCGAGCAATTTCGGGTCGCTCGCCAGAAAGGCACGGAGCCGGCCTTCACCGGAGCGTATTGGGATAACCACGACCAAGGTGCATACCAATGCGTGTGCTGCGGCGTCGAACTGTTTCGCTCTGACCACAAATTTGATTCCGGATCGGGCTGGCCCAGTTTCTGGCAACCGGCGGTCAATGAAAACGTCAAAATCGAAGACGACAACAGCCACTTCATGCGCCGCACCGAAGTCATGTGCAGCCGTTGCGATGCGCACTTGGGCCATGTATTCGAGGACGGACCCAAGCCTACGGGACTGCGTTACTGCATCAATTCGGCCGCGCTGAAATTCGACAAGAAATAGACACGGCAGCAAATATCCAAGATAATTAAGGCCTTATGAAGTTTTTATTCGACCTCTTTCCAGTCATACTTTTTTTCGTTGCTTTCAAGTTCACGGCCGACATTTATCTCGCGACGATAGTGGCGATCGCCGCGACTTTTCTGCAGATCGGCTGGGTATGGTTCCGGCACCACAAAGTCGAAAAAATGCTTTGGGTCAGCCTGGGCGTCATCGTCGTTTTTGGCGGCGCCACTCTGCTGCTGCACGACGAGATGTTCATCAAGTGGAAACCCACGGTTCTTTACTGGCTTTTTTCTGCCGTACTGCTGGTAACCGAACTCGGTTTTCACAAGAACCTGATCAAGGCCATGATGGACAAGCAGATGACGCTGCCGGACCCCGTGTGGCGCAAGCTGCTGCTGAGCTGGGCGGGGTTTTTCACCTTCATGGGTGTGCTCAATCTGTATGTCGCGTTCAACTATACGACGGACATCTGGGTCGACTTCAAGTTATTCGGCGGCATGGGACTGATGCTGGTATTTGTCGTTTTGCAGGCGTTGATGCTGGCGAAACACATCGACCTCGAGGAAGTCAAGAAATGAAGTGCTCGATTTCGGCACTGGCGTCAGGCCGCCGAGACGCAAGGCGCTCGTGGACACGCTAGAGCGTATTGAAGAACGGCTGGCCGTGTTGACTCCGGATAGCGTGGAGCTGATCGATGACAGTGAAAAACATACCGGTCACGCCGGAGCCAAGGGCGGCGGCGGGCATTTTCAACTGATCATCGTATCGCCGCAATTCGAAGGCAAAACCACACAGGCGCGCCATCGCATGATACATGCGGCGCTGGGAAAAATGCTGGGGCAGGAAATTCACGCATTAAGCATCAAAGCATATACTCCCGATGAAATTTAATCAGACTATAAGGACTTGAAATGAAACACCTGAAAATATCCCGGGCACCGATGCTGGTTATCGCCGGCATGTTCGCCATATCCGCGGCCCATGGCCAGTCGGGCGTTGCCAAGGTCAATGGCATCACGATCCCGCAAAGCCGCGCCGACGTTCTGGTGAAAAACGCGGTAGCACAAGGACAGCCCGAGTCCCCCGAACTGCGCACCCGCATTCGCGAAGTACTCGTCAATCAGGAATTGGTCGCCCAGGAAGCGGTCAAGAAGGGCCTGGACAAGAATGCCGAGATTTCCACGCAATTGCTGCTGAGCAGACAGCAGGTCCTGATCAACGCCTACATGCAGGACCACATGAAAGCGAATCCTATTACAGACGAGGTCCTGCGCAAGGAATATGAGAGCGTCAAAGTGCAGTTTGGCGACAAGGAATACAAGGCTAGACACATCCTGGTCAAGCAGGAAGACGAAGCCAAGCAGATCATCGCGCAACTGAAAAAAGGCGGCAGTTTCGACAAACTGGCCGCTGAAAAATCCGAAGATACCGGCTCCAAGGGCCGTGGCGGTGATCTCGACTGGAGCCCCCCCAATCGCTACGTCAAGCCATTCTCCGACGCCCTGGTCAAGCTTAAAAAAGGACAGCTAACCGACACTCCGGTTCAAAGCCCGTTTGGCTGGCATGTCATTCGACTCGATGACGAACGTCCAACCAAGGTGCCTCCGTTCGAAGAAGTCAAAAACAACATCGCGCAGCAAATGCAGCAGCAGATTATGCAGAAAGTTGTCACGGACCTGCGCGCGAAGGCCAAGATCGAGTAAGTTCGGTGATCGGTAAACGGTGAACAGTGAGTGGTAAGCCGGTATTCGTGAGATGCGCGCGGGCGACAAAGGGTTGGCGATTTTTCTGCCAACTACTTACTGCTCACCGCTTACAAATCTCAGCAGCACCACTTGCGCGCGTTCCTGAACATGCGCATCCACGGGCCATCCTCGCCCCATGACTCCGGGTGCCATGAGTTCTGAACGGTTCTGAACACCCGTTCAGGGTGCGGCATGAGGATAGTGTATCGCCCGTCGGAATTCGTCAGACCTGTGATACCTGCCTGCGAACCATTGGGATTGTACGGGTACATGTCCGTGGCGTGCCCCTGATGGTCCACAAAACGCAGCGCCACCTGCGCGCCGCCGCGCTGATCGTCGCCCGAAAACTCCGTATACCCTTCGCCATGCGCCACTGCCACCGGCAACCGGCTACCCGCCATGCCATCGAAGAATAAAGATGGCGATGGCATGACCTCGACCATCACGAATCGCGCTTCGAACTGCTCCGACTTGTTACGCACGAAATGCGGCCACGATTCCGAGCCCGGAATAATTTCATGCAGATTGCTCATCATCTGACAACCATTGCATACGCCCAGCGCAAAGGTGTCGGGGCGCTTGAAAAAGGACTCAAATTCATCGCGCGCTCTGGGGTTGAACAGGATCGACTTGGCCCACCCCTCCCCCGCGCCCAATACGTCACCGTATGAGAACCCGCCACACGCCACGAATCCCCTGAAACCGGTCAAATTAACGCGCCCGGCGATGATGTCGCTCATATGCACGTCAAACGGCTCGAATCCCGCGCGCTCGAACGCCGCCGCCATCTCGGTCTGACCGTTAACGCCCTGCTCGCGCAGTATCGCGATACGCGGTTTTGCGCATTTGACAAATGGCGTCGTCACGTCGTCCGCGACATCAAATGTCAGATGCGGCACCAAGCCCGGATCATTCGTATCCCGTATGCGCTCGAACTCCTGCAGCGCGCATTCGGGATTATCCCGTAGTTGCTGCATGTGAAAAGTGGTTTCCGACCAGGCGCGATGCAGTTCCACGCGTTCGTTCGAGTACGCGCGCGCATTGTTCGCGGCTATGGACAACGTATCCTGCCCGTTGACTTTTCCTATGCGATGCGACACTTTGCCCAATCCCGCCGCAGCCAAGGCTGAAACGACATCCGTGCAGTCGGCATTGCGCACCTGTATCACCGCGCCGAGTTCTTCGCTGAACAGTATCGGGAGCAAATTGTCCTCTGCGGCGACCGGCCCCAACTCAAGCGAGATGCCGCAGCGTCCGGCGAACATCATTTCGCACAGCGTAACGAACATGCCGCCATCCGAACGATCGTGATAGGCGAGGATCTTGCCATCCCGGTTTAACTGCTGCACGACGTTGAAAAATGCGCACAGCATCCGTGGATCGTCGACATCCGGCGCACTGTTGCCGGTCTGTCCGTACACCTGCGCCAGCGCTGATCCGCCCATGCGGTTTCTGCCTGCGCCCAGATCCATCAAAATGAGATCCGTGTCGCCGCAGTCGGTGCGCAACTGCGGCGTCAGCGTGTTGCGGGCATCGGTAACGCGCGCAAACGCGGAGACGATCAGCGAGACAGGTGAAGTGACGCTCTTTTTCTCGTCACCCTCTGTCCACGCGGTTTTCATCGACATCGAGTCCTTGCCCACCGGTATACTGATACCCAGTTGCGGACACAATTCCATGCCCACAGCATGGACCATGTCGTAAAGTGCGGCATCCTCGCCCGGATGCCCGGCCGATGCCATCCAGTTTGCCGACAACTTGATATCGCCGAGCTTTGCTATGCTGGCCGCGGCGATGTTCGTAATCGCTTCACCCACCGCCATGCGCGCGCTCGCGGCCGGGTCTATCAGCGCGAGCTGCGTGCGTTCGCCCATGGCCATCGCCTCGCCACGGTATTCATGGAACCCGAGCAGCGTTACCGCCACATCGGCGACCGGAACCTGCCATGGCCCCACCATCTGGTCGCGCGCACTCATGCCCCCCACGGTGCGGTCGCCGATCGAAATCAAAAACGTCTTGTCCGCGACCGCAGGCAGGCGCAGCACCCGACTGCACGCCTCAGCCAGATCAATGCCCGAGCAGTCCAAAGGCGGCAACGAAACCGCGCGGTGCGACACATCGCGCAACATGCGCGGCGGCTTGCCCAGCAGTACCGATAATTCCATGTCTATCGGCGTGTTATGAAACATGGGATCACGCACCGCTAGGCGATCCTCGGCCGTGGCATTGCCTACCACTGAAAACGGACAGCGTTCTCGCTCACAGATATCACGAAACAAGGGCAGACTTTCCGGTGCGATGGCCAGTACATAACGCTCCTGCGCTTCATTGCACCAGATCTGCAGCGGTGACATACCACGCTCTTCCGTCGGCACCGCGCGCAGATCAAATTGACCGCCACGTTGCGCGCCGTGTACGAGTTCGGGCAACGCATTCGACAAGCCGCCTGCGCCCACGTCGTGTATGGACCGTATGGGATTGTCCTCACCCAGCGCCCAACAGCGGTCTATGACCTCCTGTGCGCGGCGCTGGATCTCCGCGTTGCCACGTTGCACGGAATCGAAGTCCAGGTTTTCGATATTGCTGCCGGTCTGCATGCTTGATGCGGCGCCACCACCCAGGCCTATCAGCATGCCCGGACCGCCCAGCTGTATCAGCAACGCACCCGCCTCCAACCCCTGCTTATACGAGTGTCGAGCAGAAATATTACCCAGCCCACCGGCTAACATGATGGGCTTGTGATATCCGCGCATCTCGCCCGCGACCTGCATCTCATAAGTACGGAAATAACCGCACAGGTTGGGGCGGCCAAACTCATTGTTGAACGCAGCGCCACCGATCGGACCGTCGAGCATGATTTGCAAGGCGGAGGCGATACGGGAGGGACGGCCGTACGTCCGGTGATTAGTGATTAGTGATGTGTGATGAGTGAATGCGGTCGCGTCATTCAGACTCTCCCACGGCTGCTCGAATCCTGGGATGTTGAGGTTGGATACGGTGTATCCGGTCAGGCCCGCTTTGGGCTTGGCGCCGCGTCCGGTGGCGCCTTCGTCGCGCAGTTCTCCCCCAGCGCCCGTCGCGGCGCCGGGATAAGGCGATATCGCGGTTGGGTGGTTGTGGGTTTCGACCTTCATCAAAATATGGGTATCGTCTTCGGTGTACCCATATTTACCGTCGGCCGATGGGTAAAAGCGTTGCACGCGCGCGCCTTCAATAATCGAGGAATTATCGGAATAGGCGACTACCGTGCCCTCGGGATGCAATTGATGCGTATTGCGTATCATCGAAAACAGCGATTTGTCGCGCCGCTGTCCATCTATGACCCAGTCGGCGTTGAATATCTTATGACGGCAGTGTTCCGAGTTGGCTTGCGCGAACATCATCAGTTCGACGTCGGTCGGATTGCGTTTCAGTCGCGAGAAGTTCTGCCACAGATAGTCGATCTCGTCGTCCGAGAGCGCCAATCCCATGCTGAGATTGGCGCCCTGAAGCGCGTCTATCCCGCCCGTCAGAACGTCGACGGACTTCAGCGGCTGCGGCTGGAACTGTTGAAAGAGTTGCTGTGCCTCATCGAAATTGTGAAGCACGGTCTCCGTCATGCGATCATGGATGAGCGCTGAAAACGCTGCCAGCCCCGAGGTCGTCAGTTCTCCATCCGCACCACGCACATGCCACGCGGTTCCGCGCTCGATACGTTCGATGACGCCGAGTCCGCACTGGCGCGCAATGTCGGTGGCCTTGGATGCCCACGGCGAGATGGTGCCTAAGCGCGGCACCACCAGCAGCAACTGACCCGCCGACTCCCCGTTACTGGTTTGTGGACCGTAGGTGAGTATACGATCCAGAACGGAACGCTCACCGACACTCAGCTCCCGTGAGGCGCTCGCAAAATGCCAGTACTCGGCGCATATGCCGAATACCTGTAAGCCCGCCTGTCGCAAAGCGAAATCGAGCTTGCTCAAGCGGAACTGCGTAAGGGCATTGCGCCCACGCAAGCTAAGGAATGCAGACATGAAATGCGCGATATCCGTAAAAGTGGATTTTACCGGAATCCATCGCCAGTCGGCGTACCGGCGACTGGGGAGTTAGGTTAAACTGTTGAAACTCTCACAATTCATGACACGTTTTATTATAGGTACCGTCGTCCCGGCGCACGCTGGGCCCCAGAGCCACGGAGGGTAACTGCGGAAATCCTTCTGGATTCCGGTTTTCACCGGAATGACAGATGTATGTCATGAATCTGGAAAAGACCAATAGTCCCGTTCAACATGACATTCAGTTCCTCCACATACGCGCCCATTTATCGCTCTGACGGCATACGCGGACTTGAGGCTCGCGCAGTGGCCGGGCTGTCGACGCCGGGACTGATGGAACGGGCCGGACTGGCGGCGGCCGCTATCGCGCGCGAACTGACCACCGGCGGCGGACGTGTATTAGTCGTCGCCGGCCCCGGAAACAATGGCGGCGACGCATTTGTCGTCGCGCGACATCTCAAATCATGGTGGTTCCAGGTAGAACTGGTATTCGCCGGCGACGCGGCAAAACTGCCGGTGGATGCCCGTGCGGCGCACGATGCATGGCGTGACTGCGGCGGAACTAACGCGAGCGAATTACCACACGGCAAGCGCTGGGACCTGGTCGTGGACGGATTATTTGGCATAGGCCTCAAACGCGACATCGCTGGCCGCCATGCGCAACTGATAACCGCCATCAATGCGCTTGATACGACGGTGCTTGCGCTGGACGTACCCAGTGGACTCGATTCGGATACCGGCGCCGTGCGCGGTCACGCCGTAAATGCCACCCACACCGCAACATTTATCGCCCTGAAACCCGGACTGCTGACATTGGATGGCCCCGACTATTGCGGCGAAATCCACGTGCGCACCCTGGATCTCGATGCGGCACGGCTATTGACGGCGCAGGGACGCGTTATCGGCAGCGACATCATGAAGTCGTTATTACCCATGCGCCGCGCCAACAGTCACAAGGGCAGCTACGGCAGTGTAGGCGTCCTGGGCGGTGCATCGGGCATGGTCGGCGCCGCGCTGCTTGCCGGCCGCGCCGCGTTGCATCTGGGCGCCGGCCGGGTGTATGCCGGACTGCTCGACACCGGCGCTCCCGGGGTGGATTCCATGCAACCGGAACTGATGTTGCGCATGGCGAGCGACGTGCTTGAACTTGAACACCTGAACTGCATCGCGGTCGGCCCGGGACTCGGGATGTCCGCGACGGCGCGCGACGTGCTGGTAATCGCATTGCGCAAGCGTCTGCCGCTGGTACTTGATGCCGATGCACTGAATCTGATCGCCGCAGATAGCGCGGTGCAACGACTGGTCACCGAACGGAGCGAGCCCACCCTGCTTACCCCACATCCGGCTGAAGCGGCGCGTCTACTGCAACAATCGACAGCCGCGGTACAGTCGGATCGCGTGCGTGCCGCGATAGAACTGGCGCAGCGCTTCTGCAGCCTGGTAGTGCTGAAAGGCGCTGGCAGCGTATGTGCGACTGCGGATGGATCGTGGTTCATCAATACCTGCGGCAATGCAGGCATGGCTAGCGCCGGGATGGGCGACGTGCTGACCGGCATGATAGCCGCGCTGCTGGCCCAGGGAGCGGACGCGCAAGCGGCTCTGCTCGCAGGTGTCTACGTGCATGCCGCTGCAGCGGATGAATTGGTGGCACAAGGTATAGGGCCCATGGGCATGACCGCCAGTGACGTGTACGGCGCCGCTCGCCGACTGCTCAATCGCGAACGCATGGCAACTACTCCAAAATGACCCCACTGAAGATCAGTATGATGCGTGCAGCTACGTTGATCGCATACGCCTGCTTGGCGAACGGGCCGCTACGTGCCGCCACGGAGTGCCCAGTGCCCGCCTTTGCCGCGAAACCCGGCGACCAGATCACTGACTGGCACGAGAAATACATCATGCCGGCCATGATCGCCGCCGGCCTCCCCGGCGTCAAAAGCGCATCGAAAGAGCAAGCCGAAGCTCTCGTGGATAAGCTGCAGGCATTTCATCAGGCGAGTTTTGGCGACCCGCTGTTTTTTGAACCTCTTGCGCAAAAAATATCCATCCACTATGGCAAAGTAGGAGACTTCAAAGGACTGAATACCTCCACAGCCGAAAAAATCAACAAGGCCGGTGCCGGCACCAGCGTGGATTTCAGTGCGTTGTGCATCGATACGCGGCGCATACGGCTTCCGGACGACACATTTGTCATCACGATGTTCGGTGTCAACAACGACAACTGTAGACACGCCAGCCTGCGCGGCATAGTCTTCACCAGCATCCTGATCAATGGCGCAACCAATGGCGAATGCCGCCCCGATCACGCCTATACCAAACGATTCATATTCCCGGTTTCGGCCGGCACCAACAACATCACGTTTCTGTGCGAGAAAGACGCCAATGGCTGTGCACGCAGGTAACGCATTTCGGCCCCCCGTCATATTTCATATCACGCGCAAACTGGATTGGGATGCGGCGACAGGTATCGGCTCATATGCAGCAGACAGTCTGCATACCGAAGGGTTTATCCATTGTTCGACGAATGAGCAAGTCATTGCAACAGCCAATCGGCTGTTTCGCAATCGCCATGACCTCGTCCTGCTCTGCATCGCGACAGACAGAATTCACGCAGAAATCCGCCATGAAAATATGGAAGGCGGGGGCAATCTTTTTCCCCATATTTATGGCGCTATCGCGCTAGATGCGGTAATTGCCGTACACGACTTTGTGCCGCGCGACGATGGTTATTTCGACCTTCCGCCGACACTGGAACTTGAAAACTGCAGCCGACGAGAATAGGGAAAACGACCAATGAGTTCATATGCCTGGATTGCCGTCGGCGGCGGTGCCGCGGTCGGTGCATGGATGCGCTGGGGACTTGGCGCCCTGCTTAATCCCGTCTTTCCGATGGTGCCGCTGGGCACCGTTGCCGCCAATCTAATCGCCGGACTCCTGATGGGCATAGCCATGGAACTGATGGCGCGTTACACCGTCATCCCACCGGAACTGAAGCTGTTGATGACGACCGGATTTCTGGGCGGACTGTCGACGTTTTCCACCTTCTCGGGCGAAATCGTCACACTGCTGACTTACAAGGAGTATTTCTGGAGCGCGCTTGCGATCGGCATACACGTCATTGGATCGGTTGCGCTGACGCTCCTGGGTATCTATCTGGTCAAGATTACCTTTTCCGCGGCCAGCCTGTGAACCATGCGTTAAGTCAGTACACGAGCACCAGACTCGCGTTCAACATCTGATCACTGCGCGCCTGATTGCCCGCGGGGTCCACCACCTGCGCCCAGTCAACCCGCAGATTCATGAGCTTGCCGTAAGCCATACGCATGCCTAAACCAACGCTGCTGCCTGACTGTCCTGACAGCTCAGCCGGCTGTATCTTGTTGCGCCCCGTGGTGCCCATGTCGTAAAACGTCAGGAGTCTCACCTTCAGATCTTTCCAGCCCAGCTTGGCGCCAAGTTCGGGTGTATAGACTTCCACGCTTGCGGAATACCCCTTATCGTTGGCGACCTCGCGATTGATAAAGCCCCGCACCGAGTCCGGACCGCCAAACGCAAACTGCTCGCCCGAAATCAACGCATTACCGGAATACTGGGCATTCACCACCGCGCGCAGTTGCCATTCCTTCGCGAATACCTGCGTATAGTTCGCACCCGCTCTGAATATTCCATAGCTGGTGGTCGCCTCGGCACGCGCGGGAGAAACAAAGCCCACCGGGGCCACATTGAAATCCCTGCCATCGTTTCCACCCGCGATATTTTGCGAGTAGTTCAAAAGCCCGTCTCGGCGCTACTCATGCGCCACAGGCCGTTATACGCAATGTTATACGGATGTACGGTGACATCCGGAACGGTTGAGACGCCAAGGAACGTGACATTGTTCTTGTACGCGCGATAATCCAGGCCAAACGAAAGCTTGTGTTCGTAGTCGGCAATTTTCGGCAGGTGGAGGTTATAGCGCACACCTGCAACAGTCCCGCTGCCGCTGACGTTAAACAGTCCCTGCAAGGTGCCGGAATCCACATCCGAGTAGCCCGCGAAAATCTCCACCGAACTGTTATATGCGTATAGCGGAATACGGTAACCAAGGCCGTAGATCGCTACTTTGCTTGGATGTTCGGGGTTGGTGGTGTACTGCAGGTTGACCGTATGGTCACGATTGAACAGATTCGAATGCTGAACCGCGATGCCGGTCCTGAAGCGCCCGGTCGCCACGGTTCCGCTGTTGTCGGCCGTGAATATGAATTTCAGCGGACTTTCGTCGGCGATTTTTACAGTGGCATCGACTTCGTTTTCCGTATCGCCGGACTTCAGCAGGACCGTGGTCTGCTTGGTCGGATGCTCGGCCAACAGTTGCAAGTTGCGTGCAATCTTGTTGGACTCCGGCGTGCTTCCCGGTTTCAATGCGGGCAGACTGGCGCGCACGTTGGTGGCATCATAAAACTTGTTGCCTTCAACCACGACCTTGCCTATGCGTGGCTCCAACACACGAAACCGCACGACGCCGCGCGTGATGTCCTGTTCGGGCAACAATACCTGCACCAGGCTGTAGCCGCGATTGCTATAGGCCTGCTCCAGCGATTCAAGCGCGCGCTGAATGTCACTGAAATCCTTTTGTTTTCCGGCAAACGGAGCGACCACCCGGTCGATTTCCGCGGCGGGCAGCAACGTGTTGTTCTCGACTGAAAATCTCGTGATTTCGAAACGCGGCGCGACGGGCACGTCCTGTTCCTGCGCCTGAACCAATGTCAATGGCGCAAGCAACGCCCACAGCGCGCCGATAAGGACGAAGGACAGCTGGCAATAATGGTGTCTGCCGGACAAGATTGTCGAAATTCCCTAGCGAGCGCTGCGATTATCCATCAGATTCTAATGTTGACTCTCATATAGTAGATGGAAGCTTATATTTTTTCAAGAGTTTTTCACACCCCTGTTGCGAGTTCGTGATCTGTCCGGTTTTGTAGCGCGACAACTGTCCGGTCGTCATATTACCCCGAAGGGGGTATCAGATGAACCGGACGAAGCTGCTACAGGAGATACGGAAGATGAGATTC
>CANJQI010000166.1 GCA_947476215.1 Betaproteobacteria bacterium
GACGGCGGCCCGTTGATCTGGCCTCGGATCACTGAAGCCGAACAGAACTCCTTCGACGCCACTTGCCGCAAGCTCTATAAGTTCATAAACTCAACAGCTAAAATCGCTCGGCAGGGGGAAAACCACCCATAAATTCCGCCGACGAGGCAGTATTATATTGCCCCATACAGGGTCGTCTGGGTTCCAAAATTGCAATGTATTCCAGATTTTATCGGCGAGATTGCCCTTAAATCCATCGGGCAAAAGTCCATATCCAGGGTTTGCAATGTCATATCCCTGCATAGCCAGTACGTAGTTGTGAACTAACCCGTTGTTGAAGCTATTGTTAATGCACAAAAAATCTGGGTACGAATGGCTAACTGAGTTGCCCTGAGACCACCCCACGCCAATATTGGCTACCGGTGTGCCCATTAAAGTACCCCCAGACGCTTCTACGGAGAATGACATGGAGGCCGTCTCGGTGTACCCAATGCTGGACGTGAAAGGGTCGTCGTAACAAAGTCTCAGACCTTGCTCCTCAATGCTCGCTTGAACTTCAACGTGATCTAGAAAATAGCCGCGCTGATGGTCAGTATTTGCTGCAAGGTTACCAACCGAAACACTTGTGCCCGTAAGATTAATGTGTAGGAATTTTCGTATTTGATCTTTGCCTTGAGTGCTGGCGGCAATGAAGGCTGTTTGGCAGTTTATATTGCAGCTAATTTGCTGCTTGAAACCGTGCACGTCGTCTTCCAGAACTTGTAATGCTTTACTTTGCACCGGCAATACTAAATTCGATAGTGAAGTCATAGCTTAGACCCCCTCGGGTGGAGTTTCACGAAAATCACCAAATTGAGTCACTAATTCGGCTTCAGTTGTCGGCGTGGAGTTGCTTAATTCCGCTAACGCGGGTTTTCCTTCGGGTACGTCATATACCGCCCGTTGTGCTTCCGCATCCCAATAGTTCGCCTGCAGTGGAGGCGGTGGGCCAGGTGGCGGGACATAATCTGGAGTCGCAGCTTGCGCAATAGTACTACCTACCGCATCGGAAAAGTTCTCTACTATTGTCCCGGGTTTTATGCCGCCATTGTTGACCAGCTGAACATTCATCTCCTGCATGATATATTTAACTGCCGCCCCTACTTGTGGATCCAAAGCTTGGCGGCTCTTTGGTGTCGTCAGGCTTGTGGAGTTTATGCGTATTTTCTCCAAGCCTGCAACGGCATCAAAGCTTGGAGGGTTCTCTGGAGTTGCTAGATTGTAATCAGAAAATAAGTTTTTTGCGGTTAAAGGCCCCCAGCCCCAGGAGCGTACTCCCGCCTTATATTGGCCCCAGGTCCGAATTGCTTCTAGGAATCCGTTGGTCAAAATCGCTGTCGATATCTCTTCCATTTGTATTCCCTTTCGATTCCCTGTTTCATCGTTGTTTTTATTTTATTAGACAATTGGCAATGCTGCGGCAGGCATCCAGCACTACGATGTGGACGCGATTACCGGCCTCGTCCACCTGCGCCAGCACCCTGTTCGCGCCCATGGTCTCGAAAGGACAATCATTTTAGACGCCATCTTTCATCAATCGGCACTCTATCGATCGCATGGAGAAGCGTCAACCTTGTGAAAATTCCCTCACGTCCTGCTGTTCTCCACAGAATCTTGCTCTTCGCAGCATCCGATTTCCTTCAATCCGCACGCCTGCACGGAAGTAGTTGGGGTCAGGCTGCTAGCTCCCGCTGGTTACTGGACCAAAAGAGAGTGAAGGGACTGGGATCAGGTCTTTCATTATCGGAAGGGACTGAGTGAAGGGGCTGGGGTCAGGTCTTTCATTGAAGGGGCTGGGGTCATGTGAAGGGGCTGGGGTCAGAAGGGGCTGGGGTCAGGTCTTTCATTATCGTACACGGCGCTCGGCGCGCACTTCGTGGATCAAATCATCCATCTGCGCTTCGCTCATGGGCGGGATATTGGAGGCGTGCAGCCGTTCGGCCATCGAAAGCAGCTTGCGCCCGGCCTGCCGGCGGACGGCCTCTTCCAGCAGCTTCTGCATGGACTCCACAGTGAGCAGTCCCGCATCCCGCGCACGCTTCACCAACTCATCGGGCAGATTCAATGTCACTTGCATGAGATCCACCCTTTTGCAATCAATTTGATCCGTGTAACGTATTTGCCGGGTTGGGAATATTGATGAGAGAGTGGTGAGGACCAAGCCTTGCTTTTTGCCTCGCCCTCGATGCCACGGGAAAACATGCACAAGATCAAGCATTCCCAAGGTAACAGAAAATCAAGCCGACCATTCACTGTAGGCAACTCTAACGCCGTCCGGAAAACCGGTCAATCACTCCCACTTCCATTCCCGTTCATTCGAGTTGATCGCCGGGCTTGATTCGCGGTGGCGGTTGGAATAGATTGCCGCGTGGCGATCTCCGCGTTGGCACGGAGTTTTTCAGTTGCATTCCGCAACACACATATTGTTCACGGAAGAAATTCTCATGACGCCTGACAGCTCGTCGTCGATTTCACCAAAAGGATCAGCATCCGATCCATGCGTTGCGCGGGCCGTGCTGCAAAGTCCGCAAGCCGCACGCGCGGCGCGCGGCAGGGCACATTTTTACCCCGGCGTGTCCGATGCCGATTGGAATGACTGGCGCTGGCAGTTCAGGAATCGTGTGCATACCCTGGAGCAGCTTGCCACGATGCTGCCATTTCCACCGCAGGAGCGGGCGGCGATAGGCGGCGTGCTGCGCGAGTTTCGCATGGGCATCACACCGTATTATTTGTCGCTGATAGATCCCGCCGATCCCGCCGATCCGATTGCGCGCCAGGTGGTGCCGGTCGCGGCGGAGGGTGCGTCTAGTTCGGACGGAGTGGATGACCCGCTGAGCGAGGAAAAGTATTCGCCGGTTCCCGGAATCACACATCGCTACCCTGATCGTTGCCTGATGGTGGTCTCCAACTCGTGTGCGATCTACTGCCGCTACTGCACGCGCAAGCGCATCATGGCCGAAGACGTGGTGTCCGATCTCGACCTGCAGCGCATGGTGGACTACATCGCGGCCACGCCGGCCATCCGTGACGTGGTGGTGTCGGGCGGTGATCCGCTCACCTTCGCGACCGACAAACTCGATCGAATACTCGGCAAACTGCGTGCCATTCCTCATCTTGAGATTATCCGCATCGGTTCGCGCGTGCCGGTATCGCTGCCCATGCGCATCGACGATGAGCTGACGCAAATGCTGGCGCGGCATCATCCGCTGTGGATCAACGTGCACTTCAATCATCCCAACGAAGTCACGCCGGATGCGGCGCTCGCCTGCGATCGCCTGAGCCGTGCCGGCATTCCGCTTAACAATCAGAGTGCATTGCTGCGCGGCGTCAACGATGACGAGGCCACCCAGCTTGCGCTCGTGCACGGGCTGATGCTGATGCGCGTGCGGCCGTACTATCTTTATCATTGCGACCCGGTGCGCGGCGCGGATCACTTTCGCACCACCATAGAGCGCGGCATCGAAATGATCGAATCGCTGCGCGGGCACACCTCCGGTCTGGCGATACCGCAGTTCGCTGTTGACGCGCCCGGCGGCGGCGGCAAGATCCCGGTGAATCCGCAGTATGTGCTGGCCTATGATCACGGGCGCGCGATCTTGCGGAATTTTCAGGGCCGCATCTACGAAGCACAGGATCCGCCTGACCTGCCGGGCGGCAGCATGCCGCCGCCGCGCCTCGCCAATCCCGCCGCCGGCGTGGAGTCGCTCGCACCAGGTGGGTGGTCGAACGAAAAACAGTCTCACAAAGAGTCATCGCCGCCGTCCGCCGAGACCGGCTGGGTGCATCCGCGCAGATGAAGTCTCTCGATATCGGTCTTGCATTCGAACTGCGTTCCGACTTCAAGCCGCCACCGGGCGCTCCGACCGACTCCCTGGAGGAATACGACACCCGGGAAACTATCGATGCACTGGCCGGAGCAATTGGCGACATGGGTCACCGGCCACACCTCCTGGGTGGCGGCCGTGATTTCCTTCAGGCGATGCTCGCCAATCCGCCGGATCTCGTGTTCAATAATTCGGAGGGCCGGCACGCGCGCAGCCGCGAGGCGCAGGTGCCGGCGGTCTGTGAAATGCTGGGAATACCCTGCACGCATTCGGATACGGTGACGATGGCGCTCACGCTCGACAAGGCGCTGACCAAGCACGTCATGCAATCCGCCGGAATGCGTACCGCGCCGTTCCGGGTCGCAGCAGACCTCGTTGAAGTCGACCGCGTGGACCTGGCGTTTCCCCTGTTCGTGAAGCCGCTCGCGGAAGGCTCCAGCATGGGCGTACGTGTCACCTCGCGTGTCAACGACCGCAATGCGCTGATTCGTGAAGCGCAGCGCTGCTTCACCGATTATCGTCAACCGATTCTTATCGAGGAATTCCTTCCGGGCTTCGAGGTCACGATTGCAGTCGTGGGAAATGGAGATGATGCGCGCGTGCTCGGCAGCATGGAAATTGCGCCGGCACACGGCGCAGCCGATGCCTTCGTCTACGGCCTGGAAAGCAAGCGCGGTTATCGCGAACTGGTGCGCTACCATGCGCCGCCGCGCAATATCAGCGCACAGCAGTGCGCCGCGGCCGAAGCACTCGCGCTGGCCTCATACCGCGTTCTCGGGTGCCGGGACATTGCGCGGATAGACCTGCGCTTGGACGCGGCGGGACGCGCCAACTTCATGGAAGTGAATCCGTTGCCGGGGGTCAGTCCAATCAGTGACATCGTGGTCATGGCTGAACTTCTTGGCAGAGATTATTCCAGCGTGGTCAGCCGCATTGTTGGGGAAGCGATTCGCCGTTACCCGGCACTACTGTGACCACCAATCCGGTATCCAACGATGCGGGACCACCGATGCGCGGTATCGGGTGGTTCCTGCGCTCGCTTTTGCCGCATCTTGCGCGCTACCGAAGGCACAGCATCCTGCTGTTTGTGCTGCTGCTGGTCGATGTCGGTTTCGAGGCCATGGTGCCGCTCGCGTTCAGGTCGATTATTGACGATGCCATCGTTCCGCAAAATCTTGATTTATTGATTGAAATTCTCTCGCTGCTGGGCGTTACGGGCGCGTTGGTGGCGGTCTCGCAGGTCAGCCGCGATTGGCTGTACGCTTACCTGGGCTCGCGCGTGCTCGACGACCTGCGGCGCAGGATGTATGTACACCTGCAAAGGCTGTCGATCAGTTTCTACTCGCGCACCGGCAGCGCGGATATTCTGGCGCGTTTTTCCACCGATCTCGCGTCGGTCGAAAACGCCATTGTTCTCGCGTTGCCGGCCGCCATACTGTCAGCGTGCGGACTGTTGGTGAGCGCCATCATTCTTGCGTTGCTTGAGTGGCGACTCGCGCTGCTCGCTTTTATAGGCGTACCGCTGTGCCTCATAGGCCCGCGTCTGCTTGGCCCGCGCGCGGCCCGCGAGGGATACCGGCTCAAGGATCAGCAGGCCGTGCTCGCCACCATGGTGCAGGAAACCGTTATGGCGCAGCCGGTGATCAAGGCATTCGGACTGCGCAGTGTACTGTTGCCGCGATTCCGCGCCAGCGCCAATGATCTGCGCCGGGTGAGCATACACTCCAACTTCCTGGCCTACCTGATGGAGCGCACACCCAACATCGGTGTGTTGATATTCAACCTCATGGTAATAGGCGTTGGAGGTTGGCTGGCTTTTCGCGGGCAATTGAGCGTGGGTTCGCTGGTGTCATTCCAGGCCATCTTTCTGAGTCTGTCGCATTGCGTTGAAGGGTTGACCTGGGTGATCCCGCATCTCGTCCAGGCCACGGCGGGCATGCAACGCATCGATGAGTTGCTGGCCGAACTTCCGCAGGTCGTAGACCGCCGCGACGCACCCTCGATACCGCGGCTACAGCGCGCGGTGCGGTTTGACGACGTGTCATTTTGTTACCCGGGTGGCAGCCCTGTCCTCAACCGGCTTGACCTCGAAATACCTGCTGGCAGCTTTGTCGCGTTCGTGGGCTCTAGCGGTTCAGGAAAAAGCACCGTCCTGAACCTGATTATGCGTTTCTACGATCCGAGCAGCGGCGCAGTCCGACTCGACGACTTTGACCTGCGTGACGTGAAACAGGACTCCGTGCGCGCACAGATCGGCGTGGTGTTCCAGGAAAGTTTTCTGTTCAATACATCGGTGCGCGAGAATATCCGCATGGGCAATCCCGGCGCCGGCGACGCCGAAATCGAGCACGCGGCGAGTCTGGCCGGGTTGGCCGGGACGATCGCCACCATGTCATCCGGTTACGACACGCTGGTGGGAGAACGCGGTGCGCTGCTCTCGGGCGGGCAGCGCCAGCGCGTAGCCATCGCGCGGGCGTTGCTGCGCGATCCGGCATTGCTGGTGCTCGACGAGGCCACGTCTGCCCTCGATCCGGCGACAGAAGCTTCCATCAACGCCTCGATCAAGGGATTGCGCGGCGGCCGTACCGTAATCAGTGTCACGCACCGGCTTGCCTCGGTTACCGATGCCGATCGCATATTCGTATTGCGAGATGGGCATCTGGTCGAATCGGGCACCCACGACGAACTGCTGGAGCGCGGCCGCGATTACCGCGATCTATGGGAGAAACAATCCGGATTTGCGTTTGACGCGGCAGGGGACGGCGTCAGTATCAGCACTGCGCGCCTGCGCAACCTGCCCATACTGTCGGGGCTTGATGACACGATGCTGGCCGATCTCGCGCAGTACTTCGCCACCGAACTGTATGTCGCGGGGCGCGACGTAATACGCGAGGGTGATCCGGGCGACCGCTTCTACCTGGTGGCGCGCGGCCGGCTGGAAGTGCTCAAGCAGGGCGATCGAAGCGGAGTGTCACAGGTCGCAACGCTTACCGACGGTGACCATTTCGGCGAAGTTGCGTTGCTGCGGGATACGCCGCGCAATGCAACGGTACGCACGCTAACTCCAGCCACCTTGTTGTCGTTGTCGCGCGCCCAGTTCTCGCGCCTGATCGCGGGTCAGCCGGAAATCCGCGAGCGGCTTATCGCGACGCTGGAGGAGCGCAGTTAGCCGAAGCAAGAATGGCCAGCACCGCCTCGTCCAGGGTGCGTCCCGAGCGCGCCACGGCAGCAGCGTATCCAGCACCGGGCGCCAACGTTGGATTGGCGTTCACATCGATTATCCAGGGCCGCCCGCCAGAATCCACACGAAAGTCAACGCGCGCATAGCCGGCCAATCTGAACGCGTCCCAGCAGCGCCGCGCAAGGCCGGTGAGCTCGCCGATCAGACTGGCGTCGCCTGCCGCGAATTCATAATTGCGCACAGTGTGACCATATTCGAAAGAACCTTCCGCCCATTTTGCGCGCCAGCCCACCACACGCGGGCGCGCGGCCGGCCAGTCGTGGAAGGCGGTCTCGGCGATGGGCAGCACCTTAATGCCCGCTTCGCATTGGAGCAGTGCGATATTAAATTCGCGCCCGTCAATGTAGGCTTCAGCGTAGCCTGCGCCGCCCAGATCATCGAGTCGCGCGGTGATCGCGTCAGACAGCTCGGCGGCGCTGCCGGTATCGATGACCGAACTTTCTTCCAGCCCGACTGATCCATGTTCCCACACCGACTTGACGATCCAGCGTCCGGCGACCATGCTGCCGGCGCAACGCAAATCGTCGCGCAGCCAAAACGGCGGTGTTGGCAGACCTGCGTCGACAAGTATGCGCTTCGCCAGCAGTTTATTCGTGCTGTTGCGAAGCGCCTGCGCCGAGCTGCCTGTGAACGGGATGCCCAGCTTCGCAAGCAACAATGGTGCCGCGTCTGTGCCGCGCATGCTGCGCTCGACCGTTTCCACCAGATTGAACACGACATCCGGCGCGGCTGCATGAAGCCGCGCCGTTGCCACCGTGCTGTCGGCACTGAACGATGCCAACGCTGTCGTGTATCCGGCGCGCTGCAACACGGCACTGACAGCCTGCGCCTGCTCAAGTACTTCGATCTCGTCAATGCGCGCGTCCGCGTCCACTTCGTCGTGCAGGATGAGCACTCGTGAACCGCTGCCCATGCCTGCCGCAAGTCGTTTGCGCTGCACAAGGTTGGTGTCGATCATCGGCGCCGTACCTCGTCGACGTCTACCTGCAGTTTTGCGAAAACCTCGGTACTGCGTACTTCGCCAGGCCCGATTCCACCGCGCCCGCGGCTCGCACCCAGATACAGGACGGTGCTTGCCGAGCGACGCCACGCATAAACGAGCGAGGCGTCGCGAGTGGCGTCCTGCTCGGCGGCAACGCCTAACAGCGGCTCGCTGATGCGATCCAGCGAGGTTTGCTGCGTGATGAGGCGCACGGCCTGGCCCGGCGCGACGTGGAACACTGCGAGCAGCCGCGCTGCGCTCTCGCGGTAGTTGCGCCCGTCTCCGTTGCGCAGTGTTGCAACGGTGTAGCTCGGCTCCACTTCAAGGCGGCCGAGCGGTCGCAATCGCGTTGACACAGTGATCCGCTGCCCATCGCGCACGGTGTTCGCCGTGACATCAGCGAGCCGGCCCGCGTCGACGGTCAGACTGGCCATGGGCGCCCACACCGCTGGCGTGGTGCTGTAGGCAAGATGCCAGTAGCGTTCCTGCAGCAACGCGCTGGCCGCATCGACGCGTACGCGGGATGCGCCGCGGTATTCGACGGTCGCCTCCGAATTGCCGCTCCACGCCGCGTAAAGGCCCGGGGTGACTTGACTGGAGACCGTTTGATGTGCCGCGCGGTCGCGCACCGACTCTGCCGTTAACGATGCATTGAATTCATGCACAACCCCCAGATTGCGCCAGATGCGGGCGCCACTGGCGGCAACGCGGGTCACGCCCGACTGAATCACGAAACCACTATCGTTGCGAAAGCGCGCCGTCGTGTCTTCCACCGTCAGTGTCGACTCGAACTCGCGTGTCCGCAACAGAGAGCTGAGATGCACGCGTGACCCGGTCTGCGCGTTTGCCGCAACAATTTGACCGGTAACGTCGGGCACAGCGGTGCTGTAGGAACCCAGCCACTGCCCGCGCAAGCGCAGGCTGTCGTTTGCCTGCCAGGTGAAATCCGGGCCGAGCACGGTGTTCTCGCCACGTCCCTGCTCGTAGCGCCGCGCCGCGACCGTCGCGCCGATAACGAGGGCGGAAGTGTCGGCGCGCAGGCGCACTGCGGCCACCGACGATGCCGGCTGTCGCGCGGTGTCGGTGCCGTAGGTCCCCGGCAGCAATACCTCGCCGCCCCCGGCGTCGTAACCGCCAAAGGCAGTGCCCGACACCAGTGATCCGCGCAGGCTGCCGCGGAGTCCCCAGTTGGGTCTTGTGACGGTGCGGGTATAGAGAGCATCGGTCGGGGTTCGCAGCAGATCGCTCGATTCGAGGAAGAAGGGCCGCTTTTCAGGATAGTACAGCGCGAAGCGGGTATTGCGCGCAAGCTGCGCGACATCGAGTTCGACCTGTGAGAAATCCGGATTGATGGTGGCGTCGATCACCAGCTCCGGCAGCGCCCGCCACTTGAGTTCCAGAGCAAGCGCGTTGCTGCGGTCGCGGGAGGGCACCGTGCCCGGGCCGTCATCGGTGATGGTCCGCATCGTCAGGCTCGGACGCAGTTGCAGGAACCGGTCGTCCGCCGGGCGTGCAAGCCCGGTCATCGGCTGCATTGTCGAAATGAAGCTGGGCGCCTCCATGGGCACAGCAGTCGACACCAGCACGTGGGTGTCTTCGCGCGGCACGTTGCGCGATACGAGGATGCGCCACTGGCCTTCATCATTCAGGTTGTAGCGCAGGGCCGCGAATGGAATACGGAATACCGCGGTGTAACCCAGTGCATCACGAAGGACGACCGCATCAAAATCGAAGTCCGGCGAAAAGTCCTCATTGTCATCGTCACTGGTATATACCCCGTCAGCGGTGCTGCCTGCCGCGTTGACCCTGAAGAACTGCGCGGCCTTGCGCCGGCCAACCGCATCGATATAAAGCGTTACGCTATCCTGCGTGCGATCGACGTAGTCATGGCGCACCAGCGGCGCCCTGATATCCTCCGCCCGCGGATCCAATGCCCTGATCGCAACGTGAATCGCGCGCTGGTCAAACAGCACCCGGACCCCGGTCTCGAACGCGGGAGCCGCGCCGTTCACCGGTTCGCGCTCGACGAAACCACGGTATTCCTGTGCTCGCTGCCATGCTGAATGTCGCACAGTGGCATCAAGTGGAATGGATTCGTCAGTCGCGACTCGCACGGCATTGACAGCGTCCGCAGCAGGTTGGGCCTCAGAAGACCTCGCTTGCGGCAGCACTGCCAGCAAGAGCATGGCAGCGGCAAGGTGCAGCGCTGGCGTGGTCACTTTTTCGATTCGATTCTTCAAGTCCGACAGAGTCCTGGTGCGATTGTGCCATAGGCACGCCGTTTCGCGTCCCGATCACAGCTGACATTCTCACTCGCGCGCGACGCGCAACCACTTCGCGAGTCGCTTGGTAGTCGCGCAAAACCCTGACTAAAATTCTTGCGCGTTTTGGCGCCCATGAGGTATTGCCCGGCTGTAGCGCATCGCCGTTGATGAAACTTATGTGTTTTCCTGATGCCTCAATTCGATCCTCATCAGGAGGCCATTCGTGCGCGTCAAGTCGACAATGGTTGCGAGGTTCTAAGATCTGTCGCGATCTGCAAGTGCAGGAGAATCTGCCGACCTTCTTGGGGTGTGGATATTCGCACGGGTGGTATGCACGCCCGTCATCCGAATGAGTTGCCGCGCCAGCCGACGCGGCGGGCGTATCGCGCTTGGATCCGTGCCTGTGTCCCGCCCTCAAGTCCAGGTCCCCGACAACTGGCGAACATTCAAGCCCGGAATTGAGCAAAATCCAGCTTCCTATCGGTGCATTGTGACTTTCCGGCGAGTACTACGTTATATCCACTTGGGCATGCCTGTTGTGAAGCCGCGCTGGGCATGAAAGTTGCGTTTAGGAAACTATAGAGGAGCTTGTTCTTTTGCGAACAGGCGACGAACTGAAAAAAAGGGGGGCGGCACTACTTAACGTTTTCGTGACTGTTCAGACTGAAGCAGGGATTGGAGATTGTCCCATGAAGGTCAGACGCAGTACCTCGAACAGATTATGGCCCTGCTTATGCATGGTATCGAGATAGGAGCGAAGGGTGCCGAAGTTCTGCGCGCCCTTAAGCGTGCGAAAGCATCCGGAGATTTTCTGCTTCACCTTAAGCATACGGATGGCACGCTCGCCGAGATTGTTGGTAAACGGTACGCGCAGATCGGTCGCGAAACGCAGCACCTCTGCGGCGTGCTCGCTGCATGCCACGCGCGCACCGTCGCCGGCGAAACCGTCAGCCCATACAGCTGGGTGATGAGTTGTGCGCTACGCCCGAGCGGCAACAGCTGCCCCTCGGTCAGATGCACCGCGAGTGCGCGCACGTTCGGTGCCGTATTGCACAACTTCAGTCACGCCTTCGGGAAATTGGCGTTGCTGCAACTGCACACAGGTGCAGCAGCAATTGCTGCGTGTGATGTTCGGTGACTTGAAATTGCGCAACCGGTATGTCGAACACTTGCCGGCGCTCATCCAATTGCGCATCCGCCAAATTCAGAGTGGCGCCGCACTCCTGGCAATGCTCCGGCAATGGATACTCAATCACCACGTCCACCTGATTCGAACGTTTGAGTGTCTTGCCGATGCGCCCCGCCTGTCCACCGCGCTTCGCGCCCGAGGACACACGAAGGGAACCAGTCTTCTTTGTCAGTCCATCCGACGACGGTGGTTTGCTCGAATTGGGGCTGTCCTTGGACAACCGTGCTTCCAACTCTTCGACACGTGCCGTCAACAGTCGAACCTGCTC
>CANJQI010000167.1 GCA_947476215.1 Betaproteobacteria bacterium
GATTGGCCAGGCTTCGGGCCGCAGAAAAATCGCGCGCTCGCGCTTGCTACCGGCGACTGGGTGCTGTCGCTGGATGCCGATGAATGGGTCAGCCCGGAGTTACGGGCGGAAATAGTGCGCGTGCTCGGTACATCCCGGCAGCACGCTGCGTTCAGGATGCCAAGGCGGTCGAGTTACTGCGGACGGGTGATGCGGCATTCGGGATGGTGGCCGGATCGGGTCACGCGCCTGTTCCAGCGCGGCGCGGCGCGATTCAGCGACGATCTGGTACACGAACGCCTGATCGGCGACGGCACGACAGGCACATTGACAGAACCTCTGCATCACGAAGCCATACGCGATGTGGAGCATGCGATTGCAAAAATGGACAAATATTCCACCGCCGGTGCACGCATGCAGCACGAACGTGGCGCCCGTGCATCGTTGGCCGGCGCCGTATGTCACGGACTCTGGACGTTCGTGCGCACCTACCTGTTGCGCGCCGGATTTCTCGATGGCCGCGAAGGATTCATGCTGGCTGTCTCCAACGCCGAGGGCGCTTATTACCGCTATGTAAAGCTCATGCTACTTGAGAAACGGGAAACGGTAAGCGGTAAGCGGAGAAAACCCTGAAACCCCGTTCAGTCACTGCTCACCGCTCACCGCTCACGCCTTACCGTTCACCGCTCACCGCTCACCGCATTTAAATGAAGACCGCCGTCATCGTCACCACCTACAACCGTCCGGACGCGCTCGCGGCGGTGCTGGCGGGCTATGCGGCGCAACGTAACGCCGCGTTCGAATTAATCATCGCCGACGATGGCTCGACCGCGAGCACACGCAGTCTGGTCGACGACTTCAAGTCGCGCACCGACATCCCCGTGACCCATGTCTGGCACGAGGACAACGGCTTTCGCGCCGCCGCCATACGCAATCGTGCACTAGCCGCGACCCAATCGGACTACCTTATTTTCAGCGACGGGGATTGCATACCATCGCCGCATTTTGTCGCGACACATCAGCATCTCGCCGAACGCGGCTGGTTCGTGGCCGGTAATCGCGTATTGTTGAGCGAGTCGTTTACGGCACGCGCGCTCGAAAAGCAACTGCCGCTGCATGCGTGGGGAATCGCCGAATGGCTGCGTGGTTGGCTGCGCGGGGATGTCAATCGATGCCTGCCTTTGCTGAGAATGCCCGTCGGCGCCGTGCGCAAAGCGACGCCTAGTCGCTGGAAAGGGGTCAAGACCTGCAATATGGCGGTATGGCGCGATGACTTGCTGCGCGTTAACGGTCTCGACGAAACCTATTCCGGCTGGGGTCTCGAAGATTCCGATCTGGCGGTGCGCCTGATTCGTGCCGGCATCCGACACAAAAGCGCGCGCCTGGCCGCCCCGGTGTTTCATCTGTGGCACGTCGAGAATGATCGCAGCAAGTTGCCGGAAAACCAGCACCGGCTGGATAGCGTGATCACGTCGCAGGCTGTGCGCGCTCAGATGGGCCTTGATCAGTACTCATGACCCCCCCCAAAAGCGTGCTGGTCATCGTCACGCGCCGCATCGGCGACGTGCTGCTTACGACGCCGCTGATACGATCCCTTAAACAGGCATGGCCTAGTGCTGCGATCGACGTTCTGGTCTTTTCAGGCACCGAGGGCGTGCTCGCGGCGAATCCCGACGTGCGCCGCGTCCTGACGATCGCCGAGCGGCCTTCGTTCTTTACACATCTCGCGCTGCTGTGGCAACTCGCACGCCGCTATGACGTCGCGTTTTCCGCCGTTCCCGGCGACAGACCGGCGCTCTATGCATGGCTGGCCGGGCGCTGGCGCGCCGGGCTGGTCGTTGATAACCCCAAACACCGCTGGAAAACCCGGCTGCTGCACCGCTGGGTACCGTTCGACGACCTGAATACCCATACCGTGCTTATGGTGCTCGCACTGACCGAAACCGTGGATGTCCCGCCGTGCTACAAAGTCGTTGCCGGATGGGACGCACGTGACCGCGACAACCTGCAAGAGCACATTTCGCTCGCTGCCAATTCTCCGTATGTCGTACTCCATCCTTTTCCGAAGTTCAACTACAAGATGTGGAGCCATGCGGCGTGGATAGAAACCGCGCACTGGCTGCAGACCCAGGGATTGCGCGTCGTGTTGTCCGGCGGCAAGGACCGCAGGGAAATCGCGTATGTCGACGATTTGGCATATAAAATTGGCAATACCGTCAACCTCGCCGGCAAGTTGTCGCTGAGTCAGGTGGCATGCCTGCTCGGCCATGCCCGACTCTACGTTGGGCCCGATACCGCGCTCACGCACATGGCGGCCGCACTCGGCATACCCGTAGTCGCGATCTTCGGGCCGGGCAATCCCGTCAAGTGGGGACCGTGGCCTGGCGGTTATTCGCATGCCAGCAATCCATGGCGCCGTTACGGTACGCAACGTGTGAACAACGTGACCCTGATTCAGGGTCAGTCAGCCTGCGTCCCGTGCTTGAATGAAGGCTGCGAACGACACGTCGCGAGCTTCAGCGACTGCCTGCAAAAACTGCCTTCCCAACAAATCATTGCCGCCATTTCAGCGACGCTCGACAACGGTTCCAAGCCGGAGGCCCTCCATGGCTGACGTGCAGCCACCTTATGTCACGCGATCCCCGGTAGGCTGCGACGCACCACTGAAGGCGACTGATATATTCAGTCTGCAGGAAGGACCGCTGCGGCGCTGCACCGAGTGCGGCCAGTTGCTGAGCGCAGTCAACGAAAGCGAGTACTGCGCTCCATGCAGCAGTTCAACCAGCACGACTTCAATCAGGTGGCCGATGCCGAATCGAGGCGGCGCTTCAAGGTGGCGCGGCGTCGCCTGCAAACGATCAGCGGACTGCTCGAAAAAACAGCCCGCGATATACGCGTACTCGACGTGGGCTGCTCACGTGGCAGCTTCCTCGCGGCGGGAACGCGCCTGGGTTTCCAGATGGAAGGGGTGGAACCGGCTGCTACGATTGCGGCGGCGGCGCGCGCCTCCGGACACGTGGTGCACATCGGGCTGCTCGATCCGGTTGGATTGCCGCCGAGGTCGTTCGACGCCATCACCTTGTTCGAAGTCGTGGAACACCTGAAGGATCCGCTGCCGCTGCTGCAAGAGTGCCGCCGCATATTGAGGCCTGGCGGCGTACTGGTAGTGAGCACGGGCAATACCGCGAGCTGGACCGTCGCGGCAATGCGCGAACGCTGGGACTACTTTCATATCGCCAAGGACGGCGGCCACATCAGTTTTTTCAACCCGCGCTCAATCTCTTTGCTTGCCGCACGTTCAGGGTATCGCGTCAAACGCATAGCTACGACGCGCGTGAAATTTTTCGAGAAAAGCGACGTTCCGCGCTGGCGTTACGTCGCGGCCAAGTTGTTGGCGGAAATGCTCAACGTGCCGGCAAGAATTTCAGGGCGCGGACGCGATATGCTGGCCTATTTGCGCGCGGAAGTTGGCAATGCTGCGGCAAATAACGTGATATCGAATTGAAATTGGCGCATTGCCCTTCGGTTATTGCCCCCTACGCGTGCTACTTTTCCAGCGTTCTTTTCGCAAAAGCTGCCTCAAAATCCTGCCGCGCGTTACATATCAGGTAGATGTATATATGCTTTTTTCCGACATCTATCTGGTAGACGACCTTGTTTCTCTTGCCGATCACCATGTAGCGATAATCGGTCATCCCCAGTTTCGACAATTGCGGGATGGTGTGCCCAAGGTTCGGGTTGTCCTCAAGCAGCAGAATGGCATCACGGATTTCCGTGTAGACCTTTTTTGCGAGCGTTTCCGAGAACTCGCTCTCGATGTAGGCGTGGATGTTTTTGAGGTCATGTTCCGTGTCCGTCAGGAAAATGACTTTGAAGCTCACTTCAGAATTGCCTTGTCCAATTCAGCAAATACCGCGCGCGCTGGCCGAACTTTTCCTTCTGCAATCTGTTTTCGACCCATCGCCAGAATCTTCAGAAGCGCTATCGTATTGCGTTCCTCCTCATAGCTTTTAATATCCTGCACGACGCAGGTCGCTTCACCGTTCTGCGTAATAATGAGCGGCTCTCCTGACCGGGTAATATCATTGATGACCTTGGCCGCATTGTCTTTGAAGTAGCTGATGGGCTTAACCTGCTCGGAGAGTTTCATGGCGGCGCTCCACTGAATAATAGTCAGTTATTTTAAAGACTGAATTCAGCCTCGTCAACGTCACCTTCATCTGCTATCAGAACTCGCAGGGCGCAATAACCGAAGGGCATTGCGCCGCATGTCAATCCTCCTACGCCAATGTCTGGTCCGTACCGCCGCCCCAGTCGCGAGGATAGACGCCCCCTTCGACCAACTTGTGAAACGTGGAATGAGGTCAGTCCGCAACGCGTTTGACCAGTCCGTGCTTCACGGGGTTGAAATGAACGTAGTCCATGTGTGCCTGAAAATCGTTCTCATTGCGTATCAGGTGTTCCCAGTAGCGCCGTTGCCAGATGTCACGTTCGCCGCGCGTCTTGCGCGTGTGTGACAAGCGTTCGACCTTGGGCATTGCCTTCGAAGACTCCATCTTCATCGGCCGCCGACAAACGGGGAAGTCGGCGTAGCCGGGCGGAAGTTCGATCACGCAATGCAGGTGATCGGGAAGGACCACCCAGCCGTGGATAAGGAACGGACACCGTATTCGTACCATGCGCACGGCATCGCGCAGCAAACCGACGAGACGGGTCAACAGGTCATTGCCGCGTCGCTGCAGGAGGTTGACGGTGAAGAAATTCATACCGCCGGGATGCCATGCGCGTCGGTAGTCGGGCATGTGGCAGGTGTCGTAATGCTTTGCGTTGCTACCGGCTCGCAGGGTACCCGGTCACCGGTCCTCGCGCACGTGCCAAACACGCAGGACGTAGATGGTTGCACCTGAAAGTTCATAGCGTAGTACGTAGGCACCGACGAACAACCGTCTTACATCGCGTGGCGCGAACTCACCAAGGCTCACGCCGAGCTGAGGATGGCGTAGAAGTTGTTTCGCGCCCGTTACCAATTGCTGCACAACTTGTGCCGCTGCGCGTTGATTTACCGGTGCGAGAAAATCATACAGGCGGGCGAGATCACGCTCAGCATTCGCCGACCACTTGAGCGACATGGATCAAACCGGCTTATCGAGGCTCGTGACCCAAGTCTGAATTGCGGCATGATCGACGACACGCCCAGCATCGACATCGGCCAGACCTTCCAGCGTTAGTTGATGGCGTTTCGCTTCGAGAGCTATCCAAGAAGATAACGCCTGTTTAACGATCCAACCTCTTGGACGATCCAGCCGTGCAGCGAGCTGATCAACCTGTTCGGCGAGCTCGGATGGGATATGTGCAGTGACAACACGAGTATTCATGATTCATAATTTAATCAATTCTAATCAAGAATAATCGAATCGATTCATCTTGTCGATGAATTTTGCCAGGACCGGGCTGACTTATTTTCAGCAGACTTTTTTGAGGGCTACCGTACGGGGCAGATTTGAGTAAAAACTCTCTTGTTTACAACAATGTAAACAGAAAAGAGCTACGGCGATAACCGAAGGGCACTGCGCCGCAGATCAGTCACCATACGCCCAAGTCTGGTCCTTGCCGCCGCCCCAATCGCGACGATAAACACTCCGTTCGACCAGCCTGTGAAACGTTGAATAGGGACTATCGGCAACCCGTCGCACGATTCCGTGCTTCCCCGGGTTGAAGTGCACGTAATCGATATGCGCCCGCGTATTTTGCATTATCGCGAATCAGATGCTCCTAATACCGTAGGACTTGAGGTGAGTTCAAAGTTCCCGATTCAAACTCTCAACGCGGAGGACGCTGGGAAAATAAAAGTTTAGTCGAGTCAGGCAAGCGATGGCCGGCCCGATCCCACAGGCATTCCTCTGCGAACCCCAGCGTCCTCTGCGTCCTCCGCGTTGAGCGCTTTACAGAAGGATCAACCTTTGAAAAATGCCCTGACCGCCGCTATCACCGCATCGACATCAGCGTCTGTCATACCGTAATAAATAGGCAGGCGCAGCAGTCGGTCGTTGATATCGTCGGTTACTTTCATGTCGCTGCCAGCGCGGCCGAATTTCATGCCGGCGGGGGACGCATGCAGCGGCACATAGTGGGAGACCGAATTGATGCCCCGCGCCTTGAGATGAGCAGCGAGCGCGAGGCGGGTCTTGAGCGAGTCGGCGAGCAGATAGAAGAGGTGGCCGTTGGCGAGGCGGTCGTCGTAACCAGCGGGAGGGAGCTGGATCGTGCCTGACTTGGCGTAGTCACGCACGCCTTCGTAATAACGCTGCCAGATCGCGCGGCGACGCTCCATGACGGCGTCGGCGTGCTTCAACTGCGCTTCGAGGAACGCGGCGACCAGTTCGCTGGGCAGAAACGATGACCCGAGGTCCACCCAGGTGTATTTGTCGACTTCGCCGCGCAGAAAGCGGCCGCGGTTGGTACCCTTCTCGCGGATGATTTCGGCACGCTCGGCAAAGCGGTCGTCGTTGATCAGCAGCGCTCCGCCTTCGCCGCTGATCACGTTTTTCGTTTCATGGAAGCTGATGCAGCCCATGTGCCCGACCGCACCCAGCATGCGCCCCTTGTACGAGGCCAGCAGCGCCTGCGCGGCGTCTTCGACCACCAGCAAGTTGTGTTCTGCCGCGAGTGCCATGATTTCGTCCATCTCGCACGCCACGCCGGCGTAGTGCACGACTGCGATGACCCGCGTGCGCGGCGTGATGGCGGCGGCGATCAACTTTTCATCGATGTTGAGGTTGTCGGCGCGGATATCGACGAACACCGGCACCGCGCCGCGCAGCGCGAATGCGTTGGCCGTCGACACGAAGGTGTACGAAGGCAGGATCACCTCGTCGCCCGGTTTGAGGTCACACAATATCGCCGCCATTTCCAGCGCCCCCGTGCACGAATGCGTAAGCAGCGCATGCTTGGTGCCGAGGCGAGCCTCCATCCATCGGTGACAAAGTTTGGTGAAATGACCGTCGCCGGCGAGTTGGCCGCGTGCCAGAGCATCGGCGATGTTGGCGAGTTCGTCGCCGAGCGCTACCGGTTGATTGAATGGGATTGTTTTCATGGGTAATCTTGTTGGCTGGTGGCAATTGAGCATGATATCAATACCGGTACGGCACCGTCTCGCAGCGTCGAAACCATTTCCGGTGGATACAATGCCCTCACGGCGCAACACCATGCCGCGTGTCGCATGCCACACCTCTGCACAGCAGATAAAGAGTATTGCCCCCCAACGGGTAAGTAGCGCTGACCTGGCCCAACTCTGGATTGGGCGCATAACTGAGGACAAATCCGTCCTGCCATTGACTTGGCGGCCATCGCACATAGGGGCCCGGATAACGCATCGTATCGAGATGCGCGGTGACGCTTAAACCGGTGGACGACACATCGGTGGCATACAGCGGATGACCTTGCGTGGCGGCGGAAATTTTCTGCGCTGTTGCGGCATAGTCGCCACGATAGGTGTGCTGGTACCATGGAAAAATCCATAAACCTATGATGTATCTGAGCACGACCGCCGCGATCAGCCAGCGGGTGGCTATCGTTCGCGATCGCTCGCCGCACTGCCATATCGCAGCCGCGATGGCGAGCGCGGCCAGCGGATACAAGGGCATGATATAGCGTATGTGGGTCTTGGGGCCCAGCCAATACGGCAGATAGTTCAATAGCAGGATTGCAAGCAGCGTGCGCCACGGAAAATCGCTGGCAGGTGTTTGCACTGCAATGGAGCGCTGACGCCACAGAAAATAGATCGCCACGATGCCCGCGGGTGCCAAGCGTAGAACCGTTTCCAGCGGAAACGACCACAACTGATGAAGGTAATCGCCAACATCCGCGTTCCTGATCTTGTGCAGGATGTCGGCGAGGGCGCCGGCGCTGTCCGCGGGCGGCGCAAAGTGATGCGTCCAGGCGGCCAGCAACAGTATCGCAACCATGTGCGCGGCAATCGAGTTTGCTCCCAACAGCACACGCCGTGCATTGCGCTCCACACCCAGCACGACGAATGCGACCGCATAGAAAAGATACGCCGTCTGCACCTTGGCCAGATAGCCGCAGGTCAGCAACAACACGGCAAGCCACAACCAGGCGCCGCGCGCGCTTATGACCGATACCCAAAGGCACGCAATGGCGGCGAACACGAACATCGTCAGCAAGGGATCTGAGTACGCGAGCCAGCCACGGTAAAACAGCACATCGCCGCTTAGAAAGGCGACCGCACTGAAAACGGCTAACCCCTTGTTTCCAGTAATATTTTTAGTCAACCATGCCAGCACCAGTGCGGTGATAACCGTAGCACTCGCAGCCACCAGGCGCGAAACCAGCAACATGCGATCCCAGCCCAACACGTCGGCGAGCGGGACCACCAGCCAGTTGAGCAGCGGTGGGCGGCCATAGGTGATGCCCAGCAACGTGGTCACGAAATAGTCGTGGTTGAGTCGCATTTCCAGTGACGTAATGGTATAAACCGCTTCTTCGCCGATATAAGGTAGCCCCAGCGTGGTGTACAGACTGATGGCGGCAGCGGCAAATAGCCACCACCATGCGCGGGTTGAACTGGGGGTCGGATACATCGGGTTCACGGCAGCCATGGATGCCGCTTGTTGTGAGTTGTGGATAAGATCAGAGTGCCTATTTTAATGCACCCGTCGCGGTACAAACGCTTAGCATCGGATCGGTACGTCGCTCCGCGCCTATTCGCATGACGCCGCCTACTATCTGGATTGCGCTTCCGGCCTACAACGAAGAAGCCACTATACCCGCGCTGTTTCCGCGCTTCGCAGAAGTTTTCCCGGATCAGCGTGTTCACTATCAAATCGTGCTCTACAACGACGGCTGCACGGATCAAACAGTGGCCCGCGCCCTGGAGTGGAAGCCCCGGCTCGCAATCGAGGTCATAGGCAAAGCGGTCAACATGGGGCTAGGCGAAGGTTTGCGCTGTCTGATCCGGCACGTCGCCGAACACGGCAAAGCCGACGACGTGATGTTCATCATGGACTGCGACGACACCCATCATCCGCGGCAGTTCGCGGATATGCTGTCGGCGCTGGAACAGGGGCATGATGTCGTGATTGCGTCGCGATACCGCCGTGGCAGCCGAATTGCCGGCGTCGCGCTGCACCGTCAATTGCTCAGCTTCGGCGCCACGATACTGTTCAAGACGTTGCACAATTGCCGGGGGGTGCTCGACTACACGTGCGGTTTTCGCGGTTATCGCGTCGGCTTGCTGCAACGTGCGCGCGATAAGTATGGCGAACGTCTGATCGAGGAGCGCGGTTTTGCATGCATGGTGGAACTGCTGCTCAAGCTCAATCGTGTGGGCGCGCGCATGGTCGAAATTCCCATCGATCTGCGCTACGATCTGAAGCAAAGTGCGAGCAAAATGGATGTCGGCGGCAATACGCTGCGCCTGCTGCGCAAATTGATGGCATGGCGCCTGCACGGTTTAGAATAGCCTGCGGCAACCAGCGCTGCCGCGCAACCGAACCTCATGAACAAGAAGATAGCCTGCATCGTTGGAACCCGCCCCGAAGTCATCAAGATGGCGCCGGTGATAAGCGCGTTGCGGGAGTCGGACGATCTGTCTGTGGATGTCGTATGTTCGGGTCAGCATCGCGACCTGCTGACGCCGCTGGCCGCCTGGTTCAATGTCGACATCGATCGCAATATGCGGGTCATGAGCGACAATCAGTCGCTGGGCACGCTGACCGCGCGTCTCATGCATGAGTTCGAACTTTATCTTTCCGACGCAAAACCCGACATGGTGGTGGCACAGGGCGATACTACGACCGTCATGTGCGCCGCGTTAAGCAGTTTTTACCGGCGTATCCCGTTTGCCCATGTCGAGGCCGGCCTGCGCACCTTCGACATCGACAATCCGTTTCCCGAAGAATATAACCGCGTCGCCGTGACGCGGCTGGCGAAGATACATTTCTGTCCCACGCAGCGTGCGCTCAATCATGTGCTCGCCGAACATGTGGCGCCGTCCAGCGCGCATCTCACCGGGAATACGGTCATCGATGCGCTGCAATTCACGGTGGAAAAACTGAAGCAGGGCACGCCACGGCGCTTCGATCACGATATTCTGCTGACCGCGCACCGCCGCGAGAATTTTGGAGCGCCACTCATCGACATCTGCAATGCAGTGCTCGATTTGTGCCGCAATTTCCCGCGTATCAAGGTCATCTACCCGGTGCATCCCAATCCGAACGTGCGCGGCGCCGTGGAGCGCATGCTCGCGGGACACCCGCGGATAGTGCTCAGCGAGCCACTGACTTATCCCGATCTGGTGGCGGCAATGCAACAGGCACGGCTGATCTTGACGGATTCCGGCGGCATCCAGGAAGAGGCGCCGGCGCTGTCCAAACCGGTGCTGGTGATGCGCGAAGTAACCGAACGGCCGGAAGCGGTTGAACTGGGCGTAGCGCGTCTGGTCGGCACGAAGCGCGAAGCCATCGTGGCGGCCGCGGGTGAACTGTTGCGCGATGATCAGGCTTACGCCCGCATGGCGAGCGGCGCCTCCCCCTATGGCGATGGCCACGCTGCCGGCAGAATCCGCGCCGTGATCAGAGACTATCTGGAAAAAACCGGGTGAAGCTGTTCAAGCTGCTGGTCAAGATAGCAATCTCCGGTGCGCTTATCGCAATTGTTCTGCACGCTTTCGATGTCAGGGGTGTGGTAGCTCAGTTCTCTAAAGTCGACGCCGCAACCCTCCTGGGCGTAACAGCAATTGCACTTTCGATTTCGCTGTTGCATACGGTGCGCTGGATCGCGGTCATCGAGGCCGCCAGTGCCCGTCTGAAGTTTGGAACCGCGCTGCAGGTGGTTCTGATCGGACATTTCTTCAACCAGGCATTGCCGTCGTCAGTCGGCGGCGACGCTGTGCGCATTTGGTGCGCCCGCCGCGCGGGTCTCGGTCTGGGAACCGCCGCCCACACCGTAATCATGGATCGCATGTTGTCGCTCTTTTCACTGCTGCTGCTGTCGGCTGCCGGATTACCCTGGCTGTTCCAGATCGTCGTCGATCCCGTCGCCCGCTGGGCTTTGGCGATCGTACTGCTGGCCGGCAGCGCCGGTTTCTGTGGTTTTCTCGCGGTTACCGGGTTGCCGCAGTTCATCACCGACTTGCGTGCAGCGCACGCGCTGCTCGATCTTGCGGCACTGGGACGCAAGGTCGTGTGCAGCTTGCGCCGCCTCGTCATGACCATAGTACCGTCGATACTGAGTTTCAGCGCTTTTGCCGTGATTGTTTTTTTCCTTGCAAATTCAATGCACCTCGATATAACCGTGCTCGATTGCGTGCTGTTGGTGCCGCCCGTGATCCTCATTTCGGTCTTGCCGGTTTCCATCGCCGGCTGGGGCGTGCGCGAAGGCGCGATGGTGGTTGCCTTCGGCTACATTAACGTACCGGCAGATGGCGCTTTTGCGGTATCGGTGCTGTTTGGACTGACGCTGGCGGCGGCGAGCCTGCCTGGCAGCCTTTTGTGGTGGCTTAGCGGATACTCACTCGACCGGGTGAAAACCAAGCCCGGCGGAATGGAAAACTCGGGGTGAGGCTGATCATTTGGGGTGCGATTCAAACTGATGTGTGAAGTGGCTCAAACGGACCACTTCGAATCGCTCACCCTGTACGGGTAGCCCGGAGGAAGCGCAGCGCACTCCGGGGTCATCGCCCCAGACCGGACACTATCCCCGGATTCCACTTCGTTACATCCGGGCTACGA
>CANJQI010000168.1 GCA_947476215.1 Betaproteobacteria bacterium
CCCGTATGTCCGCGATGGCATTGGCGGTTTTCCTGACGACCTGCGCGGATATACCCGCATGCGCGATATCGCGAATTAGTTTCTTGGCGGCGGCAATGGCATTCGGACCGCCGCAATAGAGTTCGGCCAGCAATTGACCTATGGCGGGTTTCAGCGCTTCGAGTTCGACAATATCGTGCAGCAGGCCCATGCGATAGGCTGCGGCCGAGTCGAATTCCTCACCGGTGATGAAATAGCGTCGCGCATGACGCTCGCCGATCGCGGCCACGACGTAGGGGCCGATGGTTGCCGGCACTATACCCAGTCTTACTTCGGACAGCCGAAATGTCGCGTCACGCGAGCCAATCGCAATGTCGCATGCCGCGACGAGACCAAGGCCGCCGCCACGCACTGCGCCATGCACGCAGGCGATCGTGGGTTTGTCGAGCGTGTATAAGGTATGGAACATCGTCGCCATCTCAAGCGCGGCACGTCGATTCTGCGCTGTGCTGAACTTTGCGCTCTTGCGCATATGGTCGATATCGGCGCCGGCACAAAAACTCTTGCCCTGGCCCATCAGCACGATCGCGCGCACCTTGACATTGGAAGCGAGTTTTTTCAGGGTGGCGGTCAACGACACCACCATTTCAGGATCGAATGCGTTATGTACGTCGGGACGATTGAGAGCGACGGTGGCGTTACCGTCGTTGTCTATCAGGGAAAGTATCTTGTCAGGCATGGTGGCGGGGGGCGTATGGAATTATGATGGATTGGCGGCGCAACCGTGCCGCCGTTGTCCGGATTATCCTGGAAACGCCGGTCCGACGGGGCGGCCGATGAATAAAGTCGTGTTCAGGCCCGCTCAAGTTCGTTCCGCTACGCGTCGTGCACCGCGTCGCTGAAGCACGCGAAATCAAGTCCGACAGGCCCCTAAAGTTCGAGGCGGAATTTGGTGCGTCACAGCATGCCTGCATGGAATGAGTGTAATGTGCCGAATGCTATAATTCATAAATAGATGTCCGTCACCAAAAGTGCCGAGCGGACACAGGATGTCCCATCCGACAGGACGCCGCAAACCCCACAAAGGTGTAGCTATGGATATGAAGGACATGGTTCCTGACGCCGATCCGCAGGAAACCCAGGAATGGCTGGATGCCCTGGATTCGGTCTTGAAGGCGGAGGGCACCGAGCGCGCGCACTACCTTCTGGAGAAGCTGGTCGACAAAGCACGGCGCAGCGGCGCCTACATACCGTTTAGCGCCAACACCGCTTATCTCAATACCATCCCACCGGAAAAAGAAGAGCGCTCGCCCGGCGACCCCGCGCTCGAAGACAAGATACGTTCTTATGTGCGCTGGAATGCGATGGCGATGGTGGTGCGCGCGAACAAGGAATCTTCCGAGCTCGGCGGCCACATCTCCAGTTTTGCATCCGCGGCCACGCTCTATGATGTCGGCTTCAATCATTTTTTTCGCGCTGCCAACGAAAGTTTCCCGGGGGACCTGATTTACGCGCAGGGACATTCCTCGCCCGGCATCTATGCACGCGCGTTTCTGGAAGGCCGTATCAGCGAAGATCAGATCAACAACTTCCGGCAGGAGGTCGACGGCAAAGGCCTTTCGTCATATCCGCATCCCTGGTTGATGCCCGATTTCTGGCAGTTTCCCACGGTATCGATGGGCCTCGGACCATTGATGGCGATCTACCAGGCGCGCTTCATGCGCTATCTCAAGGATCGCGAGATCATGGAACTGAATAGCCGCAAGGTTTGGGCGTTCATGGGCGATGGCGAAATGGACGAGCCCGAATCACTGGGCGCGATCTCGCTGGCGGGCCGCGAAAAACTCGACAACCTCATTTTCGTCGTCAATTGCAATCTGCAGCGCCTCGATGGCCCGGTGCGCGGCAACGGCAAAATTATCCAGGAACTCGAAGGCGATTTCCGCGGCGCGGGCTGGAACGTGATCAAGGTCATCTGGGGCTCGTACTGGGACCCGCTGATCATGCGTGACAAGCACGGCATACTGCTCAAACGCATGGAGGAATGCGTGGACGGCGAATACCAGACCTATAAGTCCAAGGATGGCGCTTACGTGCGCAAGCACTTCTTCGGGAAGTATCCGCAACTCCTGGAGATGGTGTCCAGCATGACGGACGACGACATCTGGCGTCTGAATCGCGGCGGCCATGATCCGCACAAGCTTTACGCCGCCTATGCCGCGGCCATGAAGCACAAAGGTCAACCGACTGTAATACTCGCGAAAACCATCAAAGGCTACGGCATGGGCGAGGCCGGCGAGGGCCAGAATATCACCCATCAGCAGAAGAAGATGGGCACATCGTCGATCAAGGCTTTTCGCAACCGGTTCGACGTACCCATACCCGACGACCAGCTCGATTCGGTGCCGCTCTATAAACCGTCCGAAGACAGTCCGGAGATGAAGTATTTCCGCGGACGCATCGCCGCCATGGGCGGTTCATTGCCGGCGCGCCGGCGCAAGTCAGCACCGCTCGAAGTGCCGCCATTGTCGGCATTCGAGGGTCAGCTCAAGAGTACCGAGGAACGCGAGATTTCCACGACCATGGCGTTTGTGCGGATACTGACGACACTGGTACGCGACAAGAAGATCGGCAAGTACGTGGTGCCCATCGTTCCCGATGAATCGCGTACTTTCGGCATGGAAGGCATGTTCCGGCAGTTGGGCATTTATTCGCACGTCGGCCAACTGTATACGCCGCAGGATGCGGATCAGTTGATGTTCTACAAGGAAGACAGGAAGGGCCAGATTCTGGAAGAAGGTATCAATGAGGCCGGTGCCATGTCGTCGTGGATCGCGGCGGCCACCTCGTACAGCACCAATGGCGTGGCGATGATACCGTTCTTTATCTTTTACTCCATGTTCGGTTTCCAGCGTATCGGTGACTTGGCGTGGGCCGCCGGCGACATGCGCGCGCGTGGCTTCCTGCTCGGCGGCACGGCCGGGCGCACGACCCTGAATGGCGAAGGCCTGCAGCACGAAGACGGCCACAGCCATATACTTGCTTCCACGATTCCCAATTGCGTTTCATACGATCCGACTTTCTCGTATGAACTTGCGGTGATTATTCAGGACGGCCTGCGCCGCATGGTGCAGGAACAGGAGGACGTCTACTACTACATCACCGTGATGAACGAGAACTATACCCATCCGGCCATGCCCAAGGGAGCGGAAGCGGGCATCCTCAAGGGCATGTATCTGTTCCGCGAGGGCAAGGCCAAAAAGGGCCGGCCCAAGGTTCAGTTGCTCGGCAGCGGCACCATACTGCGCGAAGTGATAGCGGGTGCGGATCTGCTGGAAAAAGAGTTCGGCGTTGCGGCCGATATCTGGAGTGTGACCAGTTTTAACCAGCTGCGTCGTGACGGTCTGGACGTGCAACGCTGGAACATACTGCACCCCGAGGCGCCGCCCCGGGTGAGCTATTTTGAGAGCTGTCTCGCGGACCATAGTGGTCCGGTGATAGCCGCGACAGACTACATGAAACTGTTTGCCGACCAGGTGCGGGGTTTCTTGCCGGGACGCCATTTTACGGCGCTCGGGACTGATGGATTCGGGCGTTCCGACACCCGCAAACAGTTGCGCAAGTTCTTCGAAGTGGATCGTTACCATGTATCCGTCGCTGCCCTGAAAGCGCTCGCCGATCAGGAAGTGCTGCCGCAATCCAAGGTAACCGAGGCGATCCGGAAGTATGGCATTGATCCCGAGAAACCAAATCCAGCCACCGTTTAACCAGTGAGGAGTGAGGCGTGAGAAGTGATGAGTGCGGGTTGAATGTAACCCCCGGCACGTGCATGCTGGGCTCGCCCACTCCATTCTCTGTCCTCGATCCTGAATCCCGAGGAAATACATGAGCTTGCTAGAAGTCAAAGTTCCGGACATCGGAGATTTCAAGGATATTCCGGTCATTGAGTTGCTCGTCAAGGCTGGCGACAGTGTCAACGCGGAAGACCCGTTGCTCACGCTCGAGTCGGATAAGGCTACCTTGGAAGTGCCTGCACCCGTGGGTGGCGTAGTGAAGGAGGTCAGGGTAAAAGTCGGCGACAAGGTCTCAAAAGGAACGCTGGTACTGATGCTCGACAGCAGCGATATGGTCCCTGTGGCGCCACCGGCGGAAGTGTCCGCGTCGCCGGTGGCGGCAGCCATGGTGGAAAAGCCGGCGCCTGTTGTGCCTGTGCCCAGTCCGGCCGCAACCTTGGCGTCGCTTGATGATGAGGACAGGAAAGGGGCAGTACATGCCGGCCCCTCGGTGCGGCGTTTCGCGCGCGAACTTGGTGCCGATCTGACCAAGGTGACCGGCAGCGGTCCCAATGGCCGCATTTTGCGCGAAGATGTGCAGGCTTACGTCAAAACCACGTTGGCGCAGGCGCATGGTTCAGGCGGCGGGTTTGGTTTTAACTTGCCGCCGCTGCCGCACACAGACTTCAGCAAATTCGGAACCGTGCAGATGCAGCCGTTGTCCCGGATCAAGAAGTTGTCCGGAGCCAACCTGCATCGTAACTGGGTCAGCATCCCGCACGTCACCCAGCACGACGAGGCGGATATCACCGAACTGGAGGAATTCCGCAAGTCGCAGGCCGCGGATGTGCAAAAGGGCGGCGTGCGCTTCTCGCTGATTGCCTTTCTGATCAAGGCGGTGGTCGTCACACTCAAGCAGTATCCAAGTTTCAATGCATCGCTGTCATCCGATGGTGAAAGTCTGATACTCAAGCAGTATTTTCACATCGGTGTCGCCGTCGATACGCCACTGGGGTTGGTGGTGCCGGTCATACGCAATGCCGATCAGAAGGGATTGCTCGAACTTGCAAAAGAACTCGGACAGGCCAGCGCGCGCATGCGCGAAGGAAAAATCAACCCTGCCGATCTTCAGGGTGGATGTTTTTCGATATCCAGCCTGGGCGGCATAGGCGGCACTTTGTTTACCCCCATCATCAATGCGCCCGAGGTTGCGATTCTGGGCGTCGGCCGGGCTGTGACCAGACCCGTGTGGGACGGCAAACAATTTGCACCGCGCCTGATGTTGCCGCTGTCGCTGTCATACGATCACCGTGTGATAGACGGTGCGCAAGGCGCGCGATTCATCGTTTTCCTGGGTAGCGTGCTGTCGGACATACGCCGACTGGTGCTGTAGATTGACTGGATTGCAGATAACCCCCGGGGTAAATGCGCCGATCGGGATATTCGGCGGCACTTTCGATCCCGTGCATCATGGGCACTTGCGCCTTGCGCAGGAGCTCGCCGAGACCCTGCGCATGGCCGAAGTAAAATTTATCCCGGGCGGGACACCGCCGCACCGTGCCCAGCCGCAGGTGTCCTCGCTGCAGCGGCTGGAAATGGTTCGACTGGCGACGGCGGGAAATCCGCTGTTTACGGTTGACGACCGCGAAGTGCGGCGCAGCGGCCCCGGCTACACGATAGACACTCTGATAGAGCTGCGAAATGAGGTAGGCGCGTCGCGTCCGCTATGCATGTTTATGGGTGCCGATGCGTTTCTTGAATTGGCCACCTGGCATCGATGGCGTGAGCTGTTTTCCCTCGCGCACCTGATCGTCGCTCACCGGCCAGGCTTTGCTCCCGAGTCATGGCCGCAGCGCATGCCTCAGCCGTTGGCGCGCGAGTATGAATCGCGCCTGCTGCATCAGCCGTTTGCCGTTCATCTGTCGCCCGCCGGCGGTATCGTCACGCAGGCGATCGCCGCGCTCGATATTTCGGCATCCATGATCCGGGAATCGCTGGCGCGCAATGTAAGCCCGCGTTATTTGCTTCCAGACCCGGTACTCGACTATATTGAAAGCAACAATCTTTATTTATGTAACACAGGAGGTCAATGAGGCTCGATAAAATGGTTAAAGCCACCGTCAACGCGCTTGAAGACATCAAGGGCCGCGATATTGTGGTGCTGGACGTGCGTCGCATGACCGCGCTGTTCGACACCGTCATTATCGCGAGCGGCGATTCCACGCGCCAGAACAAGGCGTTGGCCAACAATGTCCAGGAAAAACTCAAGGCACTCGGCGCAACCGTGCACGGCGTGGAAGGCATGGATAGCGGCGAGTGGGTGCTGGTCGATCTCGGCGCAATCGTTGTCCACACCATGCAACCAGCGATACGGCAGTTCTATAACCTTGAGGAGTTGTGGGGCAGTGCCGTGGCCCCGCGCCAGCGGCGTGCGGCGGCCCCCCCTCGTTCATAAACATGAAGCTTCTGGTGGTGGCGGTGGGCCACCGCATGCCGGATTGGGTAGTCGAAGGATACAACGAATACGCGCAACGCATGCCGCGTGCATTGCGTATCGATCTGAAGGAAATCAAGCCCGCATCGCGCTCCAGAGGTGATTTTGCGCTGGTCGAGAAATGGCTTTCCGTGGAAGCAGAGCGCATACGCGACGCACTGCCCGAGCACTGCTTCAAGGTGGTACTCGACGAAAAAGGCAAGCTATTTACCACCAGGGACCTAGCGCGTCGCATTGAGAACTGGAAGCAGGATGGCCGCGACATCGCGTTCGTGATCGGGGGGGCGGATGGCACCGAGCATCAGTTGCAGCAACAAGCCGATATGTTGCTCTCGCTTTCTCCCATGACGTTGCCGCACGGATTATGTCGGGTGGTACTGGCGGAACAGCTGTACCGCGCGATTTCCTTGTCCGCTGGACATCCCTACCATCGAGAGTGAATGGAGGGATGGGTGCCGGATAATGCAACTTGGAACGAACCGTTTTATGGTTCTCTTCCGATCCCTTACCGCGACGGTAAATCAGGATGACGCAAATCGACGGCCGAATCTACCTCGCGTCACGGAGCCCGCGCCGGCGCGAATTGCTGAAGCAGATAGGCGTCACGTATGAACTGATGCTGCTGCGCGAAAATCCACAGCGTGGTGCGGATGTAAAAGAAACGCCATTGCCCGATGAGGCGCCGGTCGCCTATGTCACACGCATTGCGCAAATCAAGGCCGAATCCGGCTGGCGCATTGTAATGAAACGCAGAATGCCCCAGTATCCGGTGCTGGCTGCCGATACCACGGTTGTAATAGACAATGAGATCCTGGGCAAACCCGAAGATGCGCAGCACGCGCAGCGCATGCTGCGCCGCCTCTCGGGCCACACGCACCAGGTCCTGACCGCTGTCGCGGTTGCGTGTAACGATCAGGTCGCAACCGTGCTGTCAACGTCTGCGGTAGAATTCCGCGAACTTACCGACGACGAGATCCGTCGTTACGTAGTCGGCGGCGAACCGCTGGACAAGGCCGGTGCCTATGCGATTCAGGGCCGTGCCGCGGTCTTTGCGCGCAGGATTACTGGCAGTTACTCGGGGATCATGGGATTGCCGCTGTTTGAGACCGCTGAACTTTTGCGCAACCACGACGTAACGCCGCTTTGAACGGGCGGGAGCACTAGCTTGAGCGAAGAGATCCTGATCAACGTGACGCCGCAGGAGACGCGTATAGCGGTCGTTCAGCAGGGCGTGGTGCAGGAGGTTCGCATCGAACGCGAGTCGGCGCGTGGCTATGTGGGCAACGTCTACATGGGTCGGGTCGTGCGTGTGTTGCCCGGCATGCAATCGGCGTTTATCGACATCGGTGGAAGTCGCGCGGCATTTCTGCATGTGGCGGATATCTGGGGACATCGCCAGGGCGGCGAGGACGCGAAACCGATAGAACGCCTGCTTGCCGAGGGGCAGAACCTGCTGGTGCAGGTGGTGAAGGATCCGCTCGGTACCAAGGGTGCGCGCCTTTCGACGCAAATCAGCATAGCCGGGCGTCTGCTGGTTTATCTGCCGCAGGAGTCGCACATCGGCATTTCGCAGCGCATAGAAGGCGAGGAAGAGCGGCTCCATTTACGCGAAAAGCTGCAGCATCTGTTGCCTGCCGACGCAAGTGGCGGATTCATCATACGCACCATGGCCGAGGCGGCGAACGAAGGTGAACTGCAGGCGGATGTCGACTATCTGCGCAAACTATGGAACGATATCCAGGAAAAATCACGCAGCGCGGCACCTGCCTCGTTGCTGTATCAGGAATTGAATTTGAGTTTGCGCGTGTTGCGCGACGTCGTTAACGACGAGACCACCCGTATCCTGGTTGATTCGCGTGAAACCTTTCAGAAGGTGCGCGTATTCGCGACGGAATTCACGCCCAAGGTGGCCGAGCGGCTTGAACACTATGCGGGCGAGCGGCCGTTGTTTGACCTTCACGGAGTCGAGGAGGAGATTGAAAAGGCGCTGGCACGACGCGTCGATTTGAAATCCGGCGGTTACCTGATCATCGATCAGACCGAGGCACTGACCACGATTGATGTCAATACCGGCGGTTTCGTGGGCGGCCGCAGTTTCGACGACACCATCTTCAAGACCAATCTTGAAGCCTCGCAGGTCGTTGCGCGTCAACTCAGGCTGCGCAATCTGGGCGGCATCATCATTATCGATTTCATCGACATGGATACTGAAGAGCATCGCAATGCCGTGCTCAATGAGTTCCGCAAGGCGCTGGCGCGCGATCGCACACACATGACGGTCAACGGTTTCACCCAGCTGGGGTTGGTCGAAATGACGCGCAAGCGCACGCGAGAAAGTCTGGCGCACGTGCTGTGCGAGCCATGTCCGGTATGTGCCGGCCGTGGCCAGTTAAGAACCGCGCAGACCGTGTGTTACCAGATATTGCGCGAGTTGATGCGCGAAGCACGCCAGTTTCAGTCGCGTGAATACCGCATATTGGCATCGCAACAGGTGATAGACATGTTTCTGGAGGAGGAATCGCAAAGTCTTGCCATGCTTTCGGACTTCATCGGCAAACCGGTCTCACTGCACGTCGAATCCCAATACAACCAGGAGCAATTCGATATCGTGCTGATGTAGTCGATTGAGATGACGGGATGTTTCCGCGTCGTGGATGGATTGTCGATTGTGCATCCATGACGTATCCCGCGATACCACGTTTGACACCAGCTCGCGCGGCAGGGTGTAGGGTGCGTGCTACTTACCAGTCACAAATACCTAATCACCAATCCCGACTTTCTCACGCCGCCCTTGCCGCCGACCGCTGCACCACAGAAGGCGTATTTTTTGGAACCCCGCTCAGGTCGGCTTTGATGCGCGCCAGCACCCGGCTTTGCTCCATTAATACAACCTGTTGTTTTTCAAGAGTTTTTATGTGTTCCTCGACGGAGGTCACGTTATCGCGGATTTTCTTGAAATTCTCGATGCGTTTGGCGATGACCTGTTCGTAACTTTTGATCTGCATATTGAGCGGACTGAGCGCGGAATTGATCCAACCTTCCGCATCCGAGCGCGTCACTTCGAATATCTGTCGCGCTTCGCCCACCAGACCTTCATAGAACTGATTGACGACAAAGTGTTGGTACTTGGCGACATTCAACGGGTCGTGGCAAAACTGTTGCGCGGTGGCTTGCAGTCCCGTCATCGCGAGCGCGTGCTTTTCCATGTTCAGCGCCGGCGGAGTCTGCTTTGAAAAACCGAATTTTTCGTGGAAGTGCCCGTAGGCCTTATCTACAAATTTCTTGATCTGATTCGCGAAGTTCAGGACCTTGGCCGATACGCCGGTGAAATACTGAAACAGAGCCTGCATGTTTTTCCACATGCCGGCAGTGGTCCAGGCCTTCTCGATAAACTCGCGGTCCTTGTTGAGAATCTGTTCGATTGCCTCATCACTGAGTTGTTTGAGCAGGCTGGCGCCCTGGGCCGCCACGGTCTCCTGCGTTTTGCGGAAAGTCTGAACCGTGGCCTGATAGTTTTTGCGGTCGTTTTCCAAGCGTGTCACCATCGCTTGCGCCATGTTGCGGTTCTTGCCTGCGGAGGTGGCGAGCTCGCGGGTTTCCTTCATGCTGGCGGCAAGCTGATTCGCGACCGTTGTGCGCGAGACGTCCACCATGCTGCCGATCTCGCGTTGCACCGCGGCGCGCATGATTTCCTGTTTGGCGGGTATGATTTCCGACGCCAGCAATTGTTCAAGTTGCTGGATTCCGCTTCTGGCTAGCAACGCGTCATCGCCACGGATGCGGGCGAGCAGGGCCTTTTGCGCCGAGATTGCCATTACATGCGTGCGCGGCAACGCCAGCAATTCGGATGTCGTTGCGAGCTGACGTTCGATACTGTCGGAAACTTCCTGGTCTGATTTCAGATCGTCCCACATCAAGTCTATCTTGTTCAGCACGGCTATGCGCCGCGTGGCGGCGGTCTGCACGTATTTCTGCCAAACGTCAAGATCGGATCTTGTGACGCCGGTATCCATGGCCAGCAGGAACAGCACCGCGTGAGCATTCGGGATCATCGACAACGTCAACTCGGGTTCCGTGCCCAGCGCGTTGAGCCCGGGCGTATCGAGCACCACCAGTCCGCTTTTGAGCAGCGGGTGCGGATAGCTGATCATGGCATGACGCCACGCCGGTATTTCGACGCGATTGCCGTCCTTGACCGCCATCGTGGATACCATGGGATTGGACTCGTCCCATAGTCCCAGGGCCTTGGCTTCCGCTATGCTCACCAGTTTGGTTTCGACCAGATGCTGCATGGCCGCGGCCATCTCTTCGTGCGACTTCATGTTGAGTTGAATCTTGATCCATTCAACTGTCTGCCGCTTTAGTGCGCCGACGCTTTCCTGGCGTGCCCGCGTTTCGATGGGGAGCAGGCGCAAATAGGGTGGCTCCGCGGCATCATGGAAAATTTCCGTCGGACACATGGTGGTGCGTCCGACATCGGACGGTAGCAACCGTTGCTTGAAATCGGAGAAAAACATCGCATTGATGAGCTCCGTCTTGCCGCGCGAAAACTCGGCCAGAAAAGCCAGCGTCATGCGGTCATTGCGCAGACTCTCGATCAGGTCATAGATGCGCAGCGACTGCTGAATGTCGGCGTATCCATTGGCATCCAGCCACGTCTTGTACGAATCTATGCCGCCGATCATACGGTCGCGCCACTGCTGATATTGCGCAACTTCTTTTTCGAGTTGGCTGGTCATCATTCAAGTCTGGCGGGCAATGTCCACGTGCAAGTTCCGGAGTGGGCTTCCGGATACCTGCTCAACATTCAATATCGTCCATTTGCACATAAACTTTAGTGGCGGAACCTGATTTCATGAACCACACTTAAGCATGGTGTGCATTACAGGATACAACACATTTCTTGCTAAACCGGTGCCGCGCTCGGGATTGAAACGGGGGGGGCGTTATCTCCAGCCACCGGCGCGGTGCCGGGTGGATTCAACGCGAGGTCCGTGCGTAACTGGTCAAGGTGGTCACCTTGCTTTTTCAGCGATTGGCGCTGCTGGTCCAGTCCCTTGAGCCTATCCTGAGCCGAGGTCATATTGTCTTTCAGATTCCTCAGGTTTTCGACACGTCTTAACATCAGGGCCTGCCGTTCCGTTATCTGGCCCTTGAGCGGGCCCAGCGCACCGCGCAGCCAGCGCTCGGTATCAAGGCGAGTCAATTCGAACTGCTGGCGCGCTTCAGCCACCAGTCCATCATAGAAATTCTTGAGCACAAAATCCTTGTATTTGGCGATGTTGATGGGGTCATGGCAGAAGCTGCGTGCATTGCCTTCCAGGGCCAGCATGGATTCGCGGTATTTTTCAAGCGTAAGCGGCGGGGAGGCAAGCTTGGACAGCCCGAAGTTTTCGTGGAAGCTCTGGTAAATTCCGTCCACCGACTCCTTGAGTTTGACTGCGTAGTTGAGTATCTTGTCGACCTGCA
>CANJQI010000169.1 GCA_947476215.1 Betaproteobacteria bacterium
ACGGAGAGTCCTATGGGCGCGCGCGCCGGCGCGGCGGCTATCATGTTGGCGATGCGGCAGGCAGTTTCCACGCCGAGAATAAAGGCATGCACGAAATCCGGACCGCTGACGATCTGGCGTTCGGCCTGCGCAAACGCGGCGGATCCCGGCGCTCCCATGGGATGGGCGACGGTCGCAACATGGGTCTCATTGTATCCATGGGCAAAATTTGCCATGGTATTCAGAAGCGCGGCGGTGGGCGCGTCCAGCCGTCTGCCCAGCCCTATGACCGTGGCTTGTTGCGGACCGGAGAATTCGCCGTACGCGTCGAGTGCGCGGGCCACGACCTCCTCGTGGCTGCCGCCCAGCACGCATCCGAGCCAGTTGACGAATGCGCGCGTGCCTTCGTGCCGCACTGCGGCCGGCATGTCATCGAGACGCGAATTTACGATGTAACGCGCAAGCACACGGGTAATCATGGCGTTATGATCCCTGCGTGATACCGGCGGCTTTGATGATGCGTGCGTTCTTGACCACTTCTTTTTTCAGGAAATCGGCAAGCTGTTCGGGGGTGGACGACACCACGGTCAGCCCTTCGGACATCAGGCGCTCCCTGATATCAGGCGCGTTCATGATGCGTGCGACTTCCTGTTGCAGGCGGTTGATCGTATCGCGCGGCGTGCCGGCGGCCACCAGCAGCGCGTACCAGCTTGTCATTTCGAAATCGGCAAGGCCGGTCTCGGCCAGGGTTGGCAGATCCGGCGAAATCGAAGAGCGCTGCAGGCTGGATACGCCGAGCGGCCGCAGCCGGCCCGCCTTCACCATGGGCACGCTCGATAGCAGATTCATGAAATAAACCGGCACGCGTCCACTCAGCACATCGATCAGCGCCGCGCCGGCGCCTTTGTACGGGATATGCGTGAATTTCACGCCGCTGACGAGTCCAAACAGCTCCGCCGTCAAATGCGAAAACGACCCCGTGCCCGCTGAGCCTACATTGAGTTCACCGGGGCGTGATTTCGCAAGCACTATCAGTTCCTTGACGGAGCTTACCGGCAGCGAAGGGTGCACCACCAGAACCATAGCGCCGGATGCGAGCAGGGATACGGGCGCAAGGTCGCGAACATGATCGTACTGCAGATTATTGAACAGGCTGGGAACCGCGGCATGGCCGGTGGAGGTCAGTAACATGGTGTTGCCGTCGGGCGCGGATTTTGCAACAAAGCCCGCACCTATGGTACCGCTCGCGCCGGCACGGTTTTCCACCACGACCTGTTGTCCGTAGCGCTCGGTGAGCCTGGGACCAATGGCGCGTGCCAGTACATCGGTGCCGCCACCCGGCGCATACGGGGACACGATGCGCATGACTTTTGTACTGTCGCTTTGCGCGCGGGCCGGCTCAACGGGAAAAAACAGCACCCACCCTGCTGCGAGCAACAAGAGACGCCGATCACTTGCTTTTTTTTTCATGGATAGGCTGGCGTTGAAGACTTGTGGAGCATCAAAGTGTCGGCTTCGTCACCCCGGCGCACGCCGGGGTCCAGGAACGTTTAATTAAACGCATTTGGTGCTGGATGCCGGCTTTCGCCGGTATGACGGTAGTTGTGGTTGTTGAAGAACGATTGATCGGACATCGGTAGACGTTTATTGCGTTTCAGCGATTTTTTCGATGATGGGCAACGGCGGCGCAACGCCCGCTGGCAATTCACCGTCGTTGACGTTAAGCACCATGGACACCATACAGTAATAACCGCAAAGACCGAGCAGATCGACCACGCCGGTAGTGCCGAACTGCGCCTTGGCCATGGCGAAGGTCGCATCGCTCACCTTGCGCTCGGTATGCGCCTCCGTGCAGAACTGATACGCGGCTTCCTCGTCAGCTTGCATGCCATCCGGACGCTGACCCATCGCGAGCTGGGCCGCCACCGCGGGCGCCACCCCGGCCTTCATGGCGAGTGGGTAATGGGCCACCCATTCGAACTGCGAAGTCCAGCACCGCGCCGCGACGAGAATCGCGAACTCGGAGATGCGCGCGGGCAGCGAGCTTTTCCATCGAACATACTCGCCCATCTTCGCCGCGCAGCGCGCAAGATCCGGATTGTGCAGCAACACCTTGAGCGGGCCGCGTATACCGGCGCGCGGTCCGTCGCGCATCTCGCGATACAAGGCGAGCTGCGCGTCGGTCATTTCTTCTTCAATGAGTTCCTTGAATCGCATGAACAGCCTTCTAGTTCGTTGATATCTTTGCGACTTCGATCAGGCGCTTCAGTATGGCACCTCTGTCGTGGAGATATTTTCCAAAATCCGCCGGTGTTCCGCCCATCGCAACAGTCCCTGAGGCGAGCATGGCATCCATGACATCCTTGCGCTGCAAGACTGCGTCTATGTCCTTGTTGATGCGCGCAATGATAGCTGGCGGGGTCGTGGCCGGCGCCATCAGCCCTGCAAACGTCGTCATTTCAAAACCTTTAAGCCCGGACTCGTCAAATGTAGGCGCGTCGGGCAGCAGCGGGAAGCGTTTCCTGCTGCCGACCGCGATGGCGCGCAGTTTTCCACCCTGCACCATGGACAACAGCGGTGGCGCACCGGCAAATATCAGGTCTATCTGTCCGCCGATCGCATCCGTGACCGAGGTTGCGGTGCCTTTGTAAGGCACATGCAGCAGGTTGATCTTCGCCATCAGCATCAATTGCTCGGCGGTCATGTGACTGGAACTTCCCAGACCGGCCGAACCGTATGAAATCTTTCCTGGATTGTCCCTGGCCTGACCGATCAGATCCGCGACGGACTTGATGCTGGATCCCGCACGAACCGCAAGAACGTTGACGCCGGTCGAACACAGGATCACGGGTGCGAGGTCGCGACGCATGTTGACCGACGATGGTGCGATGAGCCCCGTATTCAAAAGCACTTCAACACTGGTCATGAGCAGCGTGTAGCCATCGGCAGTTGCACGTGCCGCCGCCTCGGCGCCGATCAGCGTCTTGCCGCCGGCGCGATTCTCGACTACCACCGATTGCCCCCATGCGTCACCCGCGTGGCGCGCAATGGTGCGTGTGGTGATGTCCTGACCGCCGCCGGCCGGAAACGGCACTATCATCCGGACCGGGCGCTGTGGGAACGTATCAGCCCTCGCCATGGTATTTGCGGTAAGCGCCGATACAGTGCCGATACAAACCATAAGTCTTTGTATTAAAGACAATCTTTTCATTCAAATCACCTTCTGTATGCGTCCTGCCGCAACGTCTTCGCACGCCTGCCGCGCCAGTTCCGCGCGCATGATCTTGCCGGTCGAGGTGCGTGGAAAGTCCGCAGCGAAACACACATAGTGCGGCACCTTATAGTTGGCGATTTGTCCCCGGCAATGGGCGACGACATCGGATGGCGAGAGTGGGGCGTTCGGCCGAAGCTGAACGTAAGCAAAGCCGACTTCATCAAGGCGCTGATCGGGCACGCCGACCACCACCGACTGCGCGATCGCCGGATGCAGCGCGAGATGCTGCTCGATTTCCACCGGATAGGCATTGGTGCCGCCGGTCTTGAACATGTCCTTCAAACGGCCGGTAATGGACAGGTAGCCCTGCGCATCGAAGCGACCTATGTCGCCGGTGCGCAGCCAGCCGTCGTCGGTGATGGCCTGTCTGGTCGCATCCGGATCCTTGTAGTAACCGAGCATGACGGTTTCGCCGCGGCACCAGATTTCGCCGTCCTCGCCCACTGCTTTGTCGCCCAGCGTCTCCGTATCGACGATCTTGACTTCGCACTTGCCGAGCAGCGGCGCCTTGTTCTGGCAGCAGACCTCGATCGGATCGTCCCATGCGTTAAACGTCGTGGATATGGTGTTCTCGGTCATGCCGTACGTGGACAGCAGTTTCTGCAGGCGCAGTGACTTCAGATAGTGCGCAAACGTCGCCTCCATGACCGGCGAGCCGCCTATCCACGCCGATTTCAGCGACGAGGTATCACGCTGCACCAATGCCGGCCGTTCGGCAAGATCGTGAAAATGCGTCGGTATGCCGCCAAAGATGGTGACCTTCTCGCGCTCTATCAGTTCGAGCGCGTGATCGGCATTCCATTCCTCCATCAGCACCAGTCCCGCGCCCAGCGTGATCGCCGGCACCAGCGCCATATACGTGCCCGCCACATGGTAGAACGGCATGTGGCCGAGCATGCGGTCGCCCGCTTCGGTATGCAGCGCGAGGCCGACGCGCGTGGCCTGCTTGATCGAGCGGTGACTGTGCATGGCGCCCTTGGGCTTGCCGGTGGTGCCCGAGGTAAAGCAGATGAACAGGCGGTCGCTGTCGTGAACCTGTTGCTCCGCCGCGGCCAGCGCACCCGGTTGCGGCGCATGCGCCATGAATGCATTCCACGCCACCATGCCTGCCGCGGGCTGGTTGGCGATGCTGATGATGGTGCGCAATGCCGGCAGGCGCGACAGTGACAACGTGTCTGGAGACTGGCCGGCCAGGTCCGGCGCGATGCGCTCCAGCATGGCGTAATAATCGATATTCCACAGCTGCCGCGTCATCACCAGCAGGCGCGCATCCGAGCGTTCCAGGATGTACGCGGCCTCTTCAGTCTTGTAGCGCGTGTTGATGGGTACCAGCACGGCGCCTATGCGTGCACAGGCGCAGAACACCCCGACCCAATGCGGTGAATTCGCGAGCCAGATCGCGACGTGATCGCCATGGCGAACACCGCGCGCCAGCAGGCCGCCGGCGATGTCATCCACCCAGCGGTCGAACGCCGCGAAAGTCATGCGCTGCTCGACCCCCATGATGAAGGGGCGTTGCGCATGGTCGCGCGCGCTGCGGCGCAATGCCTGACCCAGCGTGACGCCTTCCAGCTTGCGAATGATCTCGTCCATTAATTGACAGCACTGTTGTAGATGCGCATGCTAACCCGTCGAGACGCGAATTCAGATGGGCGCCGCATAGTACTACGCAGCAGACTTGCGGTAAACGTGGACCGACGGTACAGTCAGGCTGTTGGTCCCAATAAGAAGCGCCACTCGAAAGTTGCTGCATGCCTGATTCCTCCCTGCACGCGATGTTGCAACATGCGTCCATCCCAACGCTGATCATGTGCCTGGCGCAGATCACCGGTGAGGATAGCTGGCTGGCAGCGCCATTTTTGCCCAAGCGCGATACCAATCTGTTTGCCGATGAGTCCGGTGGCCTGCCGGCCGCCGTGCAGCAGACCGTACGCGATGCGGCCGAACGGGTGCTGGGTGAAATCGAGCGCGGTATACGCAAGCTCCCGCCGCCGCCGGACGCTGCGCGTTTCACGCGCATGATGAGCGTATGTGTTGCCGAGGATATCGCTCCTAAATACGTGCCCATGATGATGGAGGAGATGGAACTCGCGGATCGGGACGTGCACTGGCAGGGCGCGAGTCCTCCCGGGAGCGCGGCGCGATTCCCGGTACTCATCATAGGCGCGGGTATCGCCGGCATGTGCGCGGCGGTCAAGCTCGACCGTCTCGGCATACCCTGGACGCTGGTCGACAAGAATCCCGAACCCGGCGGTACCTGGTACGAGAACGACTATCCCGAAGCCGGCGTCGATACACCCAACCATTTCTATTCGTACTCGTTTGCGCCCAACTATCGCTGGAGCGGATATTTTTCGAAGGCGCGGGAAGTGCTCGATTACATACGCATGGTAGGCAGCCGTTTCGATGTTCTGCGGCGCATACGCTACAACACCGAAGTGAAGTCGCTGGCGTGGGATGAGTCGAAGAAGCAGTGGTGCGCCACCGTGGCGGATGCCGCGGGTCTGACGCGGACCCTGGCCGCGAGCGCCGTGATCTGCGCCGTGGGTCAGCTCAATCGCCCGCGCGTGCCGAACCTTGAAGGTCTGGAAGCCTATGCAGGCGCATGGTTCCATTCCGCGCAATGGCGCCATGACGTGGCGCTTGCCGGCAAGCGCGTCGCGGTGATCGGGACCGGCGCCAGCGCCATGCAGTTCATGCGCACCGTTGCCGGAGAGGCCGCGCATCTCACCATATTCCAGCGCTCGCCGCAGTGGGTGAAACCCAGCCCCGATTACCACCGCGTAGTCACACCGGAAACCTTGTGGCTGCTCGAACATGTGCCGTTCTACTACCGCTGGTATCGCTTCGGTCTGTTGTGGCGCTTCGGCGATGGGCTGCTGCGCACGCTGCGCCGCGATCCGTCGTGGCCGCATCCCGAGCGTGCCATGAACCGCACCAACGACCGGCATCGCGAATTTCTGGCCGCATACCTGCTGACCGAGTTGTCGGGCCGTGAAGATCTGGTAGCCAAGGCCATGCCGCACTATCCGCCCTATGGCAAGCGTATGCTGGTCGACAACGACTGGTTCCGCACCTTGAAGCGCGACAATGTTGAACTGGTGACGGACGGCGTCGCGTGCATCGACGGCAATCGCATCGTCGACAGCGCGGGCAGGGTGCATACGTCCGATGTCATCATATTCGCCACCGGCTTCGAGGCCGGCAAATTTCTCGCCCCCATGGATATCCGCGGGCGCAGCGGCAGACCGCTGCGCGAAATCTGGGGCGACGACGATGCACGTGCTTATCTCGGCATCACCGTGCCCGACTACCCGAACCTGTTCTGCCTGTATGGTCCCAACACCAATCTCGCGCACGGCGGCAGCATCGTGTTTCAGGTCGAATGCCAGATGCGTTACGTAAGCGGCTGCATGGTTGCAATGCTGGAGCGCGGCATCGCCGCCATCGACGTGCGACGCGAGGTGCACGACGATTACAACGCGCGTGTCGACGCTGAACACGAACAACTGGTATGGACTCATCCCGGCATGAACAGCTGGTTCCGCAACGCCCGCGGCCGCGTGTTCTCACCGATGCCGTGGGCGATGGCAGACTACTGGGAAATGACGCACGAGCCGGACTTGTCGTCGTACATTACGACGGCCGCACGATCGAAATCGTAACCTGGCATTTCCGGCTATGCGGAGTCAGTAAGCCTTGGTGCGCGGATTGCCTATGGTGCCGGATCGATAACACTGAGAACCCGCGCCACGATCTCATTGCTGGCGGACTCGTCGATGCGTTCGACAAAACGGGCTGATCGGGCACGCACGCGTGCGGATAAGTCGAAGGTCCGAATCTGATTGCAAACCGCCAAGCCGACAATGTGCTTGCCGTGGATCGCAACCGTGAGTCCGCGCGCTTTCGCGTATGCACCGGCCGCCGTGACCGGCACGGTCATGACCAACCCCAGTTCATTGATTGCCGCGGAAGTAATCACGACGAACGGGTGTCTGTTGCGCATCTCCCTGCCCGCCACGGGGTTCGGGTCGATCCAGTATACGTCGCCCCGCTCAATTGGCGACGGCCGAGTCATGGGAGTTCGCGACCGACCGAGGGCCCAACGTGCCGGGCGACGCTTTCACGGGTCATTGCGCGTGCGACCGCAGGCGTCACGCCTTCGAGCAGTTCAGACACGGAATACCGTCGCCGCGAGCGGGTCCGGGCCGGACGCGCTACCATGACACCGTCGGTCACATCGAGTTCAAGCGCTTCGCCCAGGCCTACCGCGAGTTTTTTTAGCACGTCCGCGGGTATGGTCATGACCGCCGCCCCGCCTTGTTTACGAATGTTGACTGTAGTCATATTGGTTTGGCTCCGGATTTTGGATTCACGACAAAAGGAATCGTGATGGTCTTGCACTGCTATGCCGTATAAGTGTGACAAAGTAACACATTCGATGTGTCACGACAACGGCGGATCGAAAGGGTTGTATATCGGGCATTTTTCCCGGCATTGCGTTTGCGTGTCCGAGGTTGGTCAGATAACATCGTCAAAACAGACATTTACGCATGCCACTATGACACCGATCTACTATGAGGACCTCGAGCCGGGCCGGGTATTCGTCAGCCCGGGACGAACCATTACCGAGGCTGACCTAACGCAGTTCGCGATGGTGTCCGGCGACTGGCATCCGATACATACCAATACCGAGTATGCACGCCAGACGCCGTTCGGCCAGCGCATTGTTCACGGTCCGTTCGGCATCGCGATTGCGTTGGGATTGTTCGGACGTCTCGGCGGATTCGAGGACACCGCCATTGCGCTGCTCGATCTAAGTGCATGGAAATTCGTGCTGCCGATGTTTATCGGCGACACCATACATCTGGAGATGCGCATCGCCGGGCGGCGGCTTGCCAGCGATGGGCGCCGTGGCATAGTGGATCGGCACATGAAGCTGATCCGGCAGGACGGGGCGGTGGTGCAGGACGGGCATGCCGGACTGATGATCGCATGCCGCGAATCGAAAAAAGGCTGACTATGACGGACGAAGTAATCAAGGCAGGGAACGGCGGGCATTTTCCCGAGGGCACGGCGGTTGTTATCGGCGGCAGCGGCGGCCTGGGCGCCGCCATCTGCGCGCGGCTGGCGGATCATGGCAGCGACGTGGCACTGACTTATCGTTCGAACCGCGCCAAGGCGGAGTCTGTTGCATCCGCCGTGGCGGCCGCAGGCAAGCGGCATCACATTGCGGCAGTCGATGTGTCTGACGCGAATGCAGTGCAGCAGTTTTTCGATGACGTGGCGCAACGATACGGCCGCGTGCACAGTGTGGTCTTTGCCACGGGCGCCGACATCAGCATGACATATACCTCGCAGATCGATCTCGACGAATGGCATCGCACCATAGCCGGCGATCTGACCGGTTTTCTGCACGTGATCAAGGCCGCGTTGCCGCATCTGCGTGCCGGTGGCGGCGGGGCTATCGTCGCATTGACGACGGCCGGCATAGCGCGCCATCCGCCCAAGGATATTTTGTCCGTGGTGCCCAAGGCCGGCGTGGAGGCACTGGTGCGTGGCGTGGCGCGCGAGGAGGGGCGCTACGGCATACGCGCGAATTCGATAGGACTGGGCGTTATCGATGCCGGATTGTTTCACAGGCTGGAAACGCGCCTGACGCCGGAATTTGTCGCGGCGATGAAAACCAATACGGCCCTAAAGCGTTTTGGCACCGCACGAGAGGTCGCGGACGCGGTGGTGTTTCTGACTTCGTCGGTGTCCGGATTCATCACCGGACATAGCCTGACGCTCGACGGCGGGTTTGCGGTCTAACAGTCTGTTGAAATTCGATTCGTCACACCGGCGGAGGCCGGTGTCCGGAGAACGCGGGTCAATCGAATCAAGACCTTACTGGATGCCGGTTTTCACCGGCGTGACGGAATGATAATCACTGTGATAATTTTCAACAGACTGCTAACCGTTTTTCAGCGCATCTATGCCGTGTATCGCCGCGGCATTTTTTATCAGCTCGGCAGGCGGTGATTGGTATAAGCGCTTGCGGCTGATGTGCACGCCGGTGAGTTTGTGCATGGCGGCCATGGCTTCGGCGATTTTCACCAGCAGGCTGTAGGAATCCAGTATCGGTACGCCGTCGAATTCATGAATGCCGCGGCTCGCCATGAAGGCGGCTGACGGACCCGGCGCGATGATCACTTCCGCGCCTTGTGCAATGGCCCGCGCACTGGCTTCGAACACCTGGTCGCGCAATATGTCACCGACGGCGGCATCGGTGAACACCGAGTTGAAGTCGCGGATATTGTCGAATTTCACCGACTCCACCGCCGCGAGACGATCGCGCAGGCCGTAGCCGACGGCGATTTCGCGATAGCGCGGAATAAATTTCTCGTTCGGCACCACAAGGCCGAATTTTTCGCCCATGGTGCAGGCGGTGAAGCAACTGGCTTCCATGAAGGAGATGACGGGGATGTCGAGCAATTCGCGCAGCTCCACCAGGCCCGGCTCCAGCGAATTGGCGATGACAAACGCATCGTATCCGCCGCTTTGCCGCACCTGCAGCCCATGTTCGATGACTTCGCGCGTATCGTAATGCCAGAACAGCCGGTAGTTGTCGCCCAGCGCACCATTGCGTGTGCCATGAACCTCGACCGTGGTGCCGGGCGCGGCGGCGCGGGTGGCGAGCGCCTGCGTCGCGGCAATGCTGTGTTTCATGCCGCTTTCGGACGACAGCAGTTGGTAATAGATGCGCATATGCAATCCTCTCGGTGACGCCACCTAACGCGGCAGCAGTGATGTGATGTTGTGGATTTCCGCGGCGCGCCGCGAGAGTTCCGCGGGTGGCGACTGGTAGAGCCGCTTGCGGCTGACAAACGTTCCAGTCAGCGCGCGATAACCGACCGTGGCCTCGGCCAGTTTGACCAGCAGACTATAGCTGTCGAGCAGTGGCGCACCGTCGATCTCGTATACGCCGCGCCGTGCCATCAGCGCCGTAGCGGCGCCGATGGCGATCACGACCTCGGCGCCTTTTTCGACTGCGCGCCGGCCGCTGGCGATGATCTCTGCTGCGCACACCGCTTCTTGTTGCGGGTCTATGAAAGCGGCATTGAAGTTGCGCGTGTTTTCGTAGGTCAGTGACTCTATGGTGGCGAGCCGCGAGGCGATGCCATAGCTGTAAACGATTTCGCGGTAGCGCGGTATGAACTTCTCATTCGGCACGATGAGAGCGAAGCGTTCGCCCATGCTGCAGGCGGTGTAGCAGCACGCTTCCATGAATGACACGACCGGTATGTCCAGCGTTTCGCGCAGTTCGACCATGCCGGGTTCGAGCGAGTTCGCGACCACGAATGCGTCGTACTGGCCCGATCTTCCGGCGTCCAGCCCGTTGCGGATGATTTCTCGCACGTTGTAATGCCAGAACAGCCGGTACTGATCGCCATAAGCGCCTTCGCGCGTGCCGTGAACTTCGACCGTGGTGCCCGGCGCGGCGGCTTTGTCGGCGAGCGCCTGCGTGGCGGCGACGAAGTGATTCATGCCCTTTTCCGAGGCCATCAACTGATACCAGATGCGCATGTTTTTGATTTTTCGTTGTGCCTGAACTTGCGGCGTAGCGCAGGCGATTAACTACTAATACTCTTAAATCAGATGGTTATCGATGCCTTACTCAACCTCGATCTTGGCGATCTGGATCGCCTTGGTCCAGCTTGCGATGGCGCTCGTAATGTCGGCGGCGAACGCTGCGGGTGTGTGTGGGCGCTGCGCCTCCATGCCGATGCGCGCCAGCACCTCCGGCATGTCGGGATCGCGCAGGATGGCGCTGATGTGCCGGTTCAGACGTTCGATGATGTCACGCGGAGTCCCGGCAGGCGCGAGAAACCCCAGTGTGTTGCGGGCATCAAACGCCGGGACTATTTCGCCGGCGGCGGGCACGCCGGGCACCAGCGCCGAGCGTTCCTTGCTCATCACGGCAAGGATGCGCAGCTTGCCGCTCTTTGCCATATTGTCCAGCGCCGGACTGGGACCGGCGTAACCGAATTCGGTTTCACCGCCGAGCACCGACAGCGTTGCCGGTCCGGCGCCCTTGTAGGAGACATGCGAGACATTGATGCCGGCAAGCGCACCGAACAGTTCGCCTATCAGGTGCACGGACTGGCCGACACCGGTATCGGCGTAGCGCAGCTTGCCGGGGTTGGCTTTGGCGTGGGCGATCAATCCCTGCACCGTCTCGAAGCGCGTCGATGCATTGGCGAACATCAGAATAGGCAGCGTGACAGCGTTGAAGATCGGTGCGAGGTCTTTTTTAACGTCGAAGGGCAAATCCTTCTTGATCGCCGGCAGTACGAACAGCGACGAGCCGTTAATGAGCAACGTGTAGCCGTCGGGCCTGGCCTGCACGACCAACTGCGTGCCTATCAGAGAGCCCGCGCCGGCGCGGTTGTC
>CANJQI010000170.1 GCA_947476215.1 Betaproteobacteria bacterium
AAGATTTCCGGGAAATCACCTTCTTTCCCACACCAATCCACAAAAAACAACCATTCCACGCAAATCTTCGTCCCCATTCTAGTCACAAAATCCGCGCTGCTACGGCGCACCAAAGGCTAGAATTAACGTTTTCGGTCAGGCACTAATTAGCATTCGGGTTGTGTGTAAGGTATATGATCAACGCTGCGACATACACCTGACGCAAAGCGCGACCGCACCTACGCTAGCTTGAGCTGGGACCTGAATGGAGGGACGGATGGCGGATCAGTCTGGCGTGGCAACCTCTGCGGACACTAAAGTCTTGATACATCCTTGGGTGGTCAGAATATCCCATTGGGTCAACGTGTTAGCGATGTTTATCATGATCGCCAGCGGGTGGCGCATCTACAATGCCGATCCGATATTCGCGTTCAAGTTTCCACGCGAACTGACGCTGGGAGGATGGCTGGGCGGCGCGTTGCAGTGGCATTTTGCCGCGATGTGGTTATTCGTCATCAACGGACTGGTTTATGTCCTCTACGGCTTATTCTCGGGGCATTTTAAGTCCAGTTTTTTGCCGCTGACACCCGGCTCGGTCTTGAACGAATTCAAAAATGCGCTGCGTGGAAAAATTCCGCACAATGTGGGTGTCTACAACGCCGTGCAGCGTGCGGCTTACGTCGGCGTCATCGTGGTGATGATCGTGTTGATCCTGTCGGGCCTCGCGATCTGGAAACCAGTGCAGTTTCATGAGCTCACGCTGTTGATGGGGGAATTCGAAGGCGCGCGCGTCGTGCATTTCGTGGCGATGGCGCTGGTGTGTTTGTTTATCGTGATACATGTTGTGATGGTGGCGCTGGTCCCGCGCACGTTCTTGCCTATGATTACGGGCTGTGCGAAAAAATCTTCTGCCGAGCATGGAGCCTGATATGAACGAAATCAGCAAAAAACCGGATCGCAGCCTGGTTGCACCGACACGCGAGATCGTCAAACTTGAGCGTCGCTTGTTTCTGAAGCAGGGCCTGAGTCTGGGCGCGCTGACCATGCTGTCAGGGTGCGATATCACGGACGCCGAAGCCGTTCAGAAAGTGCTGTGGCGTATGTCGCGCTTTAACGACGAGGTTCAGGCCGCGATCTTTGATCCGAACAAACTTGCTCCGACCTATCCCGAAAGCGCCATCACCAAGCCGTTTCCGTTCAATGCGTTTTATGGGGAAGCGGACGCGCCGCGCGTCGATGCCGCAAGCTACAAGCTGGAGCTGGGTGGACTCGTACGCGAAAAGGCGCCATGGACGCTGGACAGACTGTACGCACTGCCCGAGACGAGCCAGATCACGCGCCATATCTGTGTCGAGGGGTGGAGTGCTATTGGTAAATGGGGCGGGGTCACGTTCAAAACCCTGCTTGAACGCATAGGCGCCGATACCAGCGCCAAGTATGTAGGATTCAAATGCGCCGACGACTATTACACCAGTATAGACATGGCGACGGCGCTGCATCCGCAGACGCTGTTGACATTCAAGTTTGCGGATGAACTGCTGCCGACACGCTATGGATTTCCGATGAAACTGAGAATTCCGACCAAGCTCGGATTCAAGAATCCGAAGCACATCATGGCCATATTCGTGACCAACGATTATCCCGGCGGGTATTGGGAGGACCAGGGTTACAACTGGTTCAGCGGTTCTTGATTCAGTCTTTTTTTGCGGCCAAGCCGCCCAGCAGCGCCGCCATCGGGCGCCTGGCTGATGGCGCCGAGCGTGGAATATGTTGTATAAGACTCTGCGCGGTGACGGATATTCCGTCCGTGGGCTTGGGCTCGTAAGGTTTGCTGAAGTCGAATCCACCTGACATGGACGTTGCCGGTGTATGCGTATGCGATTTCGGGGCGGAACGCGAGCGAGGAGCTTGAGATGGTTTATGCGCGGATGACGGACGCGGTGCACTGGGCCGTTCTCCGGCGTGCCGGGAGGAACTTCTGCTGACCGCCAGTTCCGGAAGAGGCAACCGCTCCAGCTTGCGCTTGAGTTCGCGTTCGATGTCGTCAAGCATGCGCTGTTCATCGGGACATACCAGCGAGATGGCTTCACCGGTGCTGCCGGCGCGGCCGGTGCGGCCTATGCGGTGGATGTAATCTTCGGCGGCGTACGGCAGTTCATAGTTGATGACGAACGGCAGAAGTTCGATATCGAGTCCGCGTGCCGCAATGTCGGTCGCCACTAGAACATTGACCGTGCCCTGCTTGAAATCTTCCAGCGCCTTCATGCGTTCAACCTGGGTGCGATCGCTGTGGATCGCGGAGGCGGCAACACCGTCGCGTATCAGTTCGCGCATCAGGTGGTTGGCATCGCGCTTGGTGCGTACAAACACCAGCACCTGACGTATGTCGCGGCTCGTAATCAGGTGCGTGAGCAGTGCGCGTTTCTTCCCGGCCTCGACTTCATACATCTGGTGCGTCACCAGGTCCGCCGGTGCGTTGCGACGCGCCACTTCCACGGATATCGGTGAGCGCAGTATTTGATTCGCAAGTCTCTTGATTTCGTCCGAGAAAGTCGCCGAAAACAGCAGGCTTTGACGCTGCACTGGCAGCAGCGCGATGATGCGCTTGATGTCGGGCATGAATCCCATGTCGAGCATGCGGTCGGCTTCGTCGAGCACCAGTATCTCGACGCGTCCGAGATTGACGGTTTTTTGCTGCACGTGATCGAGCAGCCGGCCCGGTGTCGCGACCAGGATTTCAACGCCGGCGCGCAAGTCCTTGATTTGCGGATTGATGTCGACACCGCCGAACACCACGGTCGAGCGCAGCGTGAGGTGCTTGCCGTATCCACGCACGCTTTCTTCAACTTGCGCGGCGAGTTCTCGTGTAGGGGTCAGTATCAGCGCGCGTATCGGATGGCGCGCGGGCGAAGGGCTGGTGTTCTGTTGCGGCGCGAGCATCTGCAGGATAGGCAGTGCAAAGCCTGCGGTCTTGCCGGTGCCGGTCTGGGCGCATCCCATGATGTCCTGATGGGCCAACACCGGCGGAATGGCTTTTAACTGTATGGGGGAGGGTTCAGTGTATCCCTGGTCTGCAACTGCTCGTAACAACTCCGGCATGAGGCCGAGTGATTCAAACGACATTAATGGTAACTCCTGGTATTTACTGAGCGCAGTCTGGACCTAAAGCGGACTCATGAGTGCAGATACCGACGGGGTCGGATTCCAGGCTCGGGGGCACGATACTTAGCTAATCGTTTTAACATTATAACCTGCTAGACGCAGCTTCGCCAGTCAGAGCCTTGTCAGGGGCTTTTGGGGTTGCGACGTGTGGCTGCGTTGTGGACGCTGTGCACGTGCGCGTGGGTACCTGGCGAGCGTCGGTGGAAATGCGAATAAGCCTTGAAAAACAGCAATTAATCGCGGAGAATCTGTTAGATTGTTACGGTTAGTCATGTCGCAAATCGGCCACGGAATTCGTAACCATGCTCGATGTGAATAATAAAGTCGTCCTGTCCGCTCACGGCGCGATACCGTTGATCCTGACGCTGGATACCAATGGCATACCGCATCGCTGGATTACCTGGCAGCATGCGTGTTTCTACTACGCCAAGGACCAGATCGCATGGACCGCCGGCGAACATGCTTTCACCGTATTTGGAGGATGCAATCGGGATTCAGGAGCGCGCTCGCAGATAACGGCAAGCAGCATAATCGCCATCAAGGGCAGGGCGATGGCGACGCGCGCGTTCAGCCACGTGCCGCCGCTCAATAACCGTGAACTGTTTCATCGTGATCGCTACCTGTGCGCTTATTGTGGCGGCAACTTCTCCGGCGCGAAGCTGACCCGTGATCACGTCGTGCCGTTTTCACGGAGAGGTCGCGACACATGGATGAACGTGGTCACCGCATGTCGCGCTTGCAATGAGAAGAAAAGCGATCGCACGCCTGAGCAGGCGCGCATGGAACTGCTCTACCTTCCGTATGTGCCGAACCGTGCGGAGTATCTGATCCTGACCAACCGGCGCATACTTGCGGATCAAATGGAATTTCTGACGCAGCATGTGCCGGCCCAAAGCCGGTTGCACCAGTCTGTCCGTTAGGTCTCCCTAACTCTTGTTTTTCCGGATTTCCTGGACTATCTGGTAAGCCTGCTCGCGCGAGATGGCTGCCGGAGATTTTCTGCGGAAAAACAGCCAGCACAAGGCGCCGTTGATCAATACGAATATCACCTCCAGATAAAGAATGGGGGCGACGATGACGTGGTTGGGCTGGCGCGAGAATATGAAATAAAAGCCTTCGAACGAGGGCAGCGTCGCCTTTGTGATGGCGTATACCGATTCGAACGGCGGAAACAGCAGTATCACCAGCAAGTTGGCCGCGACGACCACCAACGTCGTGTTCTGCATCCCGAAACGCGGCCGTGCGAGCGCGGACGCCTGGTCGGACCCGAACAGTATCCAGGCGATGCCCGCGTTGATCGTTACGATGACCAACTCGAGTGCAAGCACGCTTGAGTTGACGACCATGTACTGGCCGCGATTGAAATAGAATTCAAATCCGCCGAAAACCGGCATCTTGCCGGTGGCAATCGAATACACATCAAACGGCGGCACCAGCATGATCAATACCGCATTTGCCAATGCTATCGCGAGCGTGATTGCCTGATTTCGATTCATGCTGAAAATCCTCGCAGGATCGTGCCCGTGACGGGCCGCCAGCTATCCTATGTGCGTGAATTATAGGCGAAATTCAGCTCAGGCAAGGGTGGGTAAATAACGCGCGCAATCAAGGGCAGCCGGCAACAGCCTGCCATACATCGCCATTTTGCGGACTTTGCACGAATGCCGCCAGTTTGAGATTCCGCGCATTCCACTCTCGCGCCAGCAGGAATGTCTGCTCATGACGCACACGCCCTATGTTGTCCATCTTGAACGGACCGGCGAGTTCGCGCACCACAAAATCGTGTTTTAGTGTGTGCCCCTTGTTTTCTCCGGCTTTGACTTCGTTGACCAGGCCATTTTCGTACAGCGCGAGGAACAACTGCGCATCGCGTTGCTGCGGATTTTTTGCATCGACTTCGACGGTAGCGTGCAGCGAGTCCGAGGTCCTCGAAATTTTGAGTTTGATGTCGGCCAGTGGTCTGCTGCTGTTGATGCTGTTCACCTTGCCGGCGATAGCGTCGAACAACATGCCTCGACGGTAGTTCTGACCGTTCAGCAGCAACTGCGGGGTATAGACAAAGGTCGCGCCGCGGCGCTTGCTGTGCTGACGCTGGCGGTCGCTAAACCGCGCCTGCGCGAACGGATCCGTCCATCCGAGTTGATTCCAGTAGTCGACGTGGAATGCGAGTGGAATCAGTCGTTCCGTGCCCAGTTTTTTTACCGGCAGTTCGCTCAGCCATTTGTCGGCGGGCGGACAACTGTCGCAGCCTTCCGAGGTATAGAGCTCGATGGTTGCGACGCGCTGCGTACCGCTGACTACGGTGCAGACTTCAGCGGCCAATGTAGGCAGGCTGCCGAAAAGCATTGTCACGATGCCGATAGAGAGGATGTGCGGCGAATAAATCGAGAGGTTGTTCATGCTGAAACTTGGTCGCAGGCGGTTGCCCAAACTTACAGCGCGGGGTCGTTCTGGTAGAATTTTGCTTTTTTTACGGACCCTTGGCGCATTTCGGCCATCAAAAATTGAACAGTCAGGCCAGATGACATACGACTTACACAGTCATTCGGTCTACTCCGATGGCACGCTGTTGCCGTCCCAACTGGTGGCCCGCGCCGCGCAGCGTAAGGTCACGACTTTGGCGCTGACGGACCACGACGGCACGGGCGGTCTGGAGGAAGCGCGCGCCGCGGCGCATGAGCATGGCATAGAGCTGATCGACGGCGTCGAAATTTCGGTAACGTGGCGCGGGTGCACGGTGCATATCGTCGGACTCGGCATCTCCGCTCTAAATTCGAAGTTGCAGGATGGGCTTGCGGCTACCCGCGGCGGCCGCCTGGAGCGCGCACGCAAAATGGCCGCGGCGTTCGATACCATGGGTATCAAGGGTACCCTTGAGGGCGCGCAAGTTCTTGCCGCCAATCCTGAACTCATTAGCCGCACTCACTTTGCGCGTTACCTGCTGCAGCAGGGCGTGATCAAGGATGTCAAATCCGCGTTCAAGCGATTTCTCGGTGGCGGCCAGCCCTGTTACGTTGCGCTTGAGTGGGCCAGTTTGAGTGATGCAGTGCGCTGGATCAATGGCAGCGGCGGACTGGCGGTCATTGCCCATCCGGGGCGCTACCCGCTGGACACCGGCCAGCTGCGCGAACTGCTGGCGGAATTCCGCGATCTGGGCGGTGCTGCGATCGAGGTGGTCACCAGCAGTCATACGCCCCAGCAGTATCGGAATTTTGCCGAGCATGCGCGACATTACGGTCTGGCCGCGTCCATGGGTTCCGATTTTCATGCGCCGGCCGAGAGTTACCATGACTTGGGCGGACTGCCGCCGTTGCCGGATGGATCTGTTCCAGTCTGGACGAAGCTTCAATGAGACGCGCCGCGTGCGAAATGCGCAACCGGGATGTGACGAGCTTGGCGGCGGGGTTACTCGCGAACGGGCGTCTGACCGCTTGTTCCGTCCTCATCGTTCGGCACTGACTCCGCGTGGCGCAGTTTTTCAGCATACATCCGGACAACCCGCAGGCAAGGCTGGTGCGCCTTGCCGTGGATATCGTGCGCGCCGGTGGCGTGATCGTCTACCCCACGGACTCGTGTTTTGCGCTTGGCTGTCAGGTCGGAGACAAGTCGGCCATGGAGCGCATCCGGGCTATACGGGAAGTGGATGCGCGGCACCATTTCACCCTCGTTTGCCGGGATCTGGGCGAGGCGGCGGTGTATGCGCGCATGGACGATAACCAGTTCCACCTGATGAAGGCGGCCTTGCCCGGTAGCTACACCTTTATCCTGCATGCGACGCGCGAGGTTCCGCGCCGCCTGCTACATGCCAAGCGCAAGACCATAGGCGTGCGTATTCCGGCGCATCGCGTGGCGCGTGCGCTGCTCGCCGAACTGGGTGAGCCGCTGGTGTCCTCCACTTTGTTGTTGCCCGGTCACGATACCGCATTGAGCGACGCGCATGAAATTCGCGAACAGCTCGAACGGCGCGTCGATCTCGTGATTGATGCCGGCGCTTGTGACACCGTGCCGTCCACGGTCGTGGATCTGACGCAGAGCGTGCCGGTAATCACGCGCGTGGGCAAGGGCGACCCGGCCACATTTGGAGAACTGATTGGAGCTTAGTATTGTTCAGAAAATCTCGGTATTCGCACTGCCGGTGTTGCTCGCCATCACATTGCACGAGGCGGCTCACGCGTTTGTCGCCCGTTACTTCGGTGATATGACCGCGTATGCGGCGGGCCGCGTCAGTGTCAATCCGCTGCGCCATATCGACCTGGTGGGAACCATCGTCGTGCCATTGATCAGCCTGCTGATTGCCGACATATTTTTCGGCTGGGCCAAGCCGGTGCCGGTCAATTTCGCCAATCTACGCAATCCAAAAAAGAACATGTTATGGGTCGCCGCGGCGGGGCCGTTGGCCAATCTGGTGATGGCGCTGGGCTGGGCATGTATGTTTAAGGTGGGCGTGGCACTTGCGCCGGGGAGTTCGGCCACCTGGCTGGTGCTGGTGGGAGCGTGCGGTATATTCGTCAACGTGGTGCTGATGGTACTCAACCTGCTGCCACTGCCGCCGCTCGACGGCGGTCGCATTGCGGTCAGCTTGCTGCCGCACCACCTGGCGTGGAAGTTTGCAAAAATCGAGCGATTCGGATTTCCCATATTGATCGTGTTGTTACTGACCGGTGTGCTGGGTATGATACTTTCGCCGTTGATCCGATTTTCCGTCGCGGGTTTCGGCACGCTGTTCGGATTCCAATCGGGCGATTTTTTCCGGATCATAGCGGCGTTGTCATGAGGAAAAGGTAAACATGTTTGTCGATCGCGTCTTGTCCGGCATGCGTCCCACCGGTGCGCTGCATCTGGGCCACTATCACGGCGTACTCAAGAATTGGCTTAAGCTGCAGCAGGAGTTCGAGTGTTTCTTTTTTGTCGCTGACTGGCATGCTTTGACCACGCATTTCGATACCCCGGATATCATCGAGCAGAACACCTGGGATATGGTGATCGACTGGCTCGCCGCCGGCGTCGATCCGTCGCAGGCAACCTTGTTTATTCAGTCGCGTGTGCCGCAGCATGCGGAACTACACCTGCTCTTGTCCATGATTACGCCGTTGGGGTGGTTGGAACGCGTGCCGACCTATAAGGACCAGCAGGAAAAGCTCTCCGACAAGGATTTGTCCACGTATGGGTTTCTGGGCTATCCGCTGCTGCAAAGCGCGGATATTCTGATCTATCGCGCCAATCGCGTTCCTGTCGGCGAGGATCAGGTGCCCCATATCGAATTTACGCGCGAAATCGCGCGCCGCTTCAATCATGTCTATGGGCGTGAGCCGGGATTTGAGCAGAAAGCCGAAGCGGCGATCAAGAAACTCGGATCCAAGCGCGCCAAACTCTATCGCGAGTTCCGGACGCGATTCCTGGAGCAGGGCGACGCCGGTGCGCTGGAGGCCGCGCGCGCCTTGCTCGAAAAGGCGCAGAATCTCGCCTTGGGAGACCGCGAGCGGTTGTTCGGCTTCCTGGAAGGCGGTGGTAAGGTCATCCTCACCGAGCCGCAAACACTCCTGACCGCGGCCTCAAAAATGCCTGGCCTGGACGGCCAGAAAATGTCCAAGTCTTACAACAACACCGTCAGCTTGCGTGACAGCGACGACAGCGTGGCGGACAAGATCCGCACCATGCCGACCGATCCGGCGCGCGTCAGGCGCACCGATCCCGGTGACCCGGCGAAATGTCCGGTTTGGCAATTGCACCAGGTTTATTCCGACGATCAACGCAGGGAATGGGTGCAGCAGGGTTGCCGAAGCGCGGGCATAGGCTGCCTCGAATGCAAACGTCCGGTCATAGACTCCGTGCTGGCTGAACTAAAACCGATACGCGAGCGGGCGCAGCGCTATCAGGAGGATCCGACGTTCGTAAAAAGTATTATTGCCGACGGATGCGAAAAGGCGCGGAAACTTGCCGAGGAAACCATGCGCGACGTGCGCGAGGTGATGGGGCTCAATTACCGATAGCACCAGAGAACGGCGCATATTCGGTCCGATTTGAACGGAGCGGGTTCCGGCACATTTTAAAACACGGTAAAATGAAACGCATGCTTGTTTGCCCTCATGGAATTTCCGAAATCCCGATCAATTCCGGTGCGTTCTTCCTTGTTCTGTTTTTCACCCGGAATCGTGCCCTGCACTTAAGCTCTTTTCATGACTGATACTGCTGTTGCCGCACCGGTAGTACCCATAGGCCGATTTCGCGGCGAGCCGGTCCTGCAGTTGCCGCTGGATCTCTATATTCCGCCCGATGCGCTCGAGGTTTTTCTCGAGACCTTCGAGGGCCCCCTCGATCTTCTGCTGTATTTGATCCGCAAGCACAATCTGGACGTGCTCGATATTCCGATGGCGCGTTTGACCGAACAGTATCTCGAATATGTCGACGTGATGCGCGTCAAAAGCCTGGAACTTGCGGGTGAGTACCTGGTGATGGCAGCGGTGCTGATCGAGATCAAGTCGCGCATGCTGCTGCCGCGTCCTCCCGCCGCCGCCCCGGAGGAGAGCGATCCGCGCGCCGAGCTGGTGCGCCGACTGCTCGCGTATGAGCAGATGAAGCTTGCGGCGCTGCACATAGACGAGCTGCCGCACGTGGGCCGCGATTTCACGGTGGTGCAGGTATGGATCGACAAGGATGCCGAACAGGTATTGCCCGATGTGAATGCCGAGGATCTGCGCCAGGCTTGGCTGTGGTTGTTGCAACGAGCCAGCGTCAACAAGCACCACCGGGTTACGCGCGATCAGCTTTCAGTGCGCGAGCATATGAGTCTTATTCTTCGTCGCCTGCAGGACGTCAAGTTCATCGAGTTTACCCACCTGTTCAGCCCGACGGCGGGCGTGCCCACGCTGGTTGTCATGTTCCTGGCGGTCCTGGAGCTCGCGCGCGAGGCCTTGTTAGAGCTAACCCAGCAGGAAGCCTATTCGACCATTTACGTGAAATCGACCCATGGACTCACAGTCGTTTGATTTGCAGGAAGTCAAAAAAATTCTTGAAGCGGCTTTATTGACCGCTTCCGAGCCGCTACAGCTGAATGACCTGAAGAAGCTGTTCGATGAGGATCTCGGAAATGAAGTGCTGCGTAATATTCTCGTGGAAATTGCGAGCGACTGGGATACGCGGAGCATAGAACTGGTCAATGTGGCAAGCGGCTGGCGCTTTCGTGCGCGGCCTTCATACCAGAAGTTTCTTGATCGTCTGAATCCGCAGAAGCAGCCGCGCTATTCGCGTGCCGTCCTCGAAACGCTGGCCATCATCGCGTATCGTCAGCCGGTTACGCGCGGCGACATCGAGGACATACGCGGCGTCGTGGTATCGACGAATCTCATCAAGGCGCTGGAGGCACGCGGCTGGATAGATTGCGTGGGCAACCGCGAAGTGCCCGGCCGTCCGGAATTGTTCGCGACGACGCGGCGGTTCCTGGATGACCTGAACCTGCGTTCCCTGAGCGAACTGCCGGCCCTTGAAGAACTGGGGCAGCTGGTGGAGACCGTAGCGCCTGGCGCGCAAATTGGCGGTGAATTGCTGCCTGAAGAAACAGATCAATCTGTGGAGAGTATGCCGCCGCAGGACGTGATGGCCGAAGAAGTCAGACCTACGTTGAACTAGTTCAGGTCGATAGCGAATTTTTTGAGTTCGGACAGCGGCGCGTAGTCGAGCATGGCTTCGTGAGTGCCGGTCAGCACCAGTCGCGGTGCGACGCCCGCCTGCAGGGCTTCCACCCAACGCGCTGCGCACAGACACCATCGGTCACCGGGCTTTAATCCGGTAAACCCGAATTCGGGATGCGGGGTTGTCAGGTCATTGCCTCGCGCTTGACTGAATTTCAAAAAATCGGCGGTGACTTGTACGCATACGGCGTGCACGCCGAGGTCATCGTCGCCGGTGTTACAACAACCATCTCGATAGAAGCCTGTCAGCGGCCTTTCGTTGCACGGTTGCAGCGGGCCGCCAAGGACGTTCTTGGGAATATTATCGCTATCACGTTTCATAATACTTACAGGCGTTTATGTGGTGATTTTCCATTAACGAATTCATATTTCCGGATAATGGGTTTATGTTTTTCACCAGCGACCGGTCCTTCTGCGGTTGTTGCGACGCATCATTTTTGCGTCCTCCACGTAGGCGTAAGGGCGTCGCAGGCATTTTCTCCAAATCTTCGCACAATCTCCCAAAATCTGGCATGCATGATGCTATGATACGCGCGGTTCATTCTTGCACCTAATCAAAATTACGGATCGAACGGAGTAACTACGGTTGTTGAAATTCGCCGCAATCGCAACAGTGCTGGGCTTTACGTTTGTCGCAAGTGGTTCGTGGGCCGCATCAATATTTGATCCGATCAAAGTTGATTCACTGACTTCCCCCGCTCCCAGTCAGCCCTGGGTGCCGGATACCCGACTGCCGTCGGTTCCCGCCGTCGCGGGCGCGCAGCCGGCGCCGGGCGAACTGGGGCAGCCCCTATCTCTTGCTCAGTTGACGGATCTCGCGCTTCGTCTTAATCCGAGAACACGCCAGGCGTGG
>CANJQI010000171.1 GCA_947476215.1 Betaproteobacteria bacterium
AATTCCCAGACGCAGGCCCAGCAGGCACTGACGTTGACCATAACCCAGGGCCATGCCAGCAGCAGCGACATCGAGACACCCGCGCAAGGCGGTTTCGAAGGCTTTGTCGCCGAGACGTCAAATACGTTGAAGTTCTTTGTCGACAATACCGTGAACAGCAGCAAGTCCGCCATGGAACTGGTCGAGAAGATGGAGGGAATCTCCCTGCAGATCGGTAACGTGAACAGCATCCTCGGTGAAATCGAGGGCATCGCCAAGCAAACCAACCTGCTGGCGCTCAATGCGGCGATCGAAGCGGCGCGCGCAGGCGAAGCCGGGCGCGGTTTTTCGGTGGTCGCGGACGAAGTTCGTGGTTTGTCCGCGCGAACCAGTCAATTCAGTCAGCAGATACGCAAAACCATTACTTTGGTTCAGGAATCCGTGCACACGACCGAACACGCGATAGACAACATGGCATCGCAGGATATGACTGTTGCGATGAAGTCGAAGCTGCGTGTTGACGAAATGATGGTTGGTGTAAGGCAAGTCAACGCGGCAACCGGCACCGCGGCACAGGAACTGGCGGTCATTACCCGCGGTGTCGAGGAAAACGTCAATGCGGCCGTCGCCACCATGCAGTTCCAGGACATGGTCACGCAATTGATTGGGCACGTGTGTTTGCGCATGGATGCGCTCAATGGCGTGGTCGACAGAATCAACGCGCTCGGAAACGAATTAAGCGCGACCAGCGGGCCGTCGGCGGACCAGGATCAGTGCGCGCGGGGCCTGAGCCGTGCATGCGACGAATTGATAGAACTGATTGCCGGCGTGCAGCAGGCGACCGTCAGCAATCCGGTGCGTCAGGCGTCGATGACGACCGGCGAAGTGGAATTGTTTTAGATTAATACTACTAAGCAGGAGCAAACCCAATGGCAAAAACAATACTTACGGTTGATGACTCGGCGTCCATACGCCAGATGGTGTCTTTCACGCTGAAGGGCGCCGGATACGGCGTCGTCGAGGCGGTGGACGGCGAGGATGGTTTGAACAAGGCCAAGACCAACGACGTGGCGATGGTGCTGACCGATCAGAACATGCCGAAGATGGACGGCATTACGCTGGTCAAGTCACTGCGTGCCCTGCCGAAATTCAAGGCCACGCCCATCCTCATGCTCACCACCGAGTCCGGCGATGCGATGAAAGCCCAGGGCAAGGCCGCCGGCGCCACCGGCTGGCTGGTGAAGCCGTTCGACCCCCCCAAATTGCTGGAAGTGGTCAAAAAAGTTATTGGCTAAACGTGCGCTTGCGCACGTAACCGCTCACCGCTTACCACTCACGGGTTCCAAATGACCATAGACATGAGCCAGTTCTACCAGGTGTTCTTCGATGAATGCGCCGAACACCTGGCCAATATGGAAAGCCTGCTGCTTGCCATCGACCCCGCAACGGCGTCGCCCGACGATCTCAATGCGGTATTCCGAGCGGCGCACTCCATGAAAGGTGGTGCCGGAACTTTTGGCTTCACCGACATGACCGGCGTGACCCACGTGCTCGAGACGCTGCTCGACCGCGTGCGCAAGAACGAGATGGCGTTGACCAGCGAAATGGTGGACGCGTTTCTGCAGGCCGGCGACGTGATCAAGGCGCAACTGGACGCGCATCGCGCCGGCAGCGAACTGGAGGATAGGGAGCCGGCAAACGAGATATGCGCAAAACTCAAGCAGCTCACCGAGGGGGATCAAGGCACGCACACTGAACCAACCGCGCCAGACGCAGCAGGCGCCCCGGTGACTGAAGCTGTGACTCAGTACGAAATTTATTTCTCCACGGATGACACATCCAAAGCTGTTGAAACCTTGCTCGACAATCTGCGCGCACTCGGCACTCTGGACATCGTAACCAAGCCGCAGCCGGCCGAAACGAGGCAAGAATGGAAACTCAGACTTGCCACGACCGTGGCGGACACTCAAATTCTCGAGCTGTTTGATTTTGTCAAGACCACCGCTCCTCCTGAGGTGACCGTCGTACCCACCCATGCTGTGCAGGCATGCGAAGACCCTGGCTATGGGTTTTTTGGAGCGGCGCCTTCCGAACCACAGGCAGCGGCTGATCCGGGCTATGGATTCTTCGAAACGCCGACCGCGGCGGCACAGCCAGTCGCCGATCAAGGATATGGATTTTTCACCGACATGCCTGCGGTGCCGGTGGAACCAGCCGCAGCCGTGCAGCCGCCCACATCCGCGACCTTGGCGCGCAATCCCGGTCGTCGTGCAACCGACAGTCCCGACGTTACCGCTGTGGTCGCGGGCCGCCGCCCAAGCGACAAAGTGGCCGTGTCGCCGCAAGCCGAACAGTCGTCAATTCGTGTCAGCGTCGAGAAGGTGGATACGCTGATCAACCTCGTCGGCGAGCTCGTCATTACGCAGGCGATGCTGGCGCAGAACGTGCTGAACCTTGATCCCGTATTGAACGAAAAGCTGCTTAATGGCATGGCGCAGTTTGAACGCAATACGCGCGACCTTCAGGAATCGGTGATGTCGATACGCATGATGCCGATTTCGTTTGTATTCAGCCGCTTTCCGCGCGTGGTGCGCGATCTCGCAGCCAAGCTCAATAAACAGGTCGAACTCAAAACCGAAGGCGAGGCGACTGAACTCGATAAGGGCGTGATCGAAAAGCTCGCCGATCCGTTGACGCATCTGGTGCGCAACAGCCTGGACCACGGCGTTGAGTCGCCGGAGGATAGAGTCGCAGCAGGCAAGTCCGCCAAGGGCACCATCACCCTGCGCGCATTCCACCGCGGTGGCAACATCATCGTCGAAGTTGTCGATGATGGCGCAGGTCTCGATCGCCAGCGCCTGCTGGCCAAGGCGCGTGAGCGCGGCATGAGCGTTTCCGATTCGATGAGTGACCAGGAGGTCTATCAGCTCATTTTCGAAGCTGGATTCTCCACGGCGGCGCAGGTAACAGATGTTTCAGGCCGTGGGGTCGGCATGGACGTGGTACGCCGTAATATCCGCGAAATGGGCGGCAGTGTCGAAATAAATTCAACCTTGGGAGTGGGCACGAAAATCTCGATACGCCTGCCCTTGACGCTTGCCATCCTCGACGGCATGTCCATCGGCGTCGGCAAGGAGGTGTTCATCGTCCCGCTGACCAACATTACGGAATCGCTGCAACCGCTAAAAGAGCACATCAACTCCATCGCTGGACGTGGCAGCGTACTGCAGGTGCGCGGCGACTATCTGCCCGTTGTTGCGTTGCACGAAATATTCAACCTGCAGCCCAGCGTAACTGAATTCCACAAGGGCATCATGGTGATCCTCGAATCGGAGGGCGCCAAGGCGGCATTGTTCGTCGATGAATTGCTGGGCCAGCACCAGGTCGTGATCAAGAGTCTGGAAACCAACTACCGTCGTGTGCCGGGGGTATCAGGCGCGACCATCATGGGAGACGGACGGGTGGCGTTAATTCTGGATGTCGCCGGTCTGATCAGCGCGCAGCGACCTGCCTATGCCAAAGCGGCTTAGCGCCTGTTATGAATCACAAATACTACCTAACACTTCTCCCTCATCCCCACCCTTCTCCCGGAGGGAGAAGGGCTCTGACCCCCTCGCCCACCGGGAGAGGGGAAGGGGTGAGGGAAAAAGTACATGACAGGCTCCAGCGCAATTGCCGTGCCGCGCCGCTAATAACTTTAAATCATCACAACCGTATTCACAGGTAAAGGAGTGCACTCAATGTCACAACCCCAGGCATCGCCGTCTCAAACCGTTGCTGCTTCGGCCACTGCGGCCGGCCATACGGCCAATGAATTTCTGACTTTCAAGCTCGGTAGCGAGGAGTACGGCCTCGAAATCCTCAAGGTGCAGGAGATACGTGGCTACGATGCCATAACGCATATTGCCAATGCCCCGGAGTTCATCAAGGGGGTTGTGAATTTGCGCGGCATCATCGTTCCCATCATCGACATGCGCATCAAATTCAATCTCGGCAAGGTTGAATACGACCAGTTTACGGTCGTCATCATCCTGAATGTGTCCGGACGCGTGATGGGCATAGTGGTCGATGGCGTGTCCGATGTGATCACGCTCACCCCGGAGCAGGTCAAGCCGGCGCCGGATTTCGCCGCGCATCTGGACACCGACTACATCATCGGTTTGGGCACGGTCGATGAACGCATGCTGATTTTGATGGATATCGAAAAGCTGATGTCCAGCAAGGACATGGGTTTGATCGATACGTCGTCTATCCATTAACCCTTGTTTCCTAAAAAATTCGCAGTCCCAGATACGTCCATACCTATTTCTCAGGAGAACCAACATGCAAACTCAAAGCCATAATACAGTTCGCACCGGCAGCAATAAAAGCAAGCGTACAACGAAACCCGCACCTTCAAAATCGACGAAAAACATGCTGATGGACTTGCAGGGCCAGGTTGCGGCCATTGGCAAATCGCAGGCGGTCATAGAGTTCAACCTCGACGGCACGATCATTACCGCCAATGAAAATTTCTGCAAGACCTTGGGTTACACCCTGGACGAAATCAAGGGCAAGCACCACAGCATGTTCGCCGAGCCCAGTTACGCTGCGTGCGGCGAATACCGCGCCTTCTGGGAAAAGCTCAATCGCGGAGAATTCGACTCGGGCCAATACAAACGCATCGGTAAGGGCGGCAAGGAAGTATGGATACAGGCGTCCTACAACCCCATCATGGACATGAACGGCAAGCCGTTCAAAGTGGTCAAGTACGCGACTGACATAACCGAACAGAAACAGCGCGCTACGTTTACATTGCGCGCTCTCGGCGCCCTCGACGTGGCAGCCACCAACGTGATGGTGGCGGATGCCGACTACAACGTCGTGTATGCGAATCAATCATTGAAGACCATGCTGGCCGAAGTCGAGAGCGATGTGCGCAAGCAATTGCCGCAGTTTACGGCTGAAAAGGTGGTCGGCACCAATATTGACGTTTTCCACAAGAATCCATCGCACCAGCGCGGGATGCTCGAAAACCTCAAGAGCACGCACAAGACGAATCTCGAGATTGGTGCACGTAAATTTTTCCTGATCGTGAACCCGATCCTGAGCGAAAGAGGCGAGCGTTTGGGCACGGTGGTGGAGTGGCAGGATCAAACCGCGATGCTGGCGGCGCGCGAGCGCGAGCAGAAGCTGGCGTCGGAAAACCTGCGCATCAAGAACGCGCTCGACAAGTGTACGACCAACGTCATGATCGCGAATGCGGATTGCGAGATCGCTTATATGAACGAATCCGTGGGCGAGATGCTGCAGCGCAATGAAAGCGATCTGCGTAAATCGTTGCCGCAATTTGATGCGCGCAAGCTGATCGGCCAGAGCATCGATTTGTTCCACAAGAATCCGGCGCATCAGCGCAACATGCTGGCTAATCTGAAGAGCACATACAAAACGGAAATCAAGGTCGGCAATCTCTACTTTGGTCTGGTCGCGAACCCGATCATCGACGAAAAGGGCACGCGCGTCGGCACCGTCGTGGAGTGGAAAGACCGTACCGCCGAAGTCGCGGTGGAGCAAGATGTTGCGAATCTCGTGAAAGCCGCGGTGGATGGTGACTTCACCAAACGTTTCGACATGAATGGCAAGGAAGGCTTCTTCAAGGTGCTGGGCGAGGGCATCAATCAACTGATGGAAACCAGCTCGGTCGGTCTCAATGAAGTGGTGCGGGTGTTGGGTGCGCTGGCCAAAGGCGACCTCACCGAAAAGATCACCAACGAGTACAAGGGCACGTTCGGACAGTTGAAAGACGACTCGAACCAGACCGTCGCGCAGTTGACCAGCATCGTAACGCAGATCAAGGAGGCGACTGATTCCATCACCACGGCATCTAAGGAAATCGCGCAGGGCAATACCGATCTGTCGCAGCGCACCGAGGAACAGGCCTCCAGCCTGGAGGAAACCGCTTCCAGCATGGAAGAGCTGACCTCGACGGTGAAGCAGAATGCGGAAAATGCCAAGCAGGCCAATCAGCTTGCGGCATCCGCGTCCGAAGTCGCGGTAAAGGGTGGATCGGTGGTGGGCCAGGTCGTGCAGACCATGGGCTCGATCAACGAGGCGTCGAAGAAGATCGTCGACATCATCAGCGTCATCGACGGCATTGCGTTCCAGACCAACATCCTCGCCTTGAACGCCGCAGTCGAAGCGGCGCGCGCCGGCGAACAGGGCCGTGGCTTCGCGGTGGTGGCTTCGGAAGTGCGCAATCTCGCACAACGCAGCGCCGCGGCGGCGAAGGAAATCAAGCAGTTGATTGGCGACTCGGTCGAGAAAGTCGATTCGGGCACCAAGCTTGTCGATCAGGCCGGCAAGACCATGGAAGAGATCGTTGGTTCGATCAAGCGCGTGACCGACATCATGGCCGAAATCACTGCCGCCAGCCAGGAGCAGAGTGCTGGAATTGAGCAGGTGAATCAGGCAATTACGCAGATGGACGAGGTCACGCAGCAAAACGCGGCGCTGGTTGAGCAGGCGGCGGCAGCAGCCGAATCGATGCAGGAACAGGCAGAGAATCTGTCGCAGGCGGTGGCATCGTTCCGACTGGAGCAGCAGGCTGTGGCGGCACGTGCACCGGCTGCCAGCGAGCGGCGCGCGCCCAGCCGTCCGTCCAATGTCGAGCGCTTGCCGAGTGCAAAGTCCTCGGCAAAACCGGTTGTGCGTTCAGCACCGGCCAAGGCTGAGACCGCGAGGGCTGCGGTGGCACCCAAGTCCAAGACCGGTACCGGCGACGAGTGGAGTGAGTTCTGATTCGCCAGTAATAGTCGCAGGGCAGCTTCCGTCATAGCGCACAGGTATCGGGGGGCAGGAAATTGGCTTCCCGATACCTTGCCCGCAAGCCATCATCTGAATCTCAAAGGAGGTCACAATGGATCTGAACCAAATCAAATTGGTGCAAGGCAGCTTTGACAAGGTCCGGCCGATAGCCGATCAGGCTGCAAGCATGTTTTATCAGCGGTTATTCGAACTCGATCCCAAGCTGCAAAAGCTCTTCAAGGGCGATATGGTAGAGCAGGGACGCAAGTTAATGGGGATGATCGCAGCCGCCGTGAACGGGCTGAACAACCTCGAAAAGCTGGTACCCGTGCTGGAAGCGTTGGGCCAGCGCCATGCCGGATATGGCGTCAAGCAAGCCGACTATGCGGTTGTGGCGCAAGCGTTGCTCTGGACGCTGGAGCAGGGTTTGAAGGACAGCTTTACCACCGAGGTGCGCGGCGCTTGGACGGATTTCTACGGTATTGCAGCGGCCACCATGCAGGCTGCCGCAGCCCGACCCGATGGCATCGCTGAATAGTTTATCAAGGGCCCCTGGCTATGTTCCGTAACTTGCCCGTAGTTGCGCATCTGCGCAAACTCGGTTGGCTGATGCTGCTGCTTTTTACCGCAAAAGGACTGGTAACGACCTCTTTGATCGTGTGGGCAGTAATGACTGCCGCATCCTAGCCTGTGGTCGACCGGAAAATGTCATGAGACTGCTCGTATTGGGACTGAATCACAAATCAGCCGCGCTTGATGTGCGTGGCAGGTTTGCGTTCAAACTCGATCAACTGACGCCGACCTTGCATGCATTCCGCGCGCGTTACGACAACGCGCCGGCACATCCCGAAGTGGCGTTGCTTTCAACCTGTAATCGTACCGAACTGTACTGTGCGGCCGATGGGGTGCATCTGGAACGTGGCGCACTGGACTGGCTGGCTCGAATAGGGGGATTGGATCGCAGGGAACTCATGCGTCACACCTATTTATACGAGGGCGCGGAGGCCGCGCGTCATGCGTTTCGCGTGGCCAGTGGTCTGGACTCCATGGTGCTGGGCGAGCCGCAGATACTCGGTCAAATGAAGCAGGCGGTACGTGAGGCCGATACCGCCGGTACTCTGGGCACTACGTTGCACAGATTATTCCAGCGTACGTTCTCGATCGCGAAGGAGGTTCGGTCAACGACTGGAATCGGTTCGAATTCGGTCAGTCTGGCGGCTGCTTCGCTCAAGCTTGCCAAGCGCCAATTTGGCAAAATGGGCGATTGCAATATCCTGCTGGTTGGCGCAGGCGACATGATGGGACTGGTTGCCGCACACTTCGCGGCCGCCGTTCCGAAGCGCCTCGCGGTCGTCAACCGCTCGCCGGAACGGGCCGCAAAACTCGCCCGTCGTGTTGGCGCCGAGACATTTTGCCTCGACGATCTGCCGCATCGATTGCCCGAGTTCGACGTCGTGATCTCGGGCACCTCCAGTCCAGTCAACATCATTAGCGCGGAAGATGTCGAGCGGGGCATGGAACTGCGGCGTGACAGACCGATGCTGATGATCGATCTGGCCATGCCGCGCGACATCGACCCAGGTGTCGCGCGTTTGAGCGACGTGAACCTTTTCAGCCTTGATGACTTGTCCGCGGTGGTGCGTGATGCCGGCACAAAACGCATGGCAGGCGTTAAGGAGGCAGAGGCGATCATCGAAATGGGTGCGTGTAACTTCGTGCGCTGGCTGGATCAGCGCGCCTCGGTGCCCTTGATCAAGGCGCTCCAGGCGCAAGCCGACGGGTGGCGCGCCGCTGAACTGGCGCGTGCGCGTAAAGCGTTAAGTCGTGGCGAAAACGTTGAAGCCGTGCTGGAAAAAATGTCGCGCGGGCTCGCGCAAAAGATGCTGCACGGAGCATTGGCGGGGCTGCGGGCCGGTGACGGGAACTATCGAATGCAACTTGCCAGTACCGTATCAACGCTTTTTCTCGGTTGTCCGGCGCGCAATCCTGCGCTCGTGCCACATAAGCCGATGATGGACCTGGCGAATCGTTCACCCAATGCGGCGAGTCGAGTCTGGATCGAGCCCGAAACTGAAAGAGAGGCCGCTTGACGCCGGGCACGAACCGGACAGCACCTGCGCGCATCGTACCTGTTGCCACCAGGCGGGCAGTGACTCAGCAGAACCTTAATCACAAGTTTGGAGCATGATTTGCAATGGCTACAAGTGCAAGCGCTCGCGAGGAACGTGAGTTTGAATTTTCCGACAACGACTTTTCCCGGGTGCGCACGCTCATCTATGAGCACGCCGGAATATCGCTGTCTCCGAACAAGCACGACATGGTTTACAGCAGGCTCGCACGTCGCCTGCGCGAAAGAAAGTTAACTACATTTGCGCAATATCTTCAATTGCTCGAAAGCGGGAATGGCGATGAATGGCAGGCGTTCACTAATGCACTGACGACCAATCTGACGTCGTTCTACCGCGAAGCACATCATTTCCCGATATTGGCCGAGCATATCGCGCGGCGCGCACGCACCAGCCGCGAGCCGGTGTCGGTCTGGTGTTGTGCCTCCTCTACAGGCGAGGAACCCTACACGATCGCGATGACGGTAACCGAGGCGCTGGGTAACAATCCGGCGGCGCGCATACTTGCTACCGATCTTGATACCAACGTCCTGGCGAAGGCCGATGCCGGAGTCTACGACCTGGATCGCATCGAATCGATTACGGCGGAGCGTCAGCGGCGCTTTTTCCTGCGCGGTTCGGGCGCCCGTGCTGGCTTCGTAAAAGTACGCCCGGAATTGCGCAAGCTGATTACATTCCGGCAACTGAATTTGCTCGACCCACAATGGCCGATACGCGGGCCATTTGATGCCATAATGTGCCGTAACGTCATGATTTATTTCGATAAAGAAACGCAACGCAAGATACTTGAGAAATTCGCGCCTTTGCTCAGGAGCGACGGACTGTTGTTTGCAGGGCACTCGGAGAGTTTCTTTCATACCGCTGATCTGTTCAAACTGCGCGGCAACACGGTCTATGAACTGGCAAAAAAGCTAAACGTGCAGGTGCGGCATGGCTGAGGACTTTGACGAAGCACTGGCAACCAACTTTTATTTCGACCGCAACTTCAACTGCCAAGCTGCCAAGGTATTGCCCGGCGAATATTACGTAACCGGCAAGGACATGCTGCTGGTCACGGTGCTCGGTTCGTGCGTCGCCGCGTGCATACGCGACCGGGATAATGGTATTGGCGGGATGAATCACTACATGCTGCCCGACGGCGGCACCGACGAGAACAACCCGAGCAGCAGCTCGGCGCGTTACGGGTCGTATGCGATGGAAATCCTGATCAACCAGATCCTCAAACTCGGCGCGCGGCGTTCCCACCTCGAAGCCAAAGTGTTCGGCGGCGGCAACGTGTTGCAAGGGCTGACGGTGGCGAACGTCGGCGAGCGCAATGCCGAGTTTGTGCTGAAGTTTCTGCAAACCGAAAAAATCCGCATCGTCGCGCAGGATCTGGTGGATATCTATCCGCGCAAGGTCTATTACTTTCCGAACACCGGCAAGGTGATGGTCAAGAAACTGCGCAATACGCACAACAATACGATATTTGACCGCGAGAAGGATTATGGATCGCGTCTGAAGAAGACCAGTGTAGGCGGGGAAATTGAGTTGTTTGGTTAGTCAGGTCGTGACGCAGTGAATAGTGATTGGTGAATAGCGGCGTAGGATGGGTCGAGCGTAGCCATACCCATCAGCAGAACGTGGATTCTTGGCTGCTGGTCGATGGGTTTCGTTCCTCAACCCATCCTACGATATTGGTTGTTTGCGGATTGAGAGGTAAATCATGAACAAAATAAAAGTACTGATCGTCGACGATTCCGCGCTGGTGCGGAAAATGCTGACGGAAATTATCGACAGTCAGAAAGACATGCAGGCGATAGGCGCCGCACCCGATCCGCTCGTCGCGCGCGAGATGATACGCAATCTCAATCCCGACGTGCTGACGCTTGACGTCGAGATGCCGAAAATGGACGGTCTCGATTTTCTGGAACGGCTGATGCGTTTGCGGCCGATACCGGTGGTGATGGTGTCGACGCTCACCGAGCGCGGCTCGGAAATCACGCTGCGCGCGCTCGAACTCGGTGCAATTGATTTCGTGTCCAAACCCAAACTGGATATCGCCAGCGGGCTCAAGGACTATGCGCGGGAAATCACCGACAAAATACGTATCGCGTCCAAAGCGCGCATACGGCAGCGTCTGCCGGCGTCGATTGCGCCCAGCCTGAGCGCCGATGCCGTGTTGCCGGCTTTTACGAATCGTGTTGCGTCGACCGAGAAGCTGATCATCATCGGCGCCTCCACCGGCGGTACCGAAGCGATCAAGGACGTATTGGTGCAGTTTCCACCCGACTGCCCCGGGATATTGATTACCCAGCACATGCCGGAGGGATTCACCAAATCGTTTGCGGCGCGGCTCGACAGCCTGTGCAAGGTCAGCGTCAAGGAGGCCGAGCATAACGAGCGCATATTGCCGGGCCATGCCTACCTCGCGCCGGGACACTCCCATCTGTTGTTGAAGCGCAGCGGCGCCAACTACATGACTGAGCTGTCGCAGGGCGAGCCGGTCAACCGTCATCGGCCGTCGGTCGATGTGCTGTTCCGTTCGGCCGCGAATTTCGCCGGGAAGAACGCGGTCGGCGTGATCCTGACCGGCATGGGCAAGGACGGCGCAGCCGGCATGCTGGAAATGAAGAACGCCGGCGCGTATAACATTTCACAGGATGAAGCAACCTGCGTGGTTTTCGGCATGCCCAAGGAAGCGATCGCGGTCGGCGGTGTGGATGAAATCGTACCGCTCCAGGATGTGGCGCGACGGGTTCTGGCGAATGTCGGTTCGATGAGCAAGCGCACGGTGCGGGT
>CANJQI010000172.1 GCA_947476215.1 Betaproteobacteria bacterium
TAAGGGGCGCGGCATCGGTTTGGAATTGGTCGTTTTGGGCCGGTGTCGCACCGATTTTCCGTCGGCTGGCGCAGCCCTTATTACCCTAATCTCTCGGGACACGCCAACTCAGCGTCCCACGCGTCACACCCGCCACATCAATCCTTCTTGTTCCACACGCCAGAGTGGCGATTGCACAATTCCATTTCGGCACTCCGCAATAAGGCCCGTCCTACCGAAAAACCTCTATCTCTTCTTGCCGCCGGATTTTGGCGGGCTCTGATAACCGTTGTCACAACTATTTGAGGAGCTTCGCATCGCCCATGGTGACGGTAGCTTTGGTAAGCGTCTGGCAGCGTTGGCCAAAACGGATCTGCTGATCCTCGACGACTGGGGGTTGGCGCCACTGAGCCAGGTCGAGCGCAATGATCTTCTGGAAGTGCTCGATGACCGCGTGGGCACGCGCTCAACGCTGATTGCCAGCCAACTGCCGGTGGAGCATTGGGATGCGTATCTGAACGATCCGACCTTGGCCGATGCCATCCTGGACCGGGTGCTGCACGCGGCGCACAAGTTGCCGATGGCGGGAGAATCGCAGCGTAAACTGGAGAAATCCCCATCGTGACGGCCCGAACTGCGACACCATGCCACCGATTTCACGCCATCGTGACCGCCGTTTCACCAAAGCGTGACCGCGATTGTCACCGACAGCGTGACCGATTAAGGTAAACTAAAATCCTATCCATGTAGCATCCCGGCATCGGCCACGCTCTCGCGAAACCACCGGTCACGTTCCGCGAAATGCGCATGTATCCACTGCGCCGCACGGCTTTCAAAATTGGCTAGAGTTTGCTAAAATCAGTCTCCTTTTTGTCACGGTGTACGAATAGATGGGCTTGCAGCCCATTTTTTGTTTGTAGCGAAGGATACGCATGGATTTCGAGCAATTACTCGATACCACCGTTAGCGGCCTAGGCTATGAACTGGTCGAATGGGCGCGGATCGGCAAAGCTGGCATGTTGCGGTTGTTTATTGATAAGCCGGGTGGGATAAGCGTGGACGACTGCGCGCTCGTCAGCCAGCATTTGTCGCGCGTTTTGGCGGTGGAAGGTGTGGACTATGGGCGGCTGGAGATATCGTCGCCAGGACTTGACAGGGCACTGCGCGTGGAACGGGATTTTGCACGGTTTGTTGGGGAGAAAGCGAGATTGACGGTGCGGGTCGCAGTAAACGGGCAGCGTAACTTCATAGGTATGTTGCGCGCAGTGCATGACGGAAAACTTGAGCTGGATGTAGATGGAAATTTGCTCGTGTTCGAGTTGAGCAGTCTCGATAAGGCACGTCTGGTTCCGAATATTTAGGAGGGCATTATGAGCCGCGAATTGTTGTTGCTGGTTGATGCGTTGGCGCGGGAGAAGAATGTCGACAAGAATATCGTCATCGGCGCGCTCGAGCTAGCGTTGGCGTCCGCGACCAAAAAGCGATTCAACGAAGATGTTGATATTCGGGCCGCCATGAATCCCGTAACGGGGGAGTTTTCCTTTTTTCGGCGTTGGCAGGTGGTAAACAATCCCGACATCGAAGTGCCTGCCCGAGAGTATAAGTTGCATGAGGCACAGGAGATGAATCCGGATTCGAAAATCGGGGATTTCATCGAGGAGCCTGTCGAAGGCGTGGAATTAGGCAGAATTGGTGCACAAACTGCAAAACAAGTCATACTTCAAAAGATCCGGGATGCCGAGCGCGAACAGATACTAAGCGACTTTCTTGCGCGCGAGGAGCACATGGTGACGGGTGTCATCAAGCGCATGGAACGTGGAAACGCTATTATTGAGTCCGGACGTGTTGAGGCCATGTTGCCGCGCGACCAGATGATTTCGAAGGAGAATTTGCGTCCGGGTGACCGGGTGCGGGCCTATCTTTGGAAAGTCGATCGGACCAGTCGAGGCCCGCAGATACTCTTGTCCCGTATCACACCCGAGTTTCTAGTCAAATTATTCGAGCTGGAAGTGCCTGAACTAGAAGACGGTCTTCTGGAAATCAAGTCCGCCGCTCGGGACCCAGGCTCCCGTGCCAAGATCGCGGTAAAGTCCAATGATCCCAGGATAGATCCGATAGGGACTTGTGTGGGCATGCGCGGTTCACGCGTTCAGGCAGTGACATCGGAACTTGGAGGCGAGCGCGTTGACATTATTCTGTGGTCACCCGACCCAGCCCAGTTCGTCATTAATGCCTTGGCACCCGCCGAAGTCAGCAAAATTACGGTGGATGAAGAAAAACATAGCATGGATATCGTTGTGGATGAGGAGAATCTTGCGCAGGCGATAGGTCGCACCGGACAGAACGTGCGGCTTGCAAGTGAATTAACGGGGTGGGAAATCAACCTCATGACACTTGAGGAGTCGAAGAAGAAAGGTGAAGAAGAGTCCGCATCCATTCGCACCCTGTTCATGGATAGACTCGATGTAGATCAAGAGGTTGCTGATATCCTGGTGCAGGAAGGATTCAGTACTCTGGAAGAGGTTGCCTATATTCCGGTGGCTGAGATGCTGGAGATAGAATCGTTTGACGAAGACACGGTCAATGAACTGAGAAGCAGGGCGCGCAACGCGTTGCTTACACAGGCGATCGTCACGGAAGAAAAGCTGGAACACGACGTGGAGGACTTGCTTACACTTGAAGGCATGGACAACCAGACGGCGCGTATGCTGGCCGAAAAAGGCGTAGTTACGAAGGAAAATCTCGCTGATCTTGCCATGGACGATTTGGTGGAGATGACGGGAATAGATGCCGAGCGTGCCAAACAGTTAATTATGACCGCTCGCGCGCCGTGGTTCGCATAATTTCATTCGGAGTTCACCATGGCACAGATCAACGTCACTCAGTTTGCGAAGGAACTCGGCCTTCCGGTCGAACTCCTGCTCGAACAGTTGCAAACAGCCGGCGTCAAGAAAAAGCTGGCTGACGACACGGTATTAACGGAAAAAGACAAGACCCAGCTTCTCGATTATCTGCGCCAGGCGCATGGCGCACGGGAAGCGAAGAATAAGATTACCTTAACGCGTAAACAGACCACGGAAATCAAGAAATCCGACGCGACGGGCAAGGCGCGAACGATTCAAGTTGAAGTGCGCAAGAAGCGCATTTTGGTCAAACGCGATGCGGTAACCGAGGCACCGGTTGTGGAGGCGCCTGTCAAAAAGGCGCCGCAACCGGTAATCGATGCCGAACAGATCGCGATGCGCGAGGCCGAAGCCAAAAAGCAGGCTAAACTGATTGCACTTCAGAGCGAGGAGGTGCTGCAGAAAGCAGCGCGTCTTAAACTCAAAAAGGCGGAAGCCGAGCCCGTGGTTGTGGAGCCCGAGGTGAAAGCAGCGCCCGTCGCGACGCCCGATCGGCAGGCGGCCGCCGTGCCCTTGTCCGAAGGAACGTTACATAAGCCGCAACCCAAGCCTGGGGAAATACCCAAGGTCGAGAAAAAAGCCAAGAAAGCGGTCAAGGAAGTTATTTGGAGGGACGAGACCGTTAAGCGGCGTGCAATCAAGACGCGAGGCGACATGTCGGCGGGCTTGGGCTGGCGTCAACGCAAGGATCGCCATGCCACTTCCAAGGAAGATGGTGATCAGGTGCAGCACGCATTTGCAGCGCCTACCGAACCCATCATACGAGAACTAAGCATTCCCGAGACGATTACCGTTGCGGCATTAGCGCAGAAAATGTCCGTGAAAGCCGCGGAAGTCATCAAGACGCTGATTAAACTCGGCAACATGGTCACCATTAACCAGGTTCTCGACCAGGATACAGCGATTATTGTTGTTGAAGAAATGGGGCACCGCGCGGTTCGCGCCAAGCTCGACGACCCGGACGCCTATCTGACGGACGCGCCGACGCACCACGAACAGGCGGTGCTTGAGCCGCGTGCCCCCGTAGTCACAGTGATGGGACACGTAGACCATGGCAAGACTTCGCTGCTTGATTATATTCGTCGCGCTCGAGTGGCGAGCGGCGAGGCGGGTGGCATTACCCAGCATATCGGTGCATATCACGTCGAAACGCCGCGCGGCATGATTACTTTCCTGGATACCCCTGGCCATGAGGCATTTACCGCGATGCGCGCGCGCGGCTCCAAGGTCACCGACCTAGTGGTTTTGGTGGTCGCCGCGGATGATGGCGTAATGCCGCAGACCATAGAGGCAATTCATCATGCGAAGGCCGCGAAAGTGCCCATGGTCGTGGCCCTGAACAAGATCGACAAACCTGAGTCGAATCCTGATCGTATCAAGCAGGATCTTTCCGGCCAGGAGGTTGTGCCTGAAGAGTGGGGCGGCGACACGATGTTTGTGGGGGTTTCGGCTAAGACCGGAACCGGTATAGACAAGTTGCTTGAATGCATCTTGCTTCAGGCCGAGGTCCTTGAGTTGAAGGCGGCCAAGGATGCGCCAGCGCGAGGCGTAGTCATCGAGGCGCAACTCGACAGAGGGCGCGGTCCGGTGGCAACGGTACTTGTGCAATCGGGCACGCTCAAGCGCGGCGATATTGTGCTTGCGGGCGCGGTGTTTGGTCGTGTGCGGGCGATGCTGGACGAAAACGGAAAATCGGTGAGCAGCGCGGGACCATCCATTCCGGTTGAGATCCAGGGGTTATCCGATGTGCCTGCCGCGGGTTCCGATGTCATGGTGCTGGGCGATGAACGCAAAGCGCGCGAGATCGCGCTGTTCCGGCAGGGAAAATTTCGCGATGTCAAACTCGCGCAGCAACAGTCAAGCAAGCTCGAGAACTTGTTCGACCAGATAGGAGACGGTGCGGTCAAGTCCTTGTCGGTCATCATCAAGGCCGACGTGCAGGGATCATACGAGGCGCTCACTCACGCGCTGCAGAAACTGTCGACTGACGAGGTGAAGGTCAATATTGTCCACTGTGCCGTGGGCGGAATTACCGAATCCGACATCAATCTGGCGCTTGCATCCAAAGCCGCCGTTATCGGATTTAACGCGCGTGCCGATGCCATGGCGCGCAAGCTGGCCGAGAACAACGGCGTCAAGATACGCTACTACAATATTATTTACGAAGCCGTTGACGAAGTGAAAGCTGCTTTGTCTGGCATGCTTGCGCCTGAGAGGAAAGAAAGCCAACTGGGTACGGTACAGGTTCGCGAGGTCTACAAGATATCCAAGGTGGGCACGGTTGCCGGTTGCATGGTGTTGGACGGTGTCGTGCGCAGGGGCTCCAAAGTGCGCGTGCTCCGCGATAACGTCGTCGTCCATACCGGCGAACTCGATTCCTTGAAGCGCTTCAAGGATGATGTGCGCGAGGTCAAGGGCGGTTTCGAATGTGGCCTATCCCTTAAGGGCTTTGATGAAGTCAAGGTCGGTGATCAGCTGGAAGCGTTCGAAGTCGTGGAAGTGGCGAGGACGTTATAGATTCAGTGCTGAGCGAGAAGTGATGAGTGTAAAGAAAAATTGGATCACTTCGCATTCCGCGCTCATCATTCATAATTGACCTCCTATGCCCCGCGATTTTTCAAGGACCCTGCGTGTGGCTGAACAAATTCAGCGCGAGCTAGCGGACCTGATTCGAACCGAAGTCAAGGATCCACGCGTGGGCATGGTGACGCTCACCGACGTCGAGGTCGCCGCCGATTACGGGCATGCCAATATTTTCTTTACGATACTCGGATCGGGAAAGCAGATAGAGCTTGCGGTGGCCGCCCTTAATCATGCGGCAGGCTTTCTCAGACACGAGCTGGGTCGGCGCGTCAAGCTGCGCAGCGTTCCGCAACTGCACTTTTTTCATGACGAGTCTGTTGAGCGTGGCATACGTTTATCCCAGTTGATAGATCAAGCCATTGGAGATTCCAACAGCGACGAGAAAAATCGCCGCGAGTAGGCGTATTTGGATGAGTCAGAGCGCCGTATGCAAGCAATCCGTTGACGGGGTTCTGTTGCTTGATAAGCCCAGGGGCATCACCTCGAACGCTGCGATCCAGCAAGTCAAGCGGCTGTTGCGCGCGATCAAGGTCGGGCACGTGGGAACACTGGATCCCCTGGCCAGTGGCATGCTGCCCGTATGCCTGGGCGAGGCGACCAAATTTTCCACCAGTACGTTTGCTGCGGATAAGTCCTATGAAGCGGAAATTCATCTGGGCATCACGACGACAACCGGCGATTCCGAGGGCAGCATTACCTCAAGACTGCCGGTTTCCGTCAGTCGCGATCAGGTAGAACACGTTATCCGCAAATTCACCGGTACCATCGCGCAAATACCGCCTATGTATAGCGCGCTCAAACGTGCCGGCAAACCGCTCTATGCCTACGCGCGTGCGGGCCAGACAGTGGAACTGCAGCCACGCAATGTGACGATACATAGCTTGATTTTGCGTGATTTCGCGATCGATCGAGTGCGTGTCCGCGTGCATTGCAGCAAGGGAACCTATATACGCGTCCTCGCGGAAGATATCGGGCGCGAGCTTGGTTGCGGCGCGACGCTGTCGGCGCTGCGTAGAACGACGGTGGGGAAACTGGATCTGGAACGCGCCATCGATTTGGATCGACTGGCAGCCGTGGACGAAGCTCAGCGCATGAAATACGTGCTTCCGGTCGATACGCTGGTTTCGGAGTTGGCCGAATTGCAACTGGACGAGGTGCTGACCAAGCGCATACTCATGGGGCAATCGTGTCAGTTGGGCGCCGGTGCGGTGGCCCAGACCTGCGGTCTGGTTCGACTTTACGGCGTGCACCGGCAGTTCCTGGGGCTGGGTAATATCGTTCCGGGACAGATCCTTGCACCGAAACGGCTGGTATCGACACAAGAATTGCCCCGGAACCACCCACAACCACCTAAAATTGCTTGAGAAAATATGGCTTTGCAGGTTAGAATAGCGGACTTTGCAAGAGCGAAGAGTGGAGATCAGCATGGCAACAAATGGCGCGCAAAAAGCCCAGATCGTCAAGGATTACCAACGAAAACAGTCTGATACCGGTTCGCCGGAAGTTCAGGTTGCACTGCTGTCCGCGCGTATTACCGAGCTGACTGAACATTTCAAAACCCACGTCAAGGACCACCATTCGCGTCGCGGCTTGTTGCGCATGGTGAGCCAGCGACGGAAGTTGCTGGATTATCTGAAGCGAGCAGATGTAGAGAAATATCGTACGCTGATCGATCGCCTTGGTCTGCGTAAGTAAATTTGCTGTTGCATAGGTGGCAGGGCAGTAGTTTCAGGTGGCCGACCGGATATTTTCACCGGCCGGCCACGTTCGTTATTGGGGATCCGTAATTCAATTCGCATTGCCCGCATGCAGGTGTGCGGTCAAACTGTGTGATAAAGGATAAGACTTTGAATCCAATCAAGAAAACAATTATGTGGGGGCGTCAAAAACTGACGCTGGAAACGGGTGAAATTGCACGCCAGGCAAGCGGTGCGGTGCTGGTGAATCTTGACGATACCGTCGTGCTGGTGACGGTTGTGGGCCGGAAGTCGGCCGCCGAGGGCAAGGATTTTCTGCCCCTGACCGTCGACTATCAGGAACGAACCTATGCCGCCGGCAAGATTCCCGGCGGTTTTTTTAAACGCGAAGGCCGCCCGTCGGAAAAGGAAATCCTCACGTCACGTTTGATCGACCGTCCGATACGCCCGTTGTTTCCAGATGGTTATTACAACGAAGTCCAGGTCGTTGCGACGGTGATGTCGTCCAATAGCGAAGTGGATTCCGACATACCGGCGATGATAGGCACTTCAGCGGCGCTTGCGATTTCCGGCATACCTTTCAATGGCCCTATCGGCGCCGCGCGAGTGGGTTATGTGGATGGGCAATATATCCTCAACCCCACTGCGACCGAATTGAAAACGTCACAGCTGAATCTGGTTGTGGCTGGTACCGGTCAGGCGGTGCTGATGGTTGAATCCGAAGCCGGCGAACTGTCGGAAGATGTGATGCTTGGTTCGGTTGTCTTTGGCCACGAGCAGATGCAGACGGTAATAGAACTTATCAATCAGATCGCTGATGAGGTGAACACACCACCCTGGAACTGGGCGCCGCCCGCCAGGGACGAGGCATTGGTGACGCGCATTACCGCGTTGGCGGAAAGTGATTTGAACGCAGCCTTCCAAATTAAGGAAAAGCAGGCGCGCTCGGAAACGATAGACAATATCTGGAAACGCGTGTTTACTGAAATGGGTGTCGGCACGGAGGGCGGGCCGAGCGCAAACGCGGTCAAGGAAATCTGTTTCTCGCTTGAATCCAGAATAGTGCGTGGCCAGATACTGGATGGCGAGCCGCGCATCGATGGTCGCGATACGCGTACCGTTCGTCCCATCACAATACGCTCGGGGATACTCCCGCGCGCGCACGGTTCTGCGTTGTTTACGCGCGGCGAAACTCAGGCGCTGGTGGTCGCGACGCTCGGCACTTCGCGTGATGAGCAGCGGATCGATGCGCTGCAGGGCGAGTACACGGACCGTTTCATGATGCACTACAACATGCCTCCCTACGCGACCGGCGAGACCGGCAGGGTCGGTTCACCCAAACGGCGCGAAATAGGGCACGGACGCCTTGCAAAGCGGGCGCTGCTGGCAGTATTGCCGACCCCCGAGGAGTTTGGCTATTCCATGCGTGTTGTTTCCGAAATCACGGAGTCGAATGGATCGAGCTCCATGGCGTCGGTATGTGGCGGCTGCCTTGCACTCATGGATGCCGGCGCGCCGCTCAAGGCGCATGTCGCGGGCATCGCCATGGGTTTGATCAAGGAAGGCAATCGATTCGCCGTGTTGTCCGACATTCTGGGTGACGAGGATCATCTGGGTGATATGGATTTCAAGGTCGCGGGTTCCGAAAAAGGCATTACCGCCTTACAGATGGACATCAAGATCACCGGCATCACCAAGGAAATCATGCATGCCGCGCTGGTGCAGGCGCGCGAGGGGCGCTTGCACATCCTGGATATCATGAAGAACGCGCTGCAGACGCCACGTACCGAGCTCTCCGCATATGCACCGCGCATGATTACGCTCAAAATCAAGCCGGAAAAAATTCGTGATGTTATCGGCAAGGGCGGTGCAGTGATCCGGGCATTGACGGAAGAGACCGGGACTTCGATCGACATCGGTGACGATGGCACGGTGACCATCGCTTGCGTGTCGTCAGAAGGCGGTGAGCTTGCCAGAAAGCGTATTGAGGAAATTACTGCCGACGTGGAAGTTGGGCGGATTTATGACGGCACGGTTTTGAAACTGCTCGACTTCGGTGCGATAGTCAGCGTATTGCCGGGTAAGGATGGCTTGCTGCATATTTCTCAGATCGCAAACGAGCGCGTCAACGCCGTTGCCGATCACCTGAAAGAGGGGCAGTCAGTCCGCGTCAAGGTGATAGAAGCCGACGAGAAGGGGCGGTTGCGCTTGAGCATGAAAGCTGTTGCAGCGGAGGCGCAACAGCAATCGCAGCCGGCACAGTAAGCTGCTTTTCGCAGGCAAGCAGGAAAAAAATGGCAGCTCAGGCTGCCATTTTTTATTGCAGAGTCGCGGTAAATTGGATTGACTAGCGACCCGTAACTGGATTTAGGCGCCGACCAAGCTGAAGGTGTGTGCTTACCGAAGTCAGGTCCGGAGCCAACCTGCTTTTAGCTTCGGCATAACCGTCGCTGCGCGACGATTATCCGGCACTGAAAACAAGCGACCAAATAATCATTTGGCGACTTGTTTTTCTCGCAATTCATCCAGAGTCTTGCAATCGATGCACAACGTCGCGGTTGGACGCGCTTCAAGCCGATTCAGGCCAATTTCAATGCCACAGCTTTCGCAGTATCCATATTCGCCCGCGTCGATGTGTGCAATTGTTTCATTGATCTTTTTAATGAGCTTGCGCTCGCGATCGCGGTTGCGCAATTCCAGCGACATGTCTGACTCCTGGCTCGCGCGATCGTTAGGATCGGCGAATATCGTCGCCTCGTCCTGCATGGTATGCACCGTGCGGTCGATGTCCTGAGACAGTCCGCGCTTCATTTCAGAGAGCATTTCCCTGAAATGCGCAAGCTGTTTCGGGTTCATGTATTCTTCCTTTGCCTTGGCCTTGTAAGGCGGGAAAGGTTTTTGCAGTTCAGCGACCATCAGGCTTTATCCGATTCAAAAAAATTGTTTTAATAGCAGATATTCCATTGACGCGCAAGGAATGTTCATCTGGGGACCACCGGTATTCACCGGTATTCATTGACCCTACGGTATCCAAAGGGGTATATTATGCGCCTTCCGGGGTGTAGCGTAGCCTGGTAGCGCGCCTGGTTTGGGACCAGGATGTCGGGAGTTCAAATCTCTCCACCCCGACCAACATTGGTAGTATGGTTTTCCCGATAGAGTGCCCGTAGCTCAATCGGATAGAGCACCGGCCTTCTAAGCCGGGGGTTGTGGGTTCGAGTCCCGCCGGGCACGCCATGCAGTGCGTGCCCTGAAGTATCTACGGTGGCTGTAGCTCAGCTGGTAGAGTCCCGGATTGTGATTCCGGTCGTCGTGGGTTCGAGTCCCATCAGCCACCCCATTTTCCTCCAGCCACATCAAGAACTTGGAATTGCTGTGCGGCTTTTTCCCAGGTGCTGTGTCAAAAGTGTGTAAATATTTTCGCTTACGGTCGCAACGACTCGATGTGCGCACTGCGAATAGTGCTCGCGAGTCGCCGCTCGTGACCAGCCCCGAACGCATCAATTGCCGAATCAGACGCACCCCGCGATCCAGTCGGATCGGAAGGCTGGTGATGTTCGTGTCTTCCTAGTAAACTTCTGAGTAGTGGATCTTCTGGAAACCCTTCGTCGTCCCGAGGGCAAGACGCTCGAGTTAAAGCGGGACCTGTCGTCGCCCGATGGGTTGCTGCGGACTATCGTTGCATTCGCGAACATGGCTGGCGGGACGATTCTGGTCGGTGTTGAGGATGGGACTCGGCACGTCCGCGGGGTTGCCGATCCGCTGGTGCTGGAAGAACGCATTGCCAGTCTGATCACGGACTCGATCGCGCCACGTCTTTTGCCGGATCTTGAGGTTTTGACTTATCACAAGACTCACGTGGTCGCGGTGCGGGTATATCCCAGCGACACACGTCCTCACCATGTCGTCAAGGCATGGGGTCGGGCCGGGTACTTACGTCCGGGTCGGTTTTACCAACCGACGCGCCGACGACACTCTGATAGCGGAAATGCAGCGTTTCGCGCGCGGCGAAGCATTCGACGAGCGTGCGATGCCGGAACTCGACTCGGAAGCGGTCAGCTTCCGAGTCGCATCCGAGTCATTTGCCGCGGTTCGCCGGCTGTTAAAGGGCGATCTGGAGACGCTGCGCCTTGTGATCCGGTATCAGGGGCGCCGGGTGCCAACCGTCGGCGGCATTCTTCTTTATGGAATCGATCGGCTTCGTCATTTTCCTGATGCATGGATGCAGGTTGGCCGTTTCGAGGGTATTGTTTGATCCGTGCTTATCCGGTTTTCTCCCAGACCCACTATCGGTAGTATATTGAGCATCTACGCCAATCTGGGATGGTCATGGTTATCGACGTGCTTGATTGAGACGATTTGCCATTTCCTCGCTCGCTGCCTGAGTTTGAGCAACTGTTCCCGGACGAAGCGGCCTGCTCGGCCTACCTTGAGCGCGCCCGATGGAGAGACGGGTTCGTTTGAGGCCACTGCGGCACACC
>CANJQI010000173.1 GCA_947476215.1 Betaproteobacteria bacterium
ACCGGCAAACCGGGGTTAACTACCACGGCGTATGGCGTCCTTGTCAGTTGCGTAACCGGTGCGAACGATTTGAGCGGATCAAACGGCAAGTCCTTGACCAGCGCCGGCAAGAACGTGAAGTTAGGCACTACCGTCCCGATCGTATAGCCGTCTGGATTTGCAGACGCCACCGACGCAAGTGTGACGATGCTGGCCACACCTCCACCGCCGCGATTGTCGACAACCATGGGCTGACCCAGCGCTTCACTGACTTTCTGCGTATATAAACGCATGATGAGATCGGTCGATCCTCCGGGCGGTTGCGCAACCACGCGTATCGGTTTCGATGGGTAGTTCGCGATCTGCTGCGACCACGCGACACCGAATGCGCATGCGGGCGCCGCCACGATCGACATGATTCTGAGGAAACCGGCTTTCATTCTTCAACGCCTCGCTAATGTATGATGATCATGTCCGGACCCCATGCATACTATCCTACAGGAGCGTCGTCAATGAGCGCAGCGGAAAAACCCATGTATCTGGCATTCGTGAAGTTCGATCTCATCTGCAAGGAATTCGAACGGCAGTATCACGAATATTTCGATGAGCACGTCAGGGAATGGACACTGAAGGACGGATGCCTGCACGGCTGGCGCACGCGCGAATTCCGCGCTGCGCCCAATGAAGGATTGTTGGAACAAGAATTCTGGCAGATATATCACATAAACAATCCGCACCTGTTCAAGCCACAGCGCACGCCGCCGAAACCGACCGAAAAAAACCCCTGGCTGCGGGACCGATCAAACTGGGGCAGGGTTTTCTATAATGTCCTTTCCTATGGCGAAAAAGACAAGCGGCTGGCGAAGTGCTGGGCGCGTTTCGAAACGAATTTCAGCGGCACGCCCGGCGAGGAAAGCGCATTCAGAAAAGACTGTGCAAAACATATCACCCGCGTGCTTGAACTACCCGGCATACACCGTGCCTGGCAACTGGAATACCTGCCGCACGAGCTTGAAATCGGAGACCCCGCCCCTGCAAGACACATGTGTCTCTACGAAATAGATGCGCCTGAGAATATTTTCGATGTGGGACTGGGCACGGAAGTGCTGCCGTTCGATTCCCGCTGGTCGGCACATCAACTGACGCCGGCGGGACGGCACTTTGCACAGATGCTGCAAGACCTGCCAGCACCGGCATAGCCTGCTCCTCCCTTGCGCACGCAGTCTGCGGAGAATAGTTCGCTGTGCGCCGATCACCAATAGCAATTGCAGGCTCGTTGAATACGCGCATAGATGGGGCAGTCCAGGCTTCGTTGCTCACGTCGCAATTGCGACTTAAATTACGTGGTGCGACGCACAATACCTGAGGCCCGGCCGTTGTTTTGCGTGAACACGTTGATGGGCCGGTGCCGACCCTGAGCGGACAAAGCGGCCGTTCAACGATTGCGCTAAGCGGCCTGAAGCAAGCGGACGAAAAACGCTTGCGAAGGGTCCGTCTTCAGTGCACGGTTAAACGTGCCTCTCACGTGAAGGGAGTAACTTTCCCCACTGAATAAGTAACGCGGCCGTCTGGAAGCACTCAAGGTCGATGAACCTCTTCTTGAACTGTCTAGTGCCCTGCAATTTCTGAAGTTCGTCCAATAATGCTGTTGCGATTTGATCGTCGGAGTCCGTCGGGGAAAAATGGAGTTCGAACGCTTTTCCGAAGTATTCGTAATTCTTCTGACCACGAGGCAACAGCCGCTTCGAGCGAACGAACCATAGTTCTCCTCGGATCTGAGATCCGTACCGATAAAGTCGAAGCCATCCGACGACCTCATTGAATCGCCAAGAGTACCAACGCTCCTTGTCAAATGATGCTACGGAATTTGCGTATGAATCAGGTTTAGTAATTGGATCAGCGCCAATGCAGCGGAGATACTCGTCTTTTTCTCGGGCAATAAGTTCAGTGTGCGCTTCAAAGGTACAGCGATAGATCGGGATCTCGAAAAAGAATTTCTGGGGACCGGGCATGTGGGTTGCGGGAATCGATTGCACGCCTACCATGGAAGCTTTGCGGACCTGCGCAGCTTTCTGGCGTAGCGTCCGCTGAAGTGATGCAGTGTTAGGTTGGACACTTGATTGCAACACAGATTCTGCACCTTGTTCACGACCTACTACTTGAGTTTGACACTGTTACGAAAGTCGATTTGTTCTTTGCTCCCGGCGGGGTTGTAGTCCAGCACCCGGAGATCAAGCCGATATTTTGGGCCAAAATAACTCACAAGTCGAAGGTGCAGAGCCTTGCCTTGAATATTTGTTCTTCCTGAGAGAATGACGACATCACCGATTCGGCTACGCTCGGAAGTGATGCCAATTACCTCGATACCCTGCTTCTGCACGCCATTTTGGATGTAGTTTACATAATCGCGGATTAGCATATCTTCCCTTGGCCAGCATTCCGCACTTAGCCTTACTGACTGATTTGGACGAGCCGTTGCCAGTACGCCAACATCGGAGCCCTTATAAATTTCTTTTGTTTGGAATCGGACCGGGAAAGTCACATTGAAATCACATTGCTTATCTTCAAACACATAACCATTCGCAAAGGCGCAAATTGGGAACAGCAGTAACATGGTGAATAGTCGACAAATCATTCTTGCCCGCTGATGGATATGCCAACGTTCGCCATTACCGGCAGCAAAATGCAGAGCAACGAAGGCGCGACGCTTTTTGCTGTCCATGTTGATGACGTTGGGCGGCTCACTCATGACCAGATAGCTTCATATTTCCTGCCAACCAGGTTCACGGTAGCCTCTAGCACTGCCATACATTCACCCCGGCACTCGCCGTTTACCATGCTCACGTTCCAATCGCGGCCGAGCTGATTGGCTTCTTCGGCTGTAACGCGGCTTATGCGTCTTACTTTACACTCTCTGCAATCGCCATCCAGTGCGTCCGATTTCGCCATTGGGAGGTTGATTGCGTCCTTGATTTGTTCCGGTGTTTGTAGAGTTTTCGTCATGGGATGCTCTCCGTTGTGCGAGCGAATGGGAAATTCAAATACCCCTTTTGACCATTTGCGACTATATCGCCGCCCTGACGAGCGGTCAATCGTGAGCACGACCTTGTGATGTCGATAGTCAACGGCAGTCGAAGGTGATCCGTTGCATTTAAAGTTAGATGGCAACTTACACACCTTGATTGGAGTAAATGGTTTCTCGCAGGAGAATGATCGCTTCTTGCGCCATGCAAACCAACTCGGCATCGTGCTTTTCTGGATTATCAAGTAGATCTTCGTCATCCCAAGGGTCATCAACGTGAACCCATTTGTTTCTATATTTAGGCAAGGTGTGAAGCCTCACCTTAATATTTGGCGGAACCAATGCGTCGTCAATTAATTGCGAGAGAGTCTTTCTAACGCGCAGTGGTTCTTCGGACCTAAGGTAGGTTTCAATGCCAGCCACAGCGGTGAGAATGGCAGGAAGATGTGCTCTATACGCGTAGGCAAAGTCTGCCTCTTTTACGATAGTGGTACACCATGCAGGCAGCAAAAATTCGCCTTTTAGAATTTTTTCATCGAGGCCGAGAATCCACTCCCACCGTTCTGCTACGGACATTTTGCCCTCTTGAAAGATTGTTAGGCTAATGGCGTGCAAACATGGGAATGATGATCGCGGCAAGGATGCCGATGATTGGCAGCAGCCCAGATACCCAAATAACCCATGCGTGAACACCCCCTTTTTGTCGAAGATATTCAAGGAGCTGAGATTCATCCTTGATCGTGATCTGTGCGACTGCAATCCTTTTTTTGATACTCCTGTGGTACAGTGAGTTAGCGAAAACCGTGAAGGCAATCCAAGGCGCGAAAAACACAAGCGCACTCAGACCGGGAGAACCAGCTTTCTCGACGAGATTGGAGAGAGCGGCAATACCCCAGAAAGCAAAAAACCACCCGTACATCTTGCGATAGAGCGCCCAAACACCGCCACAAAGGAAGCTGGGCCAATTCCAGCTTGCCTTTAGCCCTGGGCCTTGTTGGTCAAGCTGCCTGAACTTGGTGAGGTAATAGATGCGGTTCTTCTCGCCAAGGATTGCGTCGTACAGGTTTTGCGTACTCGCGCTCGGATGGCGAGTGAATACTACTTTCTGGGAAGATGGTGGAATGGCATTCAGCGCTACCTTTGGCACATAATCCGATGGTAGGGCTGGGGGGGCGACCAGCTTTGCTTTTCGTAGTGACTCCAAGAGATCACCGCGAAGAGCATCGACCTGCCCCAAAGGAAGCCACTCCTTCATCCCCTCTGTCCAGACCAAGTTGTCGAGATCGACGATCCCGTCAACATGCAGCAGAACGAGCTGTCCTCGTGGAACAGGTCCAAGGCGCGTCTCACCAAGCACGTACCACCAAGATTCGTCACTCATTTCCGCGCTTACGGCCATTTTCCAAGCTTAACTTTGATATGGGGCGACAGTTTTGCGGTATAACTTGGCACGCTTTCGCCCTGGCTTGTTGCCAAGGTCGATGTAAAAAACGTTCAGAAACAGACGTTTATTTACAGCCATTGAACGCTCCATAGGGTACTAAATTTCCACGAAAAGCGGCACGGTCAAATGACTAGCTATAGGCAGCAGTTCCACCAGCCATGCCATTTGCAAGCAACAATAATACGCTGAATTGGCTGTTGCCGTGCCTCGCGCACATCGGCAACGACCGCTGTCGAGAAGAGGAGTGGGCGGCCGCTCATGGCCGTTATGAAAACGTTTTCATAACGGCTTTATGAGAACTTCCCAGTTATGGCAACTTGGGCACTTGTGATCGCAGGGATTCCCTCGTAAGTGGTGTATCCAACGCACTCGCGCGGTTTTCATAATTTCAGCTTCGTCGAAAGCTCGATTATTGCGCGGGGAGTTAAGTTTGCCGAGCAACCACGCAGAGTTCATGAGAGACGACGCAGAATCTGTGACGTGACAACTGAGATGCCGACGTCCCAAAAGCACGGAAATTATGTGTACTTCTAAATGTCATCAACTACCTGTATTACGAGAGTAAATCGTGGTTACTGGCCCAGCAAGTTATCATAACTGGGAAGTTCTCATAATGGCCGACAGCCGCCAGTGCTTATTTCCTCCATGGGTCGTGCCACGCGCTGCTACGCCGCGCAATCAGAAATTACTCGCAGCATATCTACAAGGTCGGCCGCAGTTGCTGCGGCATGGGCGCCAGCGGCATGGGACTGCCATTAACAACCGGTGTTCTGACGGCATTCATGACCATCGCCAGCAGTCCGTAGTACCCGACGATGCCCAGCATGTCGATAACGCCGTGCTCGCCGAATTTTTCGACCGCCCGAGCATAAGTGCGGTCACTGACGCCTTTGTTGGCGAGCAGTTCCGTCACGAAATCATAGGCCGCCTCCTCGTCCGCCGCCATCTGCTCGGGACGCCGTCCCTCGCCTATCGCGTTGATGATGTCGGCGCTGAGCCCCGCCTCGCGCGCAAGCACGGTATTGCCGCTCCATTCGTACTGATTGCTCCAGTGCCGGGTCGTCAGCAGGCTGGCGACACGATTGACGCGCAGATCAAGCGACGCCTCAAATCGCACGAATGCACCCAGCTTCTGAATCCGGTCCATGAGCTGAGGGCTGCGCACCAGCGCTTTGAATGACCCTTTCAAACCACCGCGCGACGCGACCAGCGCGGCCACCACAGCGCGCTGCTCTTCATTCAGCTTGTCTTGCGGAATTTCCGGCATGCGCTCCGGCAAAACGGCGTAACTCATATCAGTGACCGGCCCTGCGGATTCTTTTGTCATTTCCAATTCCCTTCAGCGAAACATTTCCACCGACATACCCGGCGATCTGAAAAACTTCTCCCATTTGGATACTTCGGCAACCATGTAATTCCGGAATTCGGGCGGCGTGTTGGGGGCAACCGCTTCGCCGCCATCGGCGGCCAGCTTTTCCTTGACATCCGGCAGCATCATGATCTGGCCGACCTCGCGATTGATGGCGAGCAGCAGATGCGCAGGCGTGCCGGCTGGGGCCAGCAATCCATACCAGTTATTGACGTCGAAGCCGGGCATGCCCGCCTCGGCTATGGTCTGCAGGTCGGGCAATGCCTGCATGCGCTGGCTGCTGGTGACCCCGAGTGCCTTCAGCCGGCCGCTTTTCATATTGGGCATGGCCGAAATCGCACTCGAGAACAATACATGTATCTGTCCGCCGAGCAGAGCGATGATGGATGGAACCGCTCCCTTATAGGGAACGTGCACCATGTCGGTTCCGGTAAGCGATTTAAAAAGTTCCGCGGCTAAATGTCCCAGAGTACCGTTGCCCGACGAACCATAGTTCAGCACACCCGGCTTGCCTTTCGCGTACGCGATCAACTCCTTGACGGTGGCAACCGGCAGCGCCGGGCTGATCACCAGCACATACGGCGACGAAGTCATGCGCACGATGGGTGCATAGACCTTGCGCACGTCGAAGGACACTCTGCGCAGCGGTGTCGCGACCATGGTCTGCGTGCCGGCGATCAACATGGTGTAACCGTCGGGATTCGCATAGGCAACGAGTTCCATGGCGATGCCGCCGCTCGCGCCGCCGCGGTTTTCCACGACGATGGAACTGTTCCAGCGCTCGCCGAGCTTGTGCGCAACTATGCGCGCAGTGACATCCAGACCACCGGACGGCGCGGTACCGACGATCAGGCGCACCGGCTTGTCGGGATAACTGCCGGGACGTGTCTGCTGTGCACAACTCGACGTTGCGTAAGCCGCCAGTGCGGCAAGCATCGTATACGCATAAGTCATGCCTGTTTCCCTGCTCATCCCGCCTCCGTTGCCTTTTTCACGCATGATACGTCAATCGACAATGACCTGTGCACCGCTGTAATACGTGCGCATCTTTCGTTCTTGAACTGGGCGAGCTTAAACACTATGATGGACTCGACAGGTCCATCAATCGGGAGATGTCGTGCACACAGGCAACAGAAAGACCATGCGGCGCGGTCTGGTGGAAACCGAGTTCGGTTACATCCATTATCGGCACACCGGCGACCACCACGCGCAAGCCATCGTGCTGAGCCACATCAATCAGCAGTCATCGGCGCTGATGATAGAGTTGCTCGAAAAGCTCGGCCGCACACTGCACGCCGTCGCCATCGACTACCCGAGCTGCGGCATGTCCGATCATGTTGCCGAGCAACCCGCGATACACGACTATGCGACGGTCATCATCCGCGTCCTTGATGCGCTCAAGATCGACAAAGCAAGCACCCTCGGCGAAGCAGGTGGCGCGTTTGTATCGGCCGATCTTGCGGCCACTTATCCCGACCGGGTGCAAAACGCAATACTCGTCAATTGTCCCTACTATGGCAATGAAGACACCAAGCACCGCGCGCACACGCCGCTCAAGACCGGCCTGCGTCCGGATGACGCCTCGGGTTTTCCGATGACGCGCACGTTGGAGTTCGTGCTGCAGCAGGACCCCGGTCATGCGCCGCTCCATCCCACGCAGTCATGGATGGACAGAATCAACGTCGCGGCCATAGAAGCCGGCAGGCACCGCTGGCAGGTGCTGGACGCCATTCATGCTTACGATCTGCCGACCAATCTCAAAAAGATCCGTTGCCCTACTTTGCTGATGATGGGCGAACATTTTCACTACGTACAGGACATGCCAACACTACAGTCTTATCTGGCAAATTCCGCAGGTGCGGTGATCCAGGGCGGGCGATTCTGCATGACATGGGAGCATGCCGGCGAAATTACCGAACGGACATTGAAGTTTATCAATAAATCAAGTACTTAGCCTGATTTCGCCGCGGTTTCCTGCAATTTGAAATCGATGATCGCCTGCGCGCGCAATTTATTCTTCTGCACTTTCACGCTGCCCGTCATGCCTATCTGTTCGAAGGTATCGACAATGCGCACGTAACGCGGGACGCGGAACCCCGCCATGCGTTCCTTGCTCCACGCCATGATGTCAGCCGGAGCCACGCTCTCGCCATCCTTGAGGATCACGTAAGCCGCCGGCACTTCGATCAGGCGCGCGTCGGGAACACCCACCACCTGCGCCTGACTGATGGCCGGGTGCTTGAGCAATACATCCTCAACCTCGCCGGGCGCGACGTTTTCACCGCCAACGCGGAACACATCCTTGATGCGTGAGATGAAGCGCATGCGCCCGTCGCCATCCATCACGCCCACGTCCCCGGTATGCAGCCAACCGTCGCTATCCATGGCCTGTGCCGTTTGCTCAGGCATCTTGTAATAACCTTTCATTACACTCGCACCGCGCACCAGGATCTCGCCGCTGGCGCCCGGCGGTTGGTCGCGCCGGGTTTCGGGGTCGACGATGCGCACCTCCACACCTTTGAGCACATGCGCCCAGCCATTGATGCGTTTTTCAAGATCGTCGTCGTGGCGCGACATCGCCACGTTGGGTGAGGCTTCGGACAACCCGTACGCCTGACAAATATTGCGCATGCCCATGCGTTCGACGACCTGGCGCGATACTTCAGGATTGGCCGACGCCCAGCCGCCGCGCAAACACATCGGATACTTTGCAAAATCCGGATGATTGAGCAGCATCAGAAACATGGTGTCGTTGCCCGAGGTATGCGTGCATTGCTCGCCGCTCATCACACGCAGACCATCGTCTGGATCAAAGTGCGGCGAAGAGAAAAGGCAGGCGCCGCTGGTGAGGGCCGCCAGCAGGGACAACGTGGTGCCGGCAACATGAAAAAACGGACGCGCGCTGTAATAGCGATCCCCGGTGCGTAGATCAAAGCGTTCAGCGACATAAGCGGCATTGCGCAACATGTTGTCGTGCGTCAGCATCACGCCCTTGGGATATGAGGTCGTCCCCGAGGTGAACTGCATGAGCAACACATCATCGGGAACTACCGGCCGGCTCGAAGCGTCCGAGTACGCCGCAGCCATCTCCAGCAGTTGGCTGCTCGACATCGCACCCGCCGGCACGTCTGTCCCGAACACCACGACCTTGGCCAGCATGGGAAGACCGGGGTCAGGCAATTGCCGGTCCAACGCGGGACATATAGACCTCAACATATCGACGTAGTCGATCTTGAGAAACTTATCCGCAAGCAGCAGTGCCTTGACGTCGGCCTGTTTGAGGCAGTACTGCATCTCATCGGCCTTGAAGCGCGTGTTGATGGGCACGGTCACCGCGCCTATCATGGCTGCGGCATAAAAACAGATAACCCAGTCGAGCGAATTACCCATACATATCGCAACGTGGTCGCCGTGACCGACGCCCACCGCTCGCAGCCCGTCAGCCATCCTCACAGCTTTTTCGTGCAACTCCAGGTACGTCAGACGCTGACCCGAAATGACCAGCGCTTCCTGTCCGGCAAAGTTCAGCGCGTTGCGCGCCAGCACGTCGCCCAACACCTGCGCTTGCCAATCAGACATGGTTCACCATCGCGTTTCCTGTTTGTTAGGTCAGGCCAGCATCGTCGGCATAGCCGAAATATCCGGCCGCGGTTGCAGACCTTCAAGACGGGATAAGGCGGCGCGCGCTTCCGCCTCCAGCCTTGCGACGATGGCGGCGATCGGTTCGATGCGGTCGGCGAAGGCCACAGATTGCCCGAGCGAGAGGATGGCCTGCTCGTAGTCACCCGACTGGTAAGCTTTGCGCCCCAGCGCTCCTGCGATATGCGGCAGCAGCACATCGATATCGCCGCCGTTTGCGGACTCAAGCTCGGCGACCAGTTTCGCCTTTTCGTTGGCAAATGCACGCTGCGTCTTGCGTAGCGTCTGCAGGATGAGCGCGGTATGCGTTTCGTCGGCGGCCACCAGCCGCTCCTTGTATTTGTGGTGCGCCCAGATTTCTTCCGCCACCAGGAAACGCGTGCCGATGGCGACAGCATCGGCGCCCAGTGCAAGCGCCGAGACGATGTGCGCGCCGGTTCCCACGCCGCCCGCCACGACCAGCGGTACGTGGAGTTTGCGCGCCGCCACCACCGACTGCACGAACGTGCCTACCAGGTCCGTTCCCGGATGCCCGCCGGCCTCGGCGCCGACCACCGTAATTGCATCCACGCCGATGGACTGCGCCTTGAGCGCAAAGCGTACCGAGGGCACTTTATGCAACACCTTGATGCCGGCGTCGTGCAACCGCGGAATATAAGCTTCGGGACTATAACCATAGGTTTCGACAAACCGCACGCCTTCCTCAACGATCACGTCGATGATGCGGGTGATGCGCTGATCTTCCTTTTCGCCTTTGCGTATCCCGATATTGACGCCGAACGGTTTGCCGCCGGTGATCTGGCGGCAGCGCCTGATTTCGTCACGCAGTGCGTCCGGCGACGGACAGCTAGCGGCAGTCATGAACCCCATCAGGCCAGCATTGACCGCAGCGCCTATGTAGTCGGCGTTGGCGAGCCACATCAGGCCGCTCGCGATGACGGGCAGGCGTATGCCGTACAGGTCGGTGATGCGGGTGTTGAAAAGCGCTGCCATAAGCCGGAGAATACAGCATGAAGGAATTTTCGAGAATGCTCGCGTGGGCTGCGATAGGCGGCATGTGCCTGGCGGCATCCGTTCCTGTGGCCACCGCCGCGGACGCATACGACAAATACCCGGAAAAGCCGGTGCGCTTTATTGTTCCGTTTCCCCCGGGGGCACTCAACGATTTTCTGGGGCGCGTGCTCGCCGCGAAGCTCAGTGAAACGTGGAAGCGATCGACAGTGGTCGACAATCGCGCCGGCGGCAACACCATCATAGGCACGGACATGGCGGCCAAAGCGCCGCCCGACGGCTATACCCTGTTTCTGTGCTCATTCGCAACCGCAGTCAATCAGTCGCTCTATGCAAAACTCCCATACGATCCGAACAAGGATTTCGCGTTCGTAACGCTGGTCGCTTCCTCGCCTTACATACTCGTCGTGCAGGCCAGCCTGCCGGCAAAGTCGCTTGCCGAACTGGTGACGCTCGCGCGTGCCAAACCAGGGCAGATCAACTATGGCTCCACCGGCAATGGCGGCACCTCAAACCTGATGGGTGAGATGCTCAAGTCCATGGCGAAAATCGATCTCGTGCATGTGCCTTACAAAGGGCTGGCGCCGGTCATATCCGACATGCTGGGCGGCCAGATCAACATGTCCTTTGGCAGTTACTCGACCGTCAGCCCGCATCTCAAATCGGCGCGCCTGCGCGGGCTGGCCGTGACCAGTGTCAAGCGCTCGGCTTACACGCCGGACATCCCGTCCATTGCCGAATCCGGCTACCCGGGGTACGAGGCCGATCCTTGGTGGGGTATTACCGTGCCCGCCGGCACGGCGCGCGCGCTCATCGCACGACTTAACCGCGACATCGTGCGACTATTGCAGGCGCCGGACGTCAGGGACAAGCTGCAAGGCGCTGGCATAGAAATCATTACCAGCACCCCGGAACATTTTGCAGCATACTTTGCCAGCGAAGTCGTGCGCTGGGGCAAGGTCGTCAGGGAAGCCGGCGTCAAGGCAGACTGACTACGGTGTAATGAATACAGCGTTGCGCCGACTTATGCTCAGAACACAGCGCCGACGCTGGAATTTCCCGCGCAATTTGCGGTCACAATACCTGGAGGCATGACTATGGAAAGACGTACTTTCTTGCACAGTTTGACC
>CANJQI010000174.1 GCA_947476215.1 Betaproteobacteria bacterium
GTCGTCGAGGGCCTGAACAACAAAGCCAAAGTCACTATGAGAAAAGCGTACGGCTTTCGAACCTTCAAGGCCACAGAACTGGCCTTGTATCATGTACTTGGCAAGCTACCCGAGCCAAAGCTCGCCCACAGTTTTTACTGACGAACCTAGTTTTATGACGCACCACAGCGGCGATGGCAATCAACCGCCTCAATCAGAAAATCACAAATATCGTTGACCAGCAAGTGTCATCGAAGAGGTCTTCAACGCCGGACTGGAGTCCGTCGGCAGTGCGCCCGAGCAGTTGGACGCCGGGATAAAATCCGAGATGCCAAGGATGGGCAAAGTAATAAAGAATGCCGGCATACGCGCGCAATAAGGGCAAGCGAAAGATGCGTGCAGTTGCTGTTGTAATCAGTCTGTCAATCGGGAGGATGCATGCTGCAACTTTGTAATGTGAGAATGATCGCGGCGGGCGTGATTGCAGTGTGCCCGGGTCTTGTTTACGGTCAACCCGCGTCGACCGGCTCGGGACCCGCGTTTCCAGTCAAGGCCATACGGCTGGTCACCTCGCAGCCCGGCGGCGGTGCTGATTTCGTTGCTCGACTTATCGCACAAGGAACCGCGCCCGCACTGGGTCAACCGGTCGTAGTCGACAACCGCGCAACCGGCGTGATTCCCGGACAACTGGTCGCCAGAGCTCAGCCTGACGGTTACACACTGCTGGTATTTGGCGGCACGTTCTGGCTGCAGCCGTTACTGCAAAAAAACGTGCCTTACGATCCGGTTAAAGACTTTGCACCGATCACCTTGGCGCACAGTTCACCTACCGTGCTTGTCGTACATCCCTCGCTGCCGGTGAAGAACGTCAAGGAAATCATTGCACTGGCAAAGTCCAAGCCTGGCATGCTCAATTATTCTTCGGGTGGCGCGGGCTCCTCGGCACAACTCGCGACTGAACTATTCAAGTCCATGACCGGCGTCAATATGGTGCAAATCAACTATAAAGGCACCGGACCCGCGGTCAACGGCCTGCTGTCCGGAGAAGCGCAATTGATGTTCTCCAATGCGGCCGCCAGCGCGCCGCATATCAAGTCAGGCAGAATGAAGGCGCTGGCAGTTGCGAGCCTGCAACCGTCGGAACTGTTTCCGGGACTGCCGACGATCGCGGCGTCCGGCGTACCCGGATTTACATCGGGTTCGACCATAGGCGTGTTCGCGCCGGCCGGCACGCCCGCCGCGATTATCAACCGACTGCATCAGGAAATCGTGCGCGTATTGCGCACCGACGACGTCAAGAAGAAATTTTTTGATTCCGGCGCGGAAACCGTGGGCAGCACGCCGCAGGAACTGGGCGATTTCATGAAGGCCGAGATCGCCAGAATGGGTAAAGTCATCCGCGATGCCGGCATCTCAGAACCATAAGCGCTGGGGAGGCCAAATGAATAACTTCATCGCCACAGGCATGATTTCCGCGGTTTTCGCCGCGACGCTGCCGTTCGCACCATCCCATGCCGCATCGCCCGGCGCCGCACAATCCTATCCGCAACGCCCGGTACGCATCATTGTGAACGTCAGCGCGGGAGGCGGCGTCGACATCGTCGCGCGCATCGTCGCACAGCACGCCGCAGCGGTTTGGGAGCGCCCGGTCATCGTCGACAACCGCACCGGCGCGGCCGGCAACATCGGCGTGGAACTGGTGATCAAAGCGCCCGCGGATGGCTACACATTGCTGGTCAGCAGCAGCACCGTGGTCACCAACGCTGCCGCCCGCCCCGAGGGATACAACCCCGTGCGCGACCTGCGCCCGGTGGCCAAGCTGACGTCCAACCCGTACATCGTATGTGCGTCGCCTACACTGCCCATAACCAGCGTCAAGGAACTCATCGCGCTGGCGAAATCCAAACCCGGCGGATTGAGCTTCGCGTCGTCCGGCGCGGGCAGCATATTGCACATGAGCGCCGAACTCCTGACCCAACTCGCCGGCACGCCTATGACGCACGTACCCTATAAAGGCGTGGCGGACGCCTACCCGCCGGTGGCGACCGGGCAGGTCGACTGGGTGATAGGTGCTCCACTCTCGGCCCTGCCCTACATCAAGGGTGGCCGTCTCAGAGGCCTTGCCGTCACCAGCAAGGAACGCAGCAGAACGCTACCCGACCTGCCGACCATGCTGGAAAGCGGTGTGGCAGGTTACGAAGTCATCGCGTGGTTCGGCATGTTCGGGCCCGTCGGCATACCGGCCGACATCGTCGCCAAGATCAGCGCCGAAGCCCGCCGCGCCCTGCAGACGCCGGAAGTGTTGCGTCGCATGGAAACAGAAAGCACCGATGTGGCTACCAACTCGGCAAATGAGTTCGGCCTCGAGGTCAAAGCGGAATATGAGAAATGGCGAGATCTGGTCGTGAAAACGGGCATGAAGTTCTGATCGCAATCGATATTCCTGGCTCGACGGTAATAACGCCGAGCCACCGCGCATATCATTATGTGCGGGCGGTTAACCGCAGCGTCGCCCGCGAATGCCGAAGGCGTGCCGCAGGATGTATTTGAGCGTACACCCGTGCAGCCGCAGCACCGACCGCCGCGGTCCATAACGGCGCAGGATGTGCCAATTCGAGGCGAGCGCATCGCGATAGTTGCCTTTGCGGATGAGGTACCGCAGCGTTGACAGGTAGAAATCGAAATCCGGCTGCAATCGTACGTGGTAGCGGGTTTTCGCCTCGGCAAAACTTTCCCGCCGCGCCACGACCACGCAGTCAACGACGTCCTCGAGCGGACAGTCGGTCATTTCAATAATATGATCGACGGGCAATCCGAAGTGCTCGTGGTCATGCGCAACGGACGCGAACACGCCCTTGCCGCGAGTCAGCAGCTGTATGGTCGGCAGGCGCTTGGCCCATTCCGAGGTGGCCAGCCAGGTGATGCCACTCGAGCAACCGATCAACAGCGTGCAATAGCGCGTCAGTTCGGCGTTCTCGCGAAAACTCAGTTCGTGGCCGGAAACGATGCGCGCGTCAGCCGAGACGACCGCTCGATGCGAGGTCATGACGATGCGGCCCTCTGGAAGTTGCGCGAGGATGCCACGCGCGATGTCGCCGGCGATCCGCGCGTTGAGAAAGCTCTGATCGCTTTCGGCGGAAAATGCGAACATGATTATCGGCCCCGGGCCCACCGAGGCGGTGGCGCTGCGCGAAACGACGCATGTTTTCGACTTCCTCCGCGCGCAGCCGCACAATCGGCGCGATGGGCACCTGGATCGGCCGCGGGTAGCCGCGGAATATCGAGGCGCGAATCGTGCAGTCAAAGTTGCGGAAATTTGCTCGGTATATCTGGGTGAAAAAGCCCTCGTCGAAATCGTGCCTCTCAATACGCTGTCGGGCGGCGATGGCGTACTCCCGCCATGCCGCAGCGACGCCGTCGTGACTGGTCAGCGGAATCTCCCACACCGCGTCAACGTAAGGGTTGCCGTCGAGCAACGATCGGCACATGGAGCCGATCGCCCAAGTCAGGTGGCAGCCGGGGTAGTCGGCCTTTATCTGCCGCGCCACTGCGGTGGCATAGAGGCAGTCGCCGCGCGCGGCAAGGTGGCCAAGCAGGATGCGCTTGGGTGCTGCGTCGCTCAAGCGCGCAGCGCTCACGTCGCTTCCGGTGCACGCCTTGTTTCTCAGCCTTGGGCACCAGTTTGGCGCTTTGCAGATGCTTCTTGAGCCACGCGTAGCTACGGATGCCACCGTCGCGGTTATACCAACTATGGACGTGCTTGACGTTCCAGCCACTGTGCCGAGTCTGATACAACTCGGTGAGCGCCATCACTTCATCCACCGGCGCGCGTCGATTTGAGATCTGTTCCAGCCGCCGGTCAATCAAGCCCTCCAGCCCGTCCGCCTCATACCTCGACAGGTAACGCCGAAAACCGCGTTCGGACATGCCCAGAACCAGCCCTGCCTCAGCCTGCGTCAGGCCGTCCCATATTCCACCCTTCATACGCTTCTTCGAATCTCATCTTCCGTATCTCCTGGAGCAACTTCGTCCGGTTCATCTCGCACCCCCCTTCGGGGTAATATGACAACCGGACAGTTGGCGCGCTACAAAACCGGACAGATCACGAACTCGCAACACCCTTTGTATCGCGCCAAGGCGCTGGGCAAGTCTGCCGACGGAAAAACAGCCACCGATCACGACGCCACGTTATACAGTCGATGAAGGGACTGTTCGTTGATACCGCAGGTTGGATGGCTTGCGCGGATGCCGCCGATCCGGCGCATGATTCTGCTTGCAAGGCACGCGATACTGCGCTGGAAGCCGGGACGCTGTTGATCACTACGGACTACGTGATGGACGAAACGCTCACGTTGCTTCGCATGCGCCTCGGATTACCGGCCGCAAAAACCTGGTGGGAACAAGTAGAAGGTAGTTCACGAGTACGTTGGGAATGGGTGGGCTTGGAACGCGCCGAAAAAGCACGCAAGACATTTTTTCGCTGCCGGGAAAAGAGCTATTCTTTCACAGACTGCACGAGTTTTGTGATCATGCAGGAATTGCGACTCAAAGAGGCGATAACTACCGGCCATCACTTCCGCCAGATGGGATTCCAGCTTTTACCGCGTTGAACTTGCGATGCCCCTTGATTTGCCGCAGGGACGCAATTTGTGCCCCGCGCTTTTGATGCAGAGCGACTCTCACCCATCAACCTTGATCAACCCATCATCGCTGATCTTCGTTCCAAACGGACTCGACACCTTTTGAAAATGGGCAATGATGGCTTTGAACGCGTCGCTGCCTTCGTCCGCCAGCAACGGGCGCCCGCGTTCGTGTCTGGGTAACTGAGGGCCAAGATCTATCGGATGCAGTTGTATCGTGCGCAGTTGTCCCTTGCTGTATTTCAATATCGGCACGACCCCGCGCCACCTTTCGGGAGAAACCGCGGAACCCCGCGTTCCATGACCCGAGCGCGCGTCGTAGAAGTCCGACGGCGTATTCTCATGCCCGAGACCGAATCGGGCCATCAAATCGTAAGGAACCCACGGCACCTGCTCGTTTTGCAGCATGAAGCACCCGAGTCCATGGAATATCGCTTTGCCCTTGTATATCTCTATGCCGCGCTCCTGCCCGGTGCCGTGACCCACATACAGGTCCGCGCCATTGTCTATGCATTCGTGCGCGAACTTGATGCTGTACGCCGGCGCGACATGCGGATGTCCACCACCACCATGATTGTGGAAACTGTATATCACCCAGCTCGCCATCCTGCGCGCGTCGCGTATCCACTTCAGGTTGCGCTCGATATCCTCGCGCTCCGCGACCATGGTTACCCCCATGGGTTCGCCGAGCATGAAGCGCGTTCCCATGAAGTGAATTTCATTTTGTGTATCGGTTTCTTCGCCGAAGCGCGCGCTCGTGGCGGGACGATCAAACCCGACGCTGCCTTTGCGGCGCGAGTCCCGCGCTGAAATCCATCCGAGTTTTTCACTGGCGCGCGTCAGCGCGTCGAAGGTTTCCCTGTCCACGGTTACTTCGGACTTGCAGCGTACGAGATTGATGCCGGGTCGGCCGCGTGAAGCCGGGCTCTGTTCACCGGCGATGACGCCCATCGGCACCGGCCACGGAATATCACCTGCGCCGCGCGGCCCCCAGTCGGCCGCCGCTATCATCGCCACCCGGCCTTTCGGTGTATCAAAATAGACCGGCGCGGAGGCCTCGGTCATATTGCGTCCGATACCCGCATGCGCAAGACCGGCGGCCTTCAAAAACCTGAGCGAACTCAGTATGCCCGCCTCGCCAAAATCAAACGAATGATTGTTGGCCGTGGAAAACAGGTTGAAGCCCGCCCACTTGAGTTCGTCGACAAGTTCGGGCGGCGTCACCATATACGTGCCGCCGGGTGCACCGCCCCCGGCAAAGGTATTGGGACTATCCTCGAAATCCTGAATGATGCATTCAAGATTGGTAAACGTCACATCGGCCTTGCGCAGCATCTCGATGAGACTGAGAAACTGCGGCTCGCGAAACACCGACAACTTGCGGCAGATCAGGGTTTCGCCGGTCAAGGCAATCTCTATGTCACCATTTTCCATTTCGAACATCGGGGTCTCCGTTACTTAAATTAGGTTCCAGCCTTAATGCCGGCCTGCTTCGCAATTTTCGCCCACTTCGGAATTTCCGCCTTGATGAATGCGCTGAACTGTTCGGGGGTGCTGCCGACCGGATCATTGCCGATTTCGAGCAGGCGATCGCGCAGGTCAGTCGACTGTATGAGGCGCGCGGTTTCCTTGTGCAGTCGGTCGATAATGGCCCGCGGCGTCCGGGCCGGCGCCACCAGCCCCATCCACTGCAGCGCCTGATAGCCGGGCACGCCAGACTCCGCGACAGTCGGCAAATCCGGCAACGATGGCGAGCGCTTGGCATCGCCTATGGCCAGCGCACGCAGCTTGCCTGATTTCACATAAGGCATGCTCACCAGCGCACCACCGAATGTCAGCTGAACCTGCCCACCCAGCAAGTCGACCAGCATGGGGGCTGATCCCTTGTACGGGATGTGCACGGTCTTGATGCCAGCCATGGCGTTGAACAGTTCCATCGGCAGTTGTCCGGCATTGGAGCTTGAGCCATAGTTAAGCACGCCCGGTTTGGACTTTGCGTAGTCGATCAGTTCCCTGACGGATTTGATAGGCAGCGACGGATGCACGATCAGGATAATCTGCTGCCCCGCCGTTTGCGTGATGGCCGCGAAGTCCTTGATGGCATCGTACGGCAGATCACGGCCGATCGCCGAATTGATGGCAAAACTCAGCGTGACGACGAGCAGCGTATAACCGTCCGACGGCGAATGGGCTGCCGTGTCCGTGGCCACCACGCCGTCAATCGCCGGACGATTCTCGGCAATGACCGTCTGCCCCAATACATCGCCCAGTCGCTGCGCGATCATGCGATTAAGTATGTCTGCACCACCGCCGGGCGCGAACGGAATCAACAGGCGTATGCTCTTGGAAGGATAAGCTGGACTCCCGGCACGCACCGCAGACTGTGCGAGCAACGGCACGGACACCAACATCATCGCAGTGGCCAACACGATACTTCGAAAAGGTTCTTTCATAGTACACCTCTGTGGTAGCAGTGTGAATGATTGTCCCATATTTTCCCCATAAACATGGCCATGCGGGTGCGATTCAAAGTGGTGTGTGAAATGACTTAATCGGACCACGTCGAGTCGCTCGCCTAGCACGGGTAGCCCGGAGGAAGCGCAGCGCACTCCGGGGTCATCGTCCCAGACCGGGCACGATCTGCGGATTCCACTTCGTTACATCCGGGCTACGCGCTTCGGTCACATCAGTTTGAATCGCACCCCGGCCATGCAGGGTGCGCGCGCGCATTTGACATCGCCGTCTGCTGCGTATACAAAGCGATCTCCAACTCTGTACCGTAACTGCACCCTTCCGCCATCGATACGGCGCGTGCTTGCGCAGTATTCGCAGCTATGGACCTAACGTGAGGAACCCCTATGAACCGGATTAATGTGTGTTTCGCCCTGGGTGTCGTTGGCGGTTTGAGTGCGAGCCTTGCAACAGATCCGTTACTGGCGCAGGCAAGGTACCCCGACAAGGCGATACGCATTGTTGTCGCATTCCCGCCGGGCGGTGGCACCGACATCATGGCCCGACTGCTGGGCGCGAAATTGGCACAGACATACGCGCAGCAGGTCGTCGTCGAAAACAAGACGGGCGGCGGCGGATCAATAGGCACCGCCGACGTCGCGCGCGCCAAACCTGACGGCTATACGCTGATCGTAGGCACCACGTCCACACATGCCATCAATCCACTTACGATCAAGAATCTGACCTACGACGCGATCAAGGACTTCGTTCCCATTTATATGCTGGGCACCAGCACGTATGCGATCGTCGCGCACCCCAACGTGGCGCGCACACTTCCAGAACTGATCAAACGCGTCAGGGCCAGTCCAGGCAAATACTCGTTCGGTTCGTCCGGCACCGGCGGCAGCACGCACCTGGCCGGAGAACTTTTCAAGAAACAGGCCGGAAATCTGGACATCGTGCATGTACCGTACCGCGGCAGCGCGCAAAGTGTGATCGACCTCGCGTCGGGCCAGATCCCGCTCATCATCTCCGGATTCAGTTCGGTCAATACCTATCATCGTTCCGGGCGCATACGCATACTCGCGGCGTTCAGCGAAAAACGCATAGAGTATGCACCGGAGATACCCACAGCGATTGAGCAGGGCGTGCCGGACATGGTGGCCTATACCTACAACGCATTGTTTGCACCGCTCGGCACACCCGAGGCCGTCGTAGATCAGCTCTATCAGACGACGCTGAAGATCATGACCGACCCGGCGTTCCAGAAGGAGTTGCAGGACCTGGGCATCGAAGCCATCGCCGACTCCAGCCCGCGCAAAGCCACCCAGGCGGTCAAGGACGAGCTGGCCAAATGGACGCCGGTGATCAAGGCGACCGGACTCGAAGCCAGGTAGGACCTGTCACGACCGGCTATGAGGTGACAAACGATATGCGTAATCTTTACGTTGGCTTAGTAACGATATTTGCTGCACTTTGCGCACCAGGCTTGGTATCCGGACAGGATTTCCCGGTCAAAGTCGTGCGTATCGTGTCCACCGAGGCCGGCGGCGGTAATGATTTTGTGGCGAGAATACTGGCACAGGCACTGACCGCGAATCTGGGTCAGCAGGTTATCGTTGACAACCGCGGCGGGGCGAACGGCATCATAGCCGCGCAGACGGTCCTCAAAGCGCCACCCGATGGCTATACGCTGCTCAATTACAGCGGCGGGCTCTGGATACTGCCATTCATACAGGACGTGCCGTACGACCCGGTGCAGGACTTTTCCCCCGTAACGCTGGCCGTCAGTTCGCCCAGCCTGCTCGTCGTGCACGCATCGCTACCGGTGAAATCCGTCAAACAGTTGGTCGATCTCGCAAAGTCACGCAAAGGCGAACTCAACTACGGCACCGGCGCGACCGGCTCTACCCCCCATCTCGCGGCTGAATTGTTCAAATCCATGGCCGGCGTGGATGTGGTACGCGTAACGTATAAGAGCAGCGGACTCGCTTTGAACGCCCTGATCAGCGGCGAAGTTCAGCTCGCTTTCGCCACAGCGGGACCCGTGGGACCACACATCAAGTCGGGCAGACTGAGGCCGTTGGCGGTGACTAGCCTGCAAGCTAACTCGCTCGCACCCGGCCTGCCGACCGTCGCCGCTACTTTGCCGGGATATGAGGCGTCATCTGTATTCGGCATCTTCGCGCCGGCCAAAACGCCCGCCGCCATCATAGCTCGCCTCAATCGCGAGTTGCTGCGCGTGCTGGGCAGTGCGGATGTGAAGCAAAAGTTCTTGAGCGAAGGCACGGAAACCGTAGGCAACACACCCGCCGAGTTTGCGGCGGTCATAAAATCCGACCTGGAAAAACTGGGCAAAGTCATACGCGACGCGGGCATACGCGCCAATTGACAACTCGGCAGCGTCGGATGGGTCGAGCGCAGCGATACCCATCAGAGCGGGAATGGGGTCAGGTCTAGATGCGTAGCATCTTCACCCGGTGACTTAACATCACCGGGTTTCGGCCTTGCTTCCATCAGGCCGCTAACTTCAATTTTGGATCATGCCCTGCCTTCGCAGCCATGCGAACAAAAGGAGCCATGCTCGAAATATTCCGCACGAATTCTTCTCGACATCACAACAGACGCGCGAGTTGCCCCTGCGCCTTGAGTAGTGCAACCGCCCTCTTGTCGAAGGACACGAAGGTTTCGCCGCCGAGCCAGTTTCCCTCGTAGGCAATAACCCCATCAGCGAAATCCCCGCCCGCATCGAGCACGGACAAACCCGCCTCGACTGCCGGTCGGTTCATTTCCACATTTTCGGCAGCGAGCAGTGCGCGGATCGCGGTGGACGCATCGATGGATGAAAGGTCGTATACCCTGCGCAGCACCCACACGAACTCACAAAGGCACGGCAACGCGATGGCGATTAGTTCGGCATCGGTCAATACCTTGGCAGCGACGCGCGTTTGCGCGGGATCGTCGCGCACGACGGCACGAACGAGGACATTGGCATCAACAACAACCTTCATTTTTTGCCGGCCCAACCTCGCGCGATTGCCTCGTTGATTTCTTCAATGGTGGCGACTTTTCTAGTCCGCCCCGCGAGCAACCCGATGAAACTTCTAATCGTGCCAACGGGGCGGGCTGCCTTGAGCAAACCTCGGCCGTCGGGCAGCAAGTCCAACTCGATCTTGTCGCCCGGTTTGATGCCAAGGTGCTGCAGCACGTCTTTTCTAAACGTTACCTGCCCCTTTGCGGTGACAGTCAATTTAGTCATGGCATAGCCCTCGCGGTCATTTTGCGTTTGCAGTGTAATGCAAAATTGCCTTACTATCAATCATCAGGAAACGAAGTCATACTCTCCTTCTGCCATCAAGGGGGAAGGCGTTCGTCGAGATGTGTCTTGCCCCGCCCCCATAACCGCACGCTCCACCCCATCCCACCGTCGACGCTGGGGGCACGCGTTACAATCAACACGATTATCGTGTCCCAACGCCCATAATTCCCTGCCATGAATTTTCGTGAATCTCTGCCCGCCAATAGCATCCTTATTCAGGGCGCACGCCAGAACAATCTGAAGAATCTTACGATTGAGTTGCCGCTCAACGAACTGATCGTGGTAACCGGGGTGTCGGGTTCCGGGAAATCGTCGCTGGTATTCGATACGCTCTACGCCGAGGGGCAACGCCGCTATGTCGAGACATTCTCGCCTTATGCGCGGCAGTTCCTCGACCGCATGGACAAACCACAGGTCGACGCCATACACGGCATCCCGCCGGCAATCGCCATAGACCAGACGAATCAGGTGCGCACGTCGCGTTCCACGGTCGGCACCATGACCGAGCTCAACGATCACCTGAAGCTGTTGTTTGCGCGCACCGCGCAGCTTTTCTGCCGCGGCTGCGGGCGGGCTGTACGGCGGGATACGCCGGACTCCATCTACACGGCGCTGGCGGTGCGCGCACAAGCGCACGGCGATCCACGCCTGATCATCACGTTTCCTGTCGCCGTACCGAAGAATTTCTCGGAAAAGGAAGTCTTGCAACTGCTGCAAGCACAGGGCTATACACGCGTGCACCAGAAAACCCGGAACGCGATCGACATGGTGCAGGACCGCCTGCGTCTGTCGACGGCGGAACGTGCAAGAGTGATCGAAGGCCTGGAAGCGGCACTGCGAATCGGACAGGGCCGCGTAAATATTTACCCGGTATCGAACACGGGCGTAGCATCAAGCAACGACGCGGATACTCCTCATTCCTTACTCCTTACTCCACACTCGTCGTGGCGTTTCTCCTCCGACCTGCACTGCGCCGACTGCGACATTCACTATGCCGAACCGACGCCCAGCCAGTTCTCGTTCAATTCTCCGGTCGGCGCATGCGATACATGCCGCGGGTTTGGTCGTGTGATCGGGATCGACTTCGGACTCATCGTGCCCGACGAGTCGAAGTCAATA
>CANJQI010000175.1 GCA_947476215.1 Betaproteobacteria bacterium
ATACCAATGTGGGTCATAGAACAAATGCGTAACCAGCGGTGTCCCGCATAGCCACGACACCAACAGGGCACCGGTCTGGCACCATGAATATACAAAGGGAAGAATTATGCTGAACGTGGATTTCGATGACATCACCGACCAAGACATCGCTTTCGTCACCCACCGTCTCAATCACCGACCCCGAAAATGCCTCGGCTTCAAAACACCCCACGAGGTCTTCATGAACCAGTTACACTCACGTCATAGTGGTGTTGCACTTCAGACTTGAATCTGCCAACGGCATATGAGACTGAAATGAGGATTTTGGATCGATCATCCACCCATGGTGATCGATATGAACGAAACAAAGCTCAAGACACTTGAGCAAATCCGGGAATTCTTGACGGGCACCACCGACCATGGCTGAATCCGCTGGCAGTACCCCGCCCCCCGTCGTATCGCAAGCCAAGACGACCGGTCGCAGGCTTACCCTTGACGGAGTCCTGGCCGATCTGGTTGCCGATGCCCTGATTACCAAGGACGAAGCCGACAAAATCAGCAAGGACCGCCGCGCCAGCAACGGCGAATTGCATCCGCTGGTCATCATCGGCGAACAAAAATTACGGGACACGCGCCATCCCAAGAAGTTTCTGACGCTGGAGGCCCTGACCGAATGGCTGGCCGGCAAGGTGGGCTTGCCTTACATGCATGTCGATCCGTTCAAGATTGATTTTGCCGCCGTGACCAAGCTCATGTCGACAGCCTACGCGCAGCGTTTTCGCATCCTTCCCGTCGGCGTTTCCGCGCTTGAAGCGACGATTGCGACGTGCGAACCGTTCGTGCGCGACTGGGAAGAAAACCTCAAACAGGTTTTGCGCCTCGACATCAAGCGCGTCATCGCCAATCCGCTCGACATCCAGAACTACATCGTCGAATTCTTCAACCTCGCGAAATCCGTCAAGAGCGCGGGCGAGAAGGACAAGGGCGCTTACAGCAGCATAGGCAATTTCGAGCAGCTCGTGCAGTTGGGCAAGAGCGGCAAGCTCGATGCCAATGACCAGCACGTGGTCGTCATCTGCGACTGGCTGTTCACCTATGCATTCGAACAACGCGCCAGCGATATCCACCTCGAACCGCGGCGCGACGCCGGCAACGTGCGCTTCAGAATAGACGGTGTATTGCACGATGTATACCAGATACCCACGCCGGTGCTGGCGGCGATGACGAGCCGCATCAAACTGCTCGGGCGGATGGACGTGATAGAAAAGCGCCGGCCGCAGGATGGCCGCATCAAGACCGTGACGCCGGAAGGCAACGAAGTTGAACTGCGGCTGTCAACCATGCCCACCGCCTTCGGCGAAAAGCTCGTGATGCGCATATTCAATCCGGACGTGCTCGTCAAGGAATTCAGCGAACTGGGTTTTTCCGACGAGGATCTGAAAAAATGGCACGGCATGATAGACAAGCCGCACGGCCTGATCCTGGTGACGGGGCCTACCGGGTCCGGAAAGACCACGTCCATATACTCAACCTTGAAATATCTCGCCACGCCGGAAGTCAACGTGTGCTCGATAGAAGATCCGATCGAAATGGTCGAACCGCAATTCAACCAGATGCAGGTGCAACCCAACCTCGGCGTGACTTTTGCCAGCGGAATCCGCACGCTGATGCGCCAGGATCCCGACATCATCATGGTCGGCGAAATACGCGATCTGGAAACCGCCGAAATGGCGATCCAGGCGGCGCTTACCGGCCACCTGGTGCTGTCGACGCTGCACACCAACGACGCGCCGGCGGCGATCACGCGTCTACTTGACCTTGGAATCCCGTCCTATCTGTTGACGACCACGGTATTAGGCGTCATGGCACAGCGCCTGGTGCGCGTGCTGTGTCCGGCATGCAAGGAAAAACACGTCATAGAAGACTCGGCGTGGGAACTGCTGGTGTCTCCATGGAAGGCACAGAAGCCCGAAACCACCTACGTTGCCAAAGGCTGCCTCGACTGCCGCATGACCGGTTACCAAGGGCGTATCGGCATCTACGAAATGATGGTGCTCAATAACGAACTAAAGAACATGATCACCGACACGACCGATATGGACAAACTGCGCGAGTTGTCATACCGCGAAGGCGTCAAACCGCTGCGCATCAACGGCGCCATGAAAGTTGCCGCCGGCATCACCACGGTCGATGAAGTCATGAAAGTCGCGCCGCCCATCCACGATCGCCGCCAGCAACCACGCTAGTTTCTTCGCGTTACTTAAAAAAGTTCAACCGCTCAACGCGGTGGACGCCGAGGACGCAGAGGTGCGCGGGGTAAGAGATCAGACCAAACCAAAATAAAAATTTCCCTCTGCGAACCTCTGCGTCCACCGCGTCCTCTGCGTTGGGAGTTTGAACTGGCCCAGCCCCCGCACGCTCGACGATCAGATGCATTATTGTAGGGCGGAAAAGCGCAGCGCCTTCCGCCACACGGCTGTCCAGTCAAGTCGCGCACCATGGATAGCTTCAACTCAATTTTCTCTGCCCCAGTCAGGCGGAAAAACTCCGGATTTAACGCAGGCATACGGCGGAAGGCGCTACGCTTTTCCGCCCTACTCCAATGATGACGCTTAGGTAGGTATGCCCCGAAAGTGATGGGAATATTTGCCACGCAGAATTTGTCGACCAACCAGGCAATTCTCAATAATCCGCCGGCGCTGGGCTTTTTATAACCTCGGGTTCCAGCAATACGCTATCGCGCGCATTGGACAACCAGACTTGTCCTTCCTGTATCGTGCAATTCAGTTGCATGTTGCGTTCGGCCAGTTTCGCCAGTCCCTGGCTGGCGCTCGAAGGGATCTGCATCACCGTCAGATTCCTGCAGCGCTCGACTTCGCCGCTGACTTGATCCCACCACAAGGAAACACCGTGGCCTCCGTAGCCATAAACAAAAACCTGCTCCGCACGCCCGCATGCCTTGCGCATACGTTTTTCGTCCGGCAGACCGACATCTATCCAGACTCTTACGACGCCGGTTAAATCCTTCAACCACAGGTCCGGCTCATCGTCGCTGAGTCCCTTGCCGAAGGTCAACACAGGGTCGGCGTGTATCGCGTATGCCAGCACGCGCACCATCATGCGCTCGTCGGTCTCGGAGGGATGCCGTGCAACAGTCAGCGTGTGGTTTTCATAATAATTGCGATCCATGTCAGCGATCTGCAATTCAGCCTTGAAGATCGTCGCCTTGAGCGCCATGGAGAATTAGTGCCCTTTGCTGAGCAGCCGCATGCCCTGATCGAGCCCTGCCAGCGTCAACGGGAACATGCGGTCGCCTATCAGTTCCCGCGTAATGCGTATCGATTCGTGATAGTCCCAGGTCGCCTCGGGCTGGGGATTGAGCCAGATCGTATCCTTATAAACATCCAGCATACGTTTCATCCATACCGCACCGGCTTCGGGATTTGAATGTTCAACACTGCCCCCCGGATATACGATTTCGTACGGGCTCATGGTCGCATCACCGACAAAAATCAGTTTGTAATCATGAGGGTACTTGTGCATGACGTCTAGCGTCGCGAGCCGTTCAGCGGCGCGGCGGCGGTTGTCCCTCCACACGCGCTCGTAGAGAAAATTATGAAAATAAAAATATTCGAGGTGCTTGAATTCAGTGCGCGCCGCTGAAAAAAGCTGTTCGCAGACCTGCACGTGGTCATCCATGGAGCCGCCGATATCGAGGAACAGCAATACTTTCACGCTGTTGTGGCGCTCAGGGACCATCTTGATATCCAGCCAGCCGGCGTTGCGCGCGGTAGAACGTACGGTGTCGTCGAGATCAAGTTCCTCAGGATTTCCTTGACGCGCGAATTTGCGCAGGCGCTTCAGCGCGACCTTGATATTCCGTGTACCGAGTTCAACCGAGTCGTCGAGGTTCCTGAATTCGCGTTGATCCCACACTTTGACCGCGCGCCGGTTGCGTGACTCCGATTGTCCGATGCGTATGCCTTCGGGGTTGTAGCCATAAGCGCCGAACGGGCTGGTGCCGGCAGTACCTATCCACTTGGAACCACCCTGATGCCGGCCCTTCTGCTCCTCGAGCCGTTTCTTAAGCATCTCCATCAGCTTTTCCCAACCGCCCAGCGATTCGACCAGTTTCTTTTCTTCCTCGGTAAGATTTTTTTCGGCCAGTTTCTTCAACCAGTCTTCCGGTATCAAAGCATTCGCCCCCTCCGGCAAGCTGACGATGCCTTTGAAATACGCGCCGAACACACGATCAAACTTGTCGTAATTGGATTCGTCCTTGACCAGGCACGCCCGCGACAGGTAGTAAAAATCGTCGATACTGCCGCTGATGACGCGCTTGTCGAGCGCCTCCAGCAGCGTCAGAAACTCGCGCACGGAGACCGGCAGACTGCCTTCCTTGAGCTTGAGAAAGAAATCGATCAGCATTTTTTCAGCCGTGAATAGTGAAGAGTGAAGAGTGAAGAGTGAAGAGGAGAAACGGGGCCGGAGTTCGCTGCGCGCGTTGCTTGGCGCGGTCGACTTGTCGGCGCGGCTATCCGCCGCCATTCCTTGAGCTTTTGTTCGAAGCTCAAGGTGTACGCGGGACTCGACGAAGGCAACGCTAGGGTTTCATAGCCGAGTGCGGCAAACTCCGCCGCCTTACTGGCTGCGGCTTTACCGTTGAAACATACACACTTCAATTTTCCTGCCACATCCGTGACGCGCGAGTAATCATTGTGCGCCGGATTGCGGATATTCGAATCCAGGCTGCCCTTGCGACTGCAAGCGGCAATAATGTCCCACAGGCCGATGCGATGCGCCAACAGGGTGCGCAGCCTTTCCGGATAGTCCATGTCCGGCAGCGGCTGTTTTATGACCGCGCCGACCAGCCGCCAAAACTGATTCTGCGGATGGCCGTAATACTGCTTCTTGCCGAGCGACGCGATTCCCGGAAAGCTTCCCAGGATCAGCATCTCGATTGCGGAATCGATGACCGGTGCAAATCCGAGTGAGATCTTAGTTTGGTGCTTCATTCAATACGACACGCAAATAACTGCGAAGTAGTAACCAATCCCCCCCCCCACACGCTCGACGCTTGCGGACATTATTGTAGGGCGGAAAAGCGCAGCGCCGTCCGCCGTACGGGTGTCCAGTCAGGTCGCGCACGATAGATAGCGTCAACTTAAACGCCACCACCGCAGTCAGGCGGATAGACTCCGGAATCATCACAGGCATTCGACGGAAGGCGCTACGCTTTTCCGCCCTACTGTGATATCGATGTGTAGATACCTATGCCTTGAAGGGGAGCGCATGTGCCACCAATTGCGTTGCACCAAACCAGGCGTGGGACTTTCGTCACAACCATATAATTCTAATGATATTTTCTGCATTCCATGGACTCATTCAGCTCTTGCGGCGGGACATGAAGACCAGACGTTCGAACAAATGCACATCCTGCTCGTTCTTGAGCAGCGCGCCGTGCAGCGGTGGAATAATTTTGTGCTGGTCCTGGCTAATTAACGTCTCAGGCGAAATATCCTCGGCCATCAGCAGTTTCAGCCAGTCGAGCAATTCGGACGTCGACGGTTTTTTCTTCAATCCGGGCACATCGCGTATCTCGAAAAACGCCCCCAACGCTTCCTTGAGCAATTCCTTCTTGAGTGCGGGGAAATGCACGGCGACGATTTTCTCCATGGTCTCCTTGTCGGGGAAACGAATGTAGTGAAAAAAGCAGCGCCGCAGAAACGCGTCCGGCAATTCTTTTTCGTTATTGCTGGTGATGATCACCAACGGCCGGTTGCGCGCCTTAATCAGTTGCTGTGTTTCATAGACGTAGAACTCCATGCGGTCGAGCTCACGCAGCAAGTCATTCGGGAACTCGATATCGGCCTTGTCGACTTCGTCGATCAGCAGCACGGATTGAACATCCGACTCAAACGAGTTCCACAACATGCCGCGCACGATGTAATTGGCGATGTCCTTGACCTTAGGGTCGCCGAGCTGCGAATCGCGCAAACGAGACACTGCATCGTACTCGTAAAGGCCATGCTGCGCCTTGGTCGTCGACTTGATATGCCATTCGTACAGCGGGCGTTTGAGCGCCTTGGCAACTTCAAGCGCCAGCATGGTCTTGCCTGTTCCCGGCTCGCCTTTGATCAGTAGCGGACGCTCCAACGTTATTGCGGCGTTTACCGCCATCATGAGGTCCTGCGTCGCGACATAGGAGTCGGTTCCTTCAAATCGGGTCATTTGCAATACCTGAATGGGTTGAATAGAGTGCAGATTATAAAGCAGCGCACCTGTTACTGTCGTGCCAGACTGTGTGTTGGTCTTTCCCCAATTCACCACACACTCCCGTCATTTCCGTGAAAACCGGAATCCAGAAAGTCCTTCGCGATTTCCATCATCGGGCCTGGGTCCCGGTGTTCACCGGGACGACGATGGTTATACGCAGGTTTGTCATGGATTATGAAAATCTCGATAGTCTGATTCTGAGCGGAAAAATTACACTACTTGACTGCCTCATTCTTGACATAATGCGCATTGATCTCATCCAAATCCGACAGCCCTCTTGAGGCATCCTGCTTGAACAACCCATCCCAGCCTTCACAAGCCACCACGTGGTTGCTGATGTCATGCGCCGCCGCGATATTGATGATCACCATGGGCGCACGCCAGACGACCGGGCTGTTCCTCTCCCCCATCAACACCACCACCGGACTGGGTATTGTTGCGATCAGCTTTGCGCTGGCAGTCGGCCAGTTCGTCTGGGGCGCTGCGCAACCGGTATTTGGCGCGTTTGCCGACGAGTACGGTTCATTTCGAACACTGGTGACGGGCAGCCTGTTGTTGTCGCTGGGTTGCGTGCTCACGACCATGGTCGAAACGCAATGGGGATTGTTGATGACCATGGGAATATTGAGCGCGGCAGGCACGGGAGCCGGCAGTTTTTCGGTCCTGTTTGGCGCCACCGCGCAACGCCTGCCTGCCGACAAACGTTCATTTGCGTCCGGCTACATCAATGCCGGCGGTTCATTCGGCCAGTTCGTATTCGCGCCGTTGATCCAGGCCATCATCTCCACCGCCGGATGGGTGACGGCGATGATGACGACGGCGGTCGCGTCGCTGCTCACCATCCCCCTGGCGTGGCCGCTGCGTAAGCCGGCGGCAGTTGCCGATTCCGGCACTACAGCCGCGAATTCATCAGCAACCGTGAACGGCATTACGCTGCGCGCGCAACTGCGAGTGGCTTTGCGCGATCCCAGCTATCAGATGCTGAACGCCGGTTTCTTTACCTGCGGCTTCCACATCGCTCTGCTGCTGACGCATCTACCCGGCGAGGTTCAGCTCTGCAGTTTGCCGGTCACGGTTGCATCGACGTCTCTGGCGCTGATCGGCCTTTTTAACATCGCGGGCAGCCTTACGTCAGGCGCGCTGGGACAGCGATATCGCATGAAAAACCTGCTCGCTTTGATGTACGGCAGCCGCGCGCTTATCATTTTTCTTTACCTGCTGTCACCGAAAACGCCACTGACCTTTTACATTTTTGCCGCCGCCCTCGGCTTTACCTGGCTCGCCACCGTACCGCCGACCGCGGGACTGGTCGGAAAACTATTCGGTACTCGTTATCTGGCCACCCTGTTTGGCGTGACGCTGTTGTCGCATCAGATCGGGGGGTTTCTCGGCGCATGGCTGGGCGGCATAGCCATGGAGCGCAACGGCAACCTCATGTGGATGTGGTACGCCGACATTGCACTCGCCGGTGCGGCGGCACTCATCTGTCTGCCGATCCGCGAGGAACGGATCATGCGCGGTGCTGCGGCTTAGGGGAGTCAGTTCAAGGTTCGGGCTGCGCCCGCAGGGACGCCCGCGACCGCGCCGCTCAGCAGCACCAGCTTGATATCCCACTGCGCTTTGTCGACGGCATCCTGAAGAACTTTGCACAGGCCGTGCAGCAGTGTGTCGTCCATGGCGATATTCACGCCCTGCCCCTCGATCGGCCTTAACGTCAGCACATGTTTGCCCTGATTGTCTTGACCGATATTGATGCGCGCGATCAGCAGGGGATCAGCGCCGAGCGGACGTTCGCGCGCAACATCTTGGTACGGACTGCAAAAATCGGCTTTTGCCAGAGCCTGCTCACGTTCCATATCGAGCAGTGCGTGGCGTGCCTCGGGCGTCGGTTGCAGCGCAATCCGCGGCGTGGATTCGGCCATTTTCACCAACAATGGCCATAGCAGTCTGACACAACGTCGTGTCAGCCAAAGCAGGATTTCCGCGCGGTCGCCGCTGGCCAGGCGCATGAGGAGCCTGTCCTGTTCGGCCGAATACTCGATCTTGATCTGTTGTAGTTGCATACCGGCATTTTAATCTGTGATGAGGAGTAGCCCGCAACAAGTCCTGATTCATAGCGGCGGCCAGATCGCGAACCGGCCGCCAAACCGCGTCCACGCAAAATCGGACTTGCATCACGCAACGACGGCACCCAAATTTCGTACCGGTGGCCGACAAACGCCATTCGGAGGATAATACGCACATGAACGAAGAACAGCCTGATAAAGCATCACCCGTAGAAGCGCCTCCCGCGGAGACGCCGATTGTGGAAAACAAACCACGTGAACCCGGACCACAGGAGCTTGCGCGCAGGTTGCGCGAGCTCTTGGCCATACCCGAACGCGAGCGCAGCGACCCGGTATGGGATGAGATCATCGGACTGGAAATTCAATTAGCCCCCGGAAACCGCGCCTCCGCGCCGCAAGGCGATCTAGGGCGCTCGCAGGACCACGGACGCCGGCAGGACGGAGGGCGGCGCCCGGAGCAACAACGCCGTCCGGACCAAGCACCGGGTGGCGCCAAGCCAGGCAAGCGTTTTTTCAAGAAATCGCGACGCGGCGGTTCGGGGGGCGGCAGTTCCGGCGGCGGCACCCCGCCCGTCAAGCGATAGCTTTCCGGGTGTAGCCCTCAGGGGGCGCACCGCCCGGTCTTTGAATTCTCGTCAAATCATTCGCGCGGCAAGCCCGCCGCGCGCACTATGGTGGCAAAGCGCGTAGTTTCACTGCGCAGCAAGGCTCCCAACTCAGCAGGCGAGCCGGGCCAAGGATCTATGCCCAGCCCCGCCATGCGTTCGCGCAGATCCGGTGTTTCCAGAGCCATTAGCGTTACATTCGTGAGATGAGCCAGGATGGGACGCGGCGTCGCGACCGGCGCGAAAATGCCGTACCAGATCGACATCGTGAAATTTTCCACCCCTGCTTCCTTCGCGGTCGGCACATCCGGCAATTGCGCCACGCGTCGCTCGGAGAGCACCGCCAACGCGCGCACCTTACCGGACTGAATCAACGGCAGTCCGGACGCCACCGACACGATAACTTCATGCACTTCGCCGCCTATCAACGCCATGGTGGCCAAGGTCGCGCCCTTGTACGGCACATGTACGATGTCGATCTTTTCCACATATTTCAGCAACTCGTTGGCAAGATGATTGGTCGTGCCCGGGCCTCCCGACCCGTAATTGAACTTGCCCGGTTGAGCGCGCGCAAGAGAAATGAACTGTGACAGCGTCTTCGCGGGAACACTCGGGTTGACAACCAGCACATTTTCTATCGTCGCCACGCGCGCCACCGGAGCGAGGTCTTTCTCGGCATCGTAATCGAGCTTGGCATACAACGATGGGCTGAGCGCTATGGTCGGCGAGGTCACCGTTATCGTATAGCCGTCGGGCACCGCCCGGGCGACCGTGGCCAGCGCTACATTTCCGCCAGCCCCCGTCCGATTGTCCGGTACGACGTTTTGCCGCAGCAGTTCAGCGAGCTTCATGCCCACCACGCGTCCGAGTATGTCGCTGGGCGCACCCGGAGGAAACGGCAATATCAGCCGTATGGGTTTGTTCGGATAACCTTGCGCATATCCCAGACTTCCAACCAGCGCGCAACACATCAGCACCATAGCCCGTACGCATCCTGCGCTAAACCAAACCCACCTTGCATCACTGGCACTCAGGCGTTCCGGGCCTAACCGCATGGTCGAGCTCCTCATGGTTTGAGTCATCATACTACTTGCACCGTCGGCATGGGAACGCACGTCGACATAAGCGGGAGCGTGGGATATCATCAATCGCTCCATCTCGCGACCTGTATCCAGGAAGACCATGTCCGACAGTTTCCCCCATTTATTTAAGCCGATACGTATCGGAACACGCGAGTCGCGCAACCGCGTCATGCGGCTGGCGACGCAGACCAATACGGGTGAAAACGGCGTGGCGACCGAGCGCTCGGTTGCGCTCTATCAGCACCTCGCGCGCGGCGGCGCAGGCGTCATCGTTACCGAATCGATGCGCGTGCATGCCAGCAATACCGGCAGCGCGCATACCATGCAGCTTTATCTCAAGCAGAGCGTGCCCAGCCTGCAAAAGTTGACACAGGCCGTGCGCGCGGAGGGCACGCTGCTCATCGTGCAGCTCAATCATGGCGGGCGCCAGCATCACAGCAACACCCTGCCCACGCTATGGGGGCCATCGGCGATCGCATGTCCGCAAAGCGGCGGCGTCCCACATCAGGTCACCAGGGCGGAGATTGCCGAACTTGTGGCGGGGTATGCGACGGCCGCGCTGCATGCCAAACTGGCGGGCGCCGATGGCGTGGAGGTTCACGGTGCGCAGGGCCACCTCGTCCAGCAATTCGTTTCCGAATTTTCAAATCAGCGTACCGACGAATATGGCGGGAGCCTCGACAACCGCCTGCGCTTCGTGCGTGAAATTCTCGCATCCGTGCGCGACAAGGTTGGTGCCGACTTCATCGTGGGCTATCGCATGGGCATAGAGGAATTCACACCGGGCGGAATTACCGTGAGCGAGAGCAAGGTGGCGGCTGAACAACTGGTCAAACTCGGCATCATCGACTACCTGTCGCTGACGCAGGGCAATTTCAACACCATAGAAACGCACTGTCCGGATAGCCACTACCCGCCGCATCCCTATGTCGACATACAGGCTGAAATCAAAGCGGTGACCCCGGGTGTGCCAGTCGCGGCGAGCACGCGCATACAGACGCCGGCACAGGCCGAAGCCATCCTCGCGGCAGGCAAAGCCGATATCATCGGCATGGCGCGCGCGTTGGTTGCCGACCCCGAATGGCCGAACAAGGCGCGGCGTGGCGCAACGAACGAGATCCGCCGCTGCATCGCCTGCAGTTACTGCTGGGGCGGCATCGTGAACGGCAAACGGCTGGCCTGTTCGGTAAATGCGAACGCCGGCTTTGAGAGCGAGTTCGCACCGCTCGCGCGGCACGATAGTCCAAAACGGGTCGTCGTGGTCGGTGGCGGACCCGGTGGCATGGAGACCGCGCGCGTGCTGACGGAGCGAGGACATCGCGTAACGTTATTCGAAAAGAGCGCGACGCTGGGCGGGAAACTGAATCTCGCCCGACTACACCTGCCTTATCACGAGGCCGGAAATGCGATGGATTATCTGGTGGGCCGCATGAGCGCGCTGGGCGTCGATGCGCGG
>CANJQI010000176.1 GCA_947476215.1 Betaproteobacteria bacterium
CGCCCAGCGCCCCCGCGCTGCTGACGAGATCAGCGGTTGGACCGCCGCCGGGGATGCCGAAAATGCGGTCCACGCCCTGCTCCTTCAACACGGCAACCATATGGTGCGCAACAGTACTCATATCAGATCAACCTTTCCCGTAATCAAACTTCACAAATGAATCATCGTCGCATTGCACGCAACCGGTCACGCCTGTCCAGCGCCCGGCATGCTGCTATTCCGTGCGTATACCGACTTCCCGTATGACTTTGCCTATTTTGCTCATTTCCGATTGCACGGTTGCGGCCAGCTGCTCCGGCGTGCTGCCGACGGGATCCACGCCATTTCTAAGCAACCTTTCCCTGATCTCGGCGGTGCCCAACGCACGCACGGTCTCTTCGTTCAGTCGTGTAATAACTGCACGCGGTGTCGCCGCTGGTGCAAACAAGCTGTGAGTCGAATCAGCTTCGTATCCCGGCACACCGGACGAGGCCACGGTAGGCAGGTTCGCAAATAGCGATGACGGCCGCGCGGTCGTAACGGCGAGTGCGCGCAATCTCCCCGATTTCAGGTACTGCGTCACCCCACCGGCGTTGGGAAACATGAATTGCGTGCTGCCGCCGAGCAGATCGATGAGGGCCGGCGCCGTGCCCTTGTATGCGATGCGTACCACGTCTATGCCTGTCATGGATCTGAACAGCTCTCCCGCAAGATGCGGCGTTGAACCGTTGGAGCCCGCCCCCCAATTCATCTGGCCGGGCCGCGATTTCGCCAACGAGACTAGGTCTTGCACCGTCTTGACCGGCAACGAAGGATGCACCACCAGCAGGTTGGGCACGGAATCGACCAGCGACACCGGTGCAAAGTCCTTCACCGGATCGTAATTCACCTTTTGCAGCAGCGGCAACGTCCACATGCCATTGCTGAAAAACAGCAGCGTATATCCATCGGGGGCGGCGCGCGCCACGAATTCGAACGCAATCGCACCGCCCGCACCCGGCCGGTTTTCGACGATGACCTGCTGCCCCAGCCCCGCCGGTAGCGCCTGTGCCAGCACGCGCGCCACAAAATCGGCGCCACCGCCAACATCGGCGGTGACGATGCGGACCGGCTTGCTCGGATAATTTTGCGCCGATACCAGGTCCGCGCCGAAGAACGCCATGCCGACCGACAAGAGCCCTGCGCTAGTTCGTGACATCCGCGTGCCCCCCCGCGATGATGTTTACTTGGCGTTATTGATCGCGCTCACTATCGCTTTGGTAAAGGTCGCGCTGCTGGCTTTGCCGCCCAGATCAGGCGTCATGACGCCATTTACCAGCGCGGTCTTGACGCCTTTTTCCATCAGACTGGCTGCTTCCAGACATGCCTTGTTCTTGGTCCGAAGATAGAACCAGCGGCACAGTAGAGCCGTCGAAAATATGAGCGCCGAAGGATTGGCGACACCTTTGCCGACGATATCCGGCGCGGTGCCGTGCACCGCCTGTGCCATGGCGCAATCGGTTCCCGCATTCAGCGACGGCGCAACACCGACGCCGCCGGCAAGCCCCGAGGCCTGGTCGGACAGAATATCACCAAACAAATTGGTGGTAGCCACCAGTTTGTACTTGTGCGGCTCGCGCGGAAATTGTGAGCTGAAGGTATCGATGCGCAGCAGTTCGAGTTTGGTCTTCTTGAATTCCTTGTTTATTTCCTCAAACGTGCCCACGAACAATCCGTCGGATTGCTGCAGCGCGGTGCGCTTGTGTACGACCGAAATGCGATTGATCCCCAGGGCCTCGGCATAGGCAAACGAAAACCGCGCGAAACGCTCACATGCCTTGCGTGTGATCACGCGCATTGAAATCGCAACGTCATCCGTGGGTTTGAATTCGCCATAGCCCCACGCCATGTTACGGTCCGGATAAAAACCTTCGGTATTCTCTCTCAAGACCACGATGTTGAGATCCGGAATCAGCGGCTTCAATTGCGGGAATGACTCCACCGGGCGCACGTTCGCAAACAGCTTGAAATGCTTGCGGATGAAACCGTTGGGATGGCCATGGTAAGGGTCCTCCTTGGGATATTCGCCGGCATAGGTAGGCCCCACTATCCAGCCTTCGTGCTCGCCCAACAACTTGATCGTCGAATCCGGTATCGTGGTCTTGTGTTTCTTGTAGCCATCCCAGCCGAACAAGCCCTTCTTCATGGTCAGTTTGAGCCCGGTGCGGCGCGCCGCCGCCTTCAACACCGTGATGGTGGCGTCCGTAATTTCCGGCCCTATGCCATCCCCGGGCAGGACCGCCAGTTTGAGTTCGTTGGATTTCGCCATTTCGTGTGCTCCTTTATCGGTTTAAATTAATCGTTGGTAACTATAAATATTGCAACTCCGAATCCGCAATGCGCGGGCCAGAATCGGGAAATTCGCTTTGTTCTTCAGGTGACCGGCCGATGAAAACACATCATTAACTTCGGGCCGTGCCAAAACGGAAAACAAGAACCTTGCGGCTTTGAATGACTATACCTCAGCCGCGTTTAGGCAACAAGCGGGGCTGCCGGCGAACCGACAGCTATTCGGCTCGAATTCCCGCATCCTTGATTATCTTGCCCATGCGCACCATTTCAGATTTCATTTTTGCGGCGAGTTCATCCGCCGAACCACCCACCGCATCGACCCCGATGTTGAAAAATTTTTCCTTGACCTCCGGCTGTCCGATATACCGCATGATCTCCTGGCTCAATCGACTGATCGTCGTCGCAGGTGTTCTCGCCGGCGCGAACACGCCGGTCATGGCCACCGATTCGTATCCCGGAATGCCCGCTTCCGCAATGGTAGGCAGATCCGGAAATGCCAGGGAACGCACCGCCGTGGAAACCGCAAGCGCCCGCACTCTGCCCGCCTTCACGTAAGCCGCCACCGAACCCGCAGTGGGGAACATCACTTGTATCTGCGCGCTGAGCAGATCGTTGAACGCCGCCGCTGAACTCTTGTAGTCGATGCGCATGATGCTTACACCCGCCATCGCCTTGAACAATTCGCCCGACAAATGATTGAGATTCCCCGTTCCGGTGGTGGCAAAGTTGAGTTCGTCGGGTTTGCTCCTGGCCAGCGCAATCAATTCCTTGACGGATCTCGCCGCCAGAGAAGGATGCGTCACCAGTATCGTCGGCTGCTGCGTAGTTTGCGAAATCGGGGAAAAGTCCTTCACCGGATCGTAGGGCACGCCACGCATGAAAGGCAGCAGCCAATGGGAGGCGCTCGTAAGCAGCAGCGTGTGGCCGTCGGGCAAGGCCCTGACCACGATCTCCTGATTAAAACCGGTTGCCCGGTTGTCGACGATGACCTGCTGCCCGAGGGGACCCGATATGCCCTGCGCGATCAGGCGCGAAATCAGATCCGCGCTGCCACCGATGCCGCTGGTTACGATACGGATGGGTTTGCTCGGATAACTTTGCGCGCAAGCCGATAGGCAGCCTGCAATCATCAAACCGGCAAGAAACGCCGACGTGCAATTACGCGTTGCGTTTGACATTGGCCCTCCCGTTTTTCATACATAGCGGCAACCGTTGAGTGCTCCATATTATCCGATACAACGTGCACGACAGCCGCGGATGCGCCTGAGGGTTTTCCGGCGAACGCTGCCTTGACCCTCCAGAAGGACCTGTTGCATACTCGCCACCCGCGTCGTGCAGGTCTCCGGGCTCAGTATGTTCGAGCCGCCTCATGCGGAATCCGAAAGGCAAATTGATGTTTACTCATAGTCGCGCATGCGTGTTGGCGCTGGGATCTTACGCAGTCGCGACACTCGTCTACGCGCAACCCTACCCCGCCAAACCCATACGCATCATCGTTCCCGGCGGCCCCGGCGGCGGCATCGATACGGTGACCCGGCTCATATCCCCACCGCTCGCCGCCGCGCTGGGCCAACCGGTCATCCCCGACAACCGGCCCGGCGCCGGTACCGTGCTGGCGTCCGAGTTGACCGCCAAAGCCGCTCCTGACGGATACACATTTCTGGCGGTTACGATCAGTCATGCAATCAACGCCGGCGTACAAAAGAACCTGCGTTACGATCCGATCAACGATTTTTCCGAAGTCACGCTGACGGCTACCGTGCCCAATCTGCTGGTCGTCCACCCCAGCGTTCCGGCGAAGTCGGTCAAGGAGTTGATAGCGCTCGCGAAGCGCTATCCGGGGCAACTGTTTTTCGCGTCGGCCGGCAGCGGCTCGGGAACTCACCTGGCGTTTGAATTGTTTCAGACCATGGCCAATATCAGCATCGTACACGTGCCCTACAAGAGCGGAACACCGGCGCTGGCGGATGTGGCAGGCGGCCACGTGCAATTGATGTTCAGCAACACCATCAACTCCGGGCCATTTGTCAAAGCGCGCCGCCTGCGGGCATTGGCAATCACATCGGTGCGGCGGTCGGCCTTGTATCCGGGCCTGCCCACCATAGCGGAGTCGGGCGTCCCGGGCTATTCGTCGGACGCGTGGTACGGCGTATTGGCGCCGGCGCGCACGCCGCCGGATATAATTGCAAGGCTTAACCGCGAAATCGTTACCCTGCTCAAGGCCCGCGAGTTGAATGAGAAGCTGGCAGCCCAGGGCGTGGATGTGGTGGGCAGCACACAGGAAGAATTCGCGGCCTGGATGCGCAACGAAATCCGGAAATGGGTCAAGCTGACATCGGCCCTCAAACTGCAGACCGATTGATATTCAACAGGCAAAGGAAAGACCATGAGCAGACTTTTTCAGAGAATGGCGGACGGCGATATGGCGTTGGGCGTATGGCTCAAGAGCGGCCCGAGCTGGGTGTCCACCATCGCGCGCGGCGGTTTCGATTTCGTGCGGCCCGACATGATGTTTTCGGCCATCGACTGGCGCGAACTCGATCACATCAATCACGCCGCGCAGGCGGTCGGTCTCACCACCTGGGTACGGCTTGCCGCGAATCCGTGGATGGCCGGCGCTGAACAATTGCAGGTAACAGTGGACGTGGCACGCGCTTTCAGCCTGGGCATCCCGTTTGTCGGTGTATCAGTATCATCAGCGATGCAGGCACGCGCGTGCTTCGCGGTATCCAAGGACTGGCATCGTTCGGGCGCGGGCGAGTACCCGAACTCCAAGGATTCTTTTGCCGCGATGAACAAGAAACCCACGGATCAGGCGGTTTTCGTTCCGCACATCGAGGCCGGCAATTCGTTCAAGGAAGTTCAAGAAATCCTGGACATCGACGGTTTGCGCGTCATCATGCTGGCGATGACCGATCTCAGCGAAGCGCTCGGCCATCCGTTCGACTACGATCACCCCGAAGTCTGGCGCGCGATCGATCGCATCGTCGACAAAGCGCATGCGCGCGGCATCGTGGTTGCCGGCAACATCGGCTACGCGTTTACCACACCCGAACAGATCACCAAGCGCGTGCAGACCATGCATCAACACGGCATACGCATCTGCCTCATGCAGGGCGCGGATGTCATGCTGGAAAATCACGCCAAGATATTGCTGGGCGACGTGCGCGGTGCGATCGCAAAATAGGTTGCCTGGCCAGGCACGGAGAGCAGCACGTGAATAAGCAATTGGTGCACAGCCTTGCTGCCACCGTGCTGGCGCTCGTGTGCGCAGGCGCCGCTCACGCGGCCGATAAGCCGGACTATCCCAACAGGCCTATACGGATGATGATTCCATTTCCTCCCGGCGGCGGCTCCGATCTGGTGGCGCGCATGGTGGCAATGAATCTTTCCGAGAGGCTGGGCCGTACGGTGGTCGCCGATAATCGCGCCGGTGCCGGCGGTGTGATCGCCACCGATACGGTCGCCAAGGCTGCACCCGACGGATACACCATACTGTGGGGAACGTCGGGCGGCATGGTCATCAATCCGTTGCTCGACAGCACGCTGCCGTACCATCCGATGCGCGATTTTGCACCCGTCAGCATGGTCGCGGTCAATCCGTTTTTGCTCGTCGTCAACAATGCGCTGCCCGCGAATTCGTTCAAGGAGTTGGTCGCGCTCGCCAAGGCTAAGCCCGGCCAGCTTAATTACTCAACGCCCGGTGCCGGCACGCCCGCGCACCTCGCGATGGAGCTGTTGAAAGTGATGACGGGCACCAATATCGTCCATATCCCTTACAAGGGCGCGGCAGCCGCACTGACGGACATCATCGCCGGCAACGTGCAGATGAAATTCAACAGCATGCCGGCGGTGGTGCCGCTGATCAAAAGCGGCAGAATAAAAGCACTGGCGATCTCGACGCCGCAGCGCTCCAAAGTGATGCCCGAAATCCCGACCATCATCGAGTCCGGCGTACCGGGCTTCGAGGTCGTCACCTGGTACGGCATATTCACGCCGGCCAAGACACCGCGCAATATTGTCGACAAGCTCAATGCGCATATTGTAAAGACCATGGCCAGCGCGGAAGTCGGCCAGCGCCTGATCGATGACGGCGCCGAACCGCGCAGCAGCACGCCGGACGGACTGGTGACCTATATGCGCGAAGAAGCGGAGCGCTGGAAGAAGGCGATCAAGAACGCGCCGCCGTCGTGATTCAGAGATAAACGGTTCAAATTCAAGGCATTACAGCACCGCTGCTGATCAGCTTCCCCGCATTGACTTCGCGTCTCCCCAAGGACACTCATGACAAATGCCTTCCCGCACCTGTTTTCCCCCATACGCATCGGCGCGAAACAATCGCGCAACCGCGTCATGCGCCTCGCGACGTCGACTAACTCCGGCAAGGGCGGATTGGCCACCGACGTCACCTACGCGATCTATCGCCGCCTTGCGCGCGGCGGCACCGGTTTCGTGGTCACTGAGTCAATGCGCGTGCACCCGAGCAATACCGGACGCAACGCCAACGCCATGCTGATGTACGAGAGAGAAATCATTCCGAGCATCGCCAAACTTGCGCAGGCCGTGCATGACGAAGGCTCGCTGGTGGTGGTGCAACTCAATCACGGTGGCCGCCAGTTTCACGGCAACAGCGCAGCCAACCTTTGGGCGCCGTCACCCATCGCGTGCCCCCATAGCGGCGCCATTCCGCATGCAATGACCAGAGACGAAATCGCCGAAGTCGTCGCCGGCTTCGTCAAGGCATCGCTGCACGCGCAGGAAGCCGGTTGCGACGGCGTGGAGATCCACGGTGCGCAGGGGCACCTGATACAGGAGTTCGTGTCGGCATTTTCCAATCAACGCACCGACGAATACGGCGGCAGCCTCGAAAACCGCCTGCGATTTTCGCGGGAAATCATCTCCTCGGTGCGCGACAAAGTCAGACCCGATTTCATCGTCGGCTATCGCATGGGCGTCGAGGAATTCACGCCCGGCGGCATCACGATAGAGGAAACCAAGGAGGCCGTCGCGTATCTGGCCAGGCATTGCCCGCCCGACTACCTGTCGCTGGCGCAAGGTAACTTCAACACCATAGACATGCATTGCCCGGACGGACACTTTCCGCCGCTCACCTATGTCGATATCCAGGCCGAGGTCAGAAAAACCTCCGGCAACATACCGCTGGCCGCCAGCGCCCGCATACAAACGCCGGAGCAGGCGGAGGCGGCGATAGCCGCCGGCAAATTTGACATGGCCGGCATGTGCCGCGCGCTGATCGCCGATCCCGAATGGCCGCAAAAGGCCATGGAAGGACGCACCGACGATATCCGGCGCTGCATCTTCACCAGTTTCTGCTGGGGCGGCGGCGGCTCGCACCGACTGCACTGTGAAGTCAACCCGACGGTGGGCAACGAACTCGACATGCCGCCTATCGTCAAAGTCGACAAACCGAAAAAAGTCGTCATCGTCGGCGGCGGCCCGGCGGGACTGGAAGCCGCACATATCGCGGCGGAGCTTGGACACAAGGTCGTGTTGCTTGAAAAAGGCAGCAAACTCGGCGGCAAGCTGACCTTCGCGCACCACTATCTGGCGTTTCACGAATCGAGCTATGCGCTCGATTTTCTGCTGACGCAAGTCAAGAAGCGTGCCGTGGACGTGCGCCTGGAGACCGCCGGCACGCGCGAGTCCGTGCTCAAGGAAAACCCCGACGCGGTCATCATCGCGACCGGTTCGCAGATATTCGCCCCCGAGGTTCCGGGCGACGGGTCGGTGCCCGTCACGATCTACAGCCCGTTGGGCGCGGGTGCGAAAGTCGTGGTCATGGACGAAGACGGCTACTACTGGGCAATGTGCATCACCGAACAGCTCGCGCGCAAAGGCTGCAAAGTGACTTACGTCACGCGCTTTCACGAACCGCTGCGCGAACTGGTTGAAGTATCGCGCATCAGCGCGCTACGAAAATGGGATGAACTCGGCGTGGAACTGCGTCCGCACATGGAGGTCGAGCGCGTCGAAAAGGGCACGGTGGTGCTGCGCCATTACATGAACCCCAAGCGCGAGGAAATCATCGCCGGCGCCGGTGCGGTGGTGTGGGTGGGCGCGCAACGCGCCAACGATACGCTGCTGGCGGAATTAAAAGACGCCGGACTTAAGGATGTGCGGCTGGTGGGCGATGCCTATATGCCGCGCCGTCTGGCGAATGCCATCCACGAGGGGCATCGCGCCGCGCGCGCGGTTTGAGTTTGAACGATACCCCCGTAGTGCCGACCTCCGCGATGAACCTGCAAGGACGCTCAAGCGGCATCAGCGCGATTCCGCGGGTGGCGGCAGGTGTTGTTGCCGTCGTGATCGCGAGCACCGCCTGCGCTCAAACCAGTCGCGATACGACCCCCTATCCGGCGCGCTCGATACGTCTGATCGTTCCGCAGAGTGCCGGGGGCTCGACGGATCTGGCGGCGCGCGGCATCGCGCAAAAACTCAGTGACGCGCTCCATCAACCCATCGTCATCGACAATCGTCCCGGCGCGGGCAGTGTCGTCGGCACCGATATCACCGCCAAGGCCACGCCCGACGGCCACACGCTGCTAGTGGTCGCGGCATCGTTTACCAGCAGCCCCAGCCTGTATAAGAAGTTGCCGTACGATGCCGTGCGGGATTTCGCGGGTGTCACGCAACTCGCCGCGCTTCCGCACGTTCTGCTCGTGCAACCCTCGCTGCCTGCAAAATCGGTGGCGGACCTGATTGCACTTGCCAAGGCCAAGCCGGGCCAGTTGAACTACGCCACCGGCGGCGTGGCCAGCGCGAGCGACATGGCGACCCACCTGTTCATGCACATGACCGGTACCCGCATGGTCAACGTGCCGTACAAAGGCGGCGCGCCGGCATTAACCGCAATGCTGGGTGGTGAATGCCACCTCAATCTCGCCACTATTTCGAATGCGCTGCCGCACGCGAAATCCGGCAAGCTGCGCGCACTCGGCGTGAGCACACTGAAACGTTCCATTGCGGTGCCCGAACTGCCGACGATCGCCGAAGCCGGAGTACCCGGTTACGATTTCTCTTCGTGGATAGGGCTGCTTGCGCCGGCCAAAACCCCTAAACCCGTGGTCGCGAAACTCTCCAGCGAAACAGCGAAAGTCGTGCAGTCAGCGGAAGTAAAAAACGCACTACTGCGCGATGGTCTTGAAGCGGCCGGCACCTCACCCGGGGAATTCGATATGCTAATCCGCTCCGAAGTTGCGAAGTGGGCGCAAGTCGTCAAGGCGGCAAAAATCGAAGTGCAATAAAAAAACCGCCGGAAATGGATTTCCGACGGCATATTTTTGCCAATCAACGAAGTTGACGCGTTCGCCTAACTTTCAGGCGACGACCTCCATGACAAAGTCGCTCTTGGCGGCCGCGCAATCCGGGCAGGACCAGCTTTCCGGTACATCTTCCCAGCGCGTCCCAGGAGCCACGCCTTCTTCCGGCATACCCTTGGTCTCGTCGTAGCTGAACGAGCACAGCTGGCATTGCCACACGCGTGCGCCGGGACTGGACCGTGCGGTCTTACCCATGACATTCGCGCTCTCCGACGTCCGCGGAAAATTGAGCACCAGCGCTTCCATGCCTTGCGGTCCCGCCAGCAGGTCAAACGATTTTTCGTTCGGCTTGACGAATACGATGGTGATCGCCTTATGATCCTTGCCTTCATACACGATGCTGCCAATGGTGATGATCAGATACTGGCCAGCCGTCGTCGCGGGATCCGGCGCCGAGGCGCGCGCACCTGGCTTGAGCTTGACCGAATACGCCGCCAGACCGGCATCGTCCTTGATTGCAGCAAAAGGATTAAGAATGACGTCGCCGTTACCACTGAAGTTCGGCGCTTCGGTTACCTGCCAGGGTTTGCGGTCAGGTACGCCGAGCAGTGTTTCCTTGGCCTTGGGTAAATGCTGGGCGCCGGGATCGCGCGTGGACCGCAGCGTCAGGAACCCAAGTCCTTTGTCATCCGCAACCAGCGGGCCATAAGGCGTGTAGGCGCGGGAGAAGTGCACCGCGTGCGTCACCAGTGGATGTTTACCGAGCACCCCGCCGCCGCTGACGATGACCTGATATTGATCCACGATATGGAAGTGGGTCCCGATCACCCGATGCGGCGTGCCCTCGGCCAGAAATGCATGCGGCTCGCCGGATACTGTCTTGGGCGGGCACAGAAACTCCGTGCGCCATGCGTGACCGTTCGGTATATCCCGCTGCGTACGGGTTGCTTTTACATCATCATATGCTGCGATCTGTGCCATATAAGCTCCTTGGTAAGGTAAGCAAGCCAACGACTGACATCATACTGCAGCAGATAGGCTGCTACCAATAGCCCGTACTGCCGGAGAAACCTCTAAATTGCCTACTGCGCGATGTCCGAAACACCGCCTGGCTATCTGATAGCTTGGCGCGCCATGTCCAGAGATCGCGTCTTGGCTGGACTTTACAAAGGCATCTCCGCACTTCAGAGTTCCTCATGCCACCCCGGAATGATGTCGAATTGCAACGCATGCCAGCCTGAGGTAACGTAACGATCATTGAACGGATGACGATCAATCTCTTTGGCCATAGGCAGAGAAACCCGCTCGTGGTCGGCGAACGCGGTCAACTAATTTGTCAGCCAACGCGCCGACGGTTCACACTAGTAGACAAAAGTGTCAACCAATAAGTCATCTAATTTCGTGACTATTCAGACTGAAACAATTGTACAAATTATGCGCAGAGTGTATGCTGTGAAGCATGCAAGAACTGCCGGATCTTTCGCGCCTTACACACGAACAAAAGGACGATTTGATTCGTATGCTGTTCCCGTTGATCGAGCAGGTTCGACTGTTGATGGCACGTGTCGAAGAGTTGGAAGCACGGTTGTCCAAGGACAGCCCAAATTCGAGCAAACCACCGTCGTCGGATGGACTGACAAAGAAGGCTGGTTCCCTTCGTATGTCCTCGGGCGCGAAGCGCGGTGTACAGGCGGGGCGCATCGGCAAGACACTCAAACGTTCGAATCAGGTGGACGTGGTGATTGAGTATCCATTGCCGGAGCATTGCCAGGAGTGCGGCGCCACTCTGAATTTGGCGGATGCGCAATTGGATGAGCGACGGCAAGTGTTCGACATACCGGTTGCGCAATTTCAAG
>CANJQI010000177.1 GCA_947476215.1 Betaproteobacteria bacterium
CTCTGCGGGCGAATATAGGCGCTGCCCAGTCGCGCTCTGGAGTGGCCCGACGACCTTGTAGCGCCGTTCCCAGACGCGCAGCGTCTGAACCGGAATGCCAGTGAGACGCGCCACCGCGCCGCTACGGTATACGGGTCCATCGATCGCAATTGGTTGGCTGTCTGGCAAAAGCGCCTCATTTCGAACTGTATTTGAACCGATATTAGCAGAATAACCACGAGTTTACCAAGAATAACTAGGGTCAAATCAACATAACTTAAGTAATAACTTGTCAATTCGAATTCAATAGAATACAATTAACTTTCATTACTGATTCAATAACGGTTCATTTAAAGTTCGCAGTAGAAGCAGTAGTTCTAGTCGTTGCATCCCACGTTGTTTAGTTGGCTTACCCATCCAAGAGGAAATGTCATGAAAAAGCTGATCTCCGCCGTCGCTGTTTCGTTCTGTCTGATGTCCGCCGCGAATGCCAAGGACATCGTCGATACCGCCGTTTCCGCCGGTACTTTCAACACCCTGGCAACCGCCCTGAAAGCCGCCGGTTTGGTCGAAACCCTGAAGGGCACGGGGCCTTTCACGGTTTTTGCGCCGACAGACGCCGCCTTCGCGAAAATTCCCAAAGCCCAGTTGGAGGCACTGCTCGCTGACAAGGCCAAGCTGACCGCGGTTCTTACGTATCACGTCGTATCGGGTACCGTCATGTCCAAGGACGTTCAGGCGGGCATGGTAAAGACCGTGCAGGGCTCTTCGCTGACCGTGAGCACCACGGGCGGCGTGAAGGTCAACAATGCCAACGTGACCGCTGTGGACATCGTTGCCGACAACGGCGTGATCCACGTCATCGACACCGTGGTGCTGCCCAACTAAGAAACAGTTGGCAGGCAAGAGTCGGTCGCCGAAATTCCGACGGCTGAAAACGCGACAACGCCCGCGACAGCGGCCGTTGTCATCAAGTGAAAACTGTCAGGCCTGATGCCTGCACAAAGGAAAACTCCAATGGTCAGTTCTTTAGAAAAAGTCTTGCAGGATGTGGATATCAGCCTGAGCGTTCTTCAGGTGATTGCAATAAACAGTTATGACTCAATCATGATCACCGATGCCACCAAAGACGCAAAGATCATATACGCGAACAAAGCATTCAAGACGCTCACTGGCTACGATCCGGCCGAGGTCATAGGCAAGACCCCGCGAATTTTGCAGGGCGCCGCTACCGACAAGACCGTGATTGCCCGTCTGGTCGACGCGCTAAAGACGGACGGCCGGTTCGAAGGTAAGGCAATCAACTACAAAAAGAACGGGACGCCCTTCATCATGTACTGGCGCGTTTTACCAGTGAAGGTTGGCAATAAGACCAGGCTTTGGGTGGCAATTCAGCGCGAAGGGTTTGAGATTTAGTGGAAATTTCCGAACTGCACTCGCCGGAATGCAAAGTGATTACAGCAAAGAAATATATCAGCGGCCTGCTAATTCTCGCCGGCAACTCGCTGACAGCCATAGGTTGCGTTGGCTTGGTGCTCGCTTTGAGCGGTCTGATCCAGACCGACTCCTTTGGGCTCGGGATTTCGTCGGGAATACGAGTAATCGGGTCGGTAGCGGCAACCGGTTGTCTGTTGAGCGCCATCGGTTATGGCCTAGTGGAATATTTTGAGAAGTAAAACATCAGGAGAGTTTATATGTTCAGTAAATCAGATTACTTCATTATTTTGGCTGTGATGATATCGTTTTTCATATCCGCGTATCTGTGGTTTTTCCTGCAGGACCGCGAGCAGGCGATCTACACTGCGATTTGGGTTCCATCAATCTTCAGCTTTGGAATCTACTTCAAGCTGGCCGCACTGCTGGGGAGAAAGCAATGATGCACATCGATCTTCTTGTCTCGGGCGTTGCCGTCTTCATCCTGCTGGTTATCGGTTTGGTCCTTACCGTCCTGGAATTCCGTAACATGAAATGAACAGCAGTCGCGATGCATGGGAGTAACTTCCGGGGCTGTTTCCCAGGAGAATTCCATGTCCCGCGGCAACTGCTGGATGGATCGCCTCTATGACCACCATGAATCCGATTGCTCACCTGGCCGTAATCGGCGCCGGCATGGCGGGCCTTTCCTGTGCAACCGTGCTGCAGGACGCGGGCCTCAAGGTCAGCTTGTTCGAAAAAAGCGGCTGACCGTCCGGCCGCATGAGCACCCGCCACGGGAACGACTGGAAATGCGACCATGGCGCCCAATATTTTACCGCTCGCCACTCCGACTTTCGTGCCGAAGTGGCTCGCTTGCAGAGGGTTGGTGCGGCCGAGTTGTGGCATCCCCGGTTACAAGTAATTGGCGATCGTTCACTGCATGACCTGGACCCGGCGCCGGTCGTGCGCCATGAAGAAGCTCGGCAACGCATTCTCGCGCGATATGGGGCGGTGCGAGCGCGATGAGCAAAGGTAAGGAGCGCACGCGCGCCGGCGATCTCCTCGGCCTGGGCGGTTTCCTGGTGCTCTGCCTGGCGATATCGGCGATCGGCGGCTGGGTCACGGCGGACAGCGTCGGAACCTGGTATCGGACGCTGCAGAAACCGGTTTTCAATCCGCCCGACTGGGTGTTCGCCCCGGTTTGGACCCTGCTATATCTGATGATCGCGCTGGCGGGCTGGCGCGTGTGGCGACGTGCCGGCCTCTCGGGCGCCCGCGCCGGGATGGTGGCTTATTCGGCGCAACTTGCGCTTAATCTTGCCTGGTCGTTCCTCTTTTTCGGCGGCCGGATGATCGGGATCGCGCTCGCCGAGATTGTGCTCCTGTTCGTCGCGATTGGCGTCAACGCCGTGCTGTTCTGGCGCACCGATCGGCTGGCGGGATGGCTGCTCGTTCCATATGCCGCGTGGGTAGCATTCGCCTGCGTGCTTAATTTTGCGCTATGGAGGCTCAACTGAAGCCTCGCCAAAATCACGCGAAGGCCCGGCTTTGTCGATTCGAGAACCTTACCTCACCGAGGTGGCAAAACTTGCGGCAGGCTCGCGCGCAGCAGGGCATAGCCGAGCAGGGCGGCGGCGAGCGAACCACACAGGATGCCGAGCCGTGTCTGCACGACATACTCGCTGCCCGCCCCGTCGAAAGCCAGGCCGGCAATGAAGAGGCTCATGGTGAAGCCTATGCCACAAAGCACTGAAACCCCGAGCATCAACCGCCAGTTCGCGCCCCGCGGCAGTCGCGCGAACCCCAGTCGGACCGTGACCCAGCACGCGAGAAACACACCGATAGTCTTGCCGACCAACAGACCTGCTGCGATCCCAAGGGGGACTGGTTCCAGCAGTGCCGCCACGGTCACTCCGTGCAACGACACGCCTGAATTGGAAAATGCGAATAGCGGCAAAATGGCGAACGCGACCAAGGGATGAAGATCATGCTCGAGACGCCGCAGCGGCGAATGCGGTTCCGTACCGCCTGCGCGGAGCGGAATGAAGAACGCCAGCGCAACGCCGGCCAGCGTTGCATGTACCCCCGATTTCAGCACCGACACCCACAGAATCAGTCCGACAAACAGATAGGGCGCAACCCGAACTACGCCCGAGCGGTTTAGGGCGAGTAGCGCGAGCAGGGCCGCCCCGGCGACGCCAAATGACGCCGGCGCGAGGTTGTCAGAGTAGAAGAGCGCAATGATCACGATGGCACCGAGGTCGTCGAGAATTGCGACGGTGAGCAGGAACACCTTGAGTCCCGCAGGTACGCGACTGCCGAGCAACGAAAGAACGCCGAGTGCGAAAGCAATGTCGGTTGCTGCCGGTATGGCCCAGCCAGCTTGTGCAATCGGGTCACTGCCGTTGATCATAGTGTAGATCAGTGCCGGTGCGGCCATTCCGCAGATTGCAGCGACGGCCGGAAGCACGATCTGGCGGCGGTCGGACAGTTCGCCTTCAAGCACTTCCCGTTTGATCTCGAGACCCACCAGGAAGAAAAAAACCGCCATCAGCCCATCATTGATCCACAGCAGCAGGGGTTTGGCGATATGAAACGTCGAAAATCGCACCTCGGCCGGAGTATCAAGGAAAGCGGAATATAAGTGCGCGAGAGGAGAGTTGGCCAGAGCGAGCGCCGCCCCAGCGGCAATCGCCAGCAATATTCCTGCGGCAGATTCAAGCGCGACAAAATTTCGCAGCGCGCGGATTGCGCGCATGGCGGTCAGGTACCTCGCACTATGGCCATTACCCGTCCCATATCGAGAGTGTCGACCTGTTGTCTGATCTGCGGCATGTATTGCGTCTGCATTTGTCTGGCCGGCCCCAACAGGTTCTGGAAAGTATCGCGCAGCACCGTGGCGTTCATCACCCGTCCGCCGGCGTAGTAGCGTCTGGAAAGTTGTCCCAGCGCGTAGGTGGTGGCAAAGGAGAACGCCATGCCAGTGGCGGCGCCGCCGAGCTTGCCGAAGGTCTTGCCAGCCGCTTTGCCGAGCAGCCCGCCCAGCAGTTTGCGGCCGCACTGTTCAAGATACTGGGAGGTGAGGCCTACGCCGGCGGCGGCGATGAATTCCTTGATGTGCCCTTGGTCGAGTTCTGCGCCATGCGCCTTGCCGATGCTGTACACCATTTTGATCTGCAAGGGAATGATGGCCAAGGACGCCCAAGACTGTGGCATCAGTTCCAGCGCGCCATTGACCAGCGCGTAGTTGAGGATGGACTTGTCGAGCTCGGCCTCGGGCACTCTTGGCTTTGCCGCCACCATGGGGCTGGGGGCGGGCAATAGACTACCCATCGCAGCGGTGGGTGCGGCAGCATCTGTCAGATCGACGATGGCGTCCGCTTCGTTTTCGAACGCGACTGCCTGGGCGGGATCAAGTTGAAGTAGTTTTCTCAGTTCCGCCAGAAAGCTGCGTTCGGATTCGCTCTGGCGGCCATCAGCGTCGCAGACGCACACTGCCATTTCGTAAGCGAGCTGGCGCTGCCCGGATTCGGTCAGCTCCGCTGTTGCGGCCTCGATGCTCACCCGCTTCAGCAGCACGTCCTGATAGGTCCGTGCAAGGTCGGGCGTGCCAGTTTCTTCAGCCAGTGACTCGGCGATGCGGCGCAGTTCACTGCGTTCACGATCATCTTTGACGCCATCGGAAAAAGCCGCGTGCAGACCAATGGCGAGTATGGCGCGTTGCTGTACTGATTGCATGGTTTCTATCTCTCTTGCTGTTCGCAGGGGATTCAACCGTTGCGCAGGACTCGCGTATCTCGGGAGGCCAGCCACAGTGCGCCACCAGCCATGGTCAGCAGCAGTGCCACGCCGATGCCCCATGATATCCACACGAGGGGCACCAACCAACCTATGGCTGATCCAACCCAGGGCAAGGCGCTGCGGAATGCCTCGAACCCTGTCAGCAGGCCTTCCTGTGCGGCTTTGATCGCCGCCGGATCCAGCCATAACGCGAGCCATGCCGGAGCCGGCCATTGTGCGGCAGAACGGCCCGCTTCCGTGGCCGCGCCCGACGCAATGAACTGAGCTCCCCATTGCACCAGTTCCACAACGATCAACGCGCCCAATGTCCACAACACCGCCAGCACACCAAACGCCATCCATATAAAGATTTTCATCAACGTCCTTTTTGCACCCATGTCGCGCGGAACTGGCACGTGCCCTGTGACGGGCAGATCTTCCTTGGTTACATTATCCTCAAATCACGCAAGTTCGAAGCGGTCCAGGTTCATCACCTTGCTCCAGGCCGCCACAAAGTCCCGCACGAAAGCCTGTTGCGAGTCGCTGCACGCATATACTTCCGCGAGAGCCCGGAGCTGAGCGTTTGAACCGAACACCAAATCAACGACGGTCCCTGTGCACTTGAGTTCGCCCGTCGCCCGATCGCGACCCTCCAACACGCCTTCTGCGATGGCGGACTTCTGCCACTTCGTGTTCATGTCGAGCAGATTCACGAAGAAGTCATTGCTCAGCGTCTCGTGGCGCTTGGTGAAGACACCGTGTTTGGACTGGCCGATGTTCGCATTCAGGACGCGCAGGCCGCCGATCAGGACCGTCATCTCCGGGGCGGTCAGCGTCATCAACTGCGCCTTGTCCACCAGCAGTTCAGCGGCCGAACCCTCGAGGCCCTTGCGGGCGTAGTTACGGAATCCGTCTGCGGCCGGCTCCAGTACGGAAAACGAGTCCACATCGGTTTGCGCCTGCGACGCATCCATGCGCCCCGGCGTGAAGGGCACCTTGACGTCGTGGCCGGCCTTCTTCGCTGCTGCCTCGACCGCCGCGCAGCCGCCCAGGACGATCAGGTCGGCCAGTGAAACCTTCTTGCCGCCAGACTGTGCGTTGTTGAAGTCCTTGTGGACCGCTTCCAGCTTCTGCAGGACCTTCGCCAGTTCACCCGGCTGGTTGACTTCCCAGTTCTTTTGCGGCGCCAGGCGAATACGCGCGCCGTTTGCCCCACCGCGCTTGTCGCTGCCGCGGAACGACGCTGCAGACGCCCAGGCGGTCGTGACCAGACGGGAGATGGACAGTCCGGAGGCGAGAATCCCGGCCTTCAGGGCGGCAATGTCCTGCTCGTCGATCAGTTTATGATTGACTGCAGGAATGGGGTCCTGCCAGATAAGCACTTCCTTCGGTGCCAGCGCGCCCAGGTAGCGGGCAACCGGGCCCATGTCACGGTGCGTCAGCTTGAACCAGGCGCGGGCGAAGGCATCGGCGAACTCCTTCGGGTTCTGGTGGAAACGGCGCGAGATCTTCTCGTAGGCCGGGTCGAAGCGCAGCGAAAGGTCGGCCGTGGTCATCATCGGCGGATGCTTCTTGGAAGGATCGTGCGCGTCCGGAATCATGTGCTCTGGCTTGATGTTCTTTGCCACCCACTGCCGGGCGCCAGCCGGGCTCTTAGTGAGCTCCCAATCATAGCTGAACAGCATGTCGAAATAACCGTTGTCCCATTGGGTGGGATTCGGTTTCCAGGCGCCTTCGATGCCACTGGTGGTGGTGTGCACGCCCTTGCCGGTGCCGAAGCTGTTCTTCCAGCCCAGGCCCTGATCCTCGATCGGAGCGCCTTCGGGCTCGGCGCCGACCAGCGTGGGGTCGCCTGCGCCATGGGCCTTGCCGAACGTGTGGCCACCGGCAACCAGCGCCACAGTTTCTTCGTCGTTCATGGCCATGCGCGCGAAGGTTTCGCGAACATCACGGCCAGAGGCCACCGGATCCGGATTGCCGTTCGGGCCTTCCGGGTTCACGTAGATCAGGCCCATTTGCACGGCGCCCAGAGGATTTTTCAGTTGACGGTCGCCAGAGTAGCGCTTGTCACCCAGCCAGGTGTTCTCAGAGCCCCAGTAGATGTCTTCTTCAGGCTCCCAGATATCTTCACGGCCACCGGCGAAGCCGAACGTCTTGAATCCCATCGATTCCAGGGCGACGTTGCCAGCGAGGATCATGAGGTCGGCCCAGGATATTTTGCGGCCATACTTCTGCTTGATGGGCCACAGCAGGCGGCGCGCCTTGTCCAGGTTGCCGTTGTCCGGCCAGCTGTTCAGGGGTGCAAAGCGCTGATTGCCGGTCCCTGCGCCGCCGCGACCGTCGCTGATGCGGTAGGTGCCGGCGCTGTGCCAGGCCATGCGGATCATCAATCCGCCGTAGTGACCCCAGTCGGCGGGCCACCACTCCTGCGAATCCGTCATCAGGGCTTGGAGGTCCTCGACCACTGCATTCAGGTCGAGGCTCTTGAACTCCTCGGCGTAGTTGAACGCCGCGCCCATGGGGCTGGACATCGGGGAGTGCTGGTGCAAGATCTTCAGGTTCAGTTGATTGGGCCACCAGTCTGCATTCGATTGGACTCCAGCCACTGTGTTTGTGCGCGCGTCGCCCGCGAATGGGCACTTTGGTTCGGTTGACATGGTTCTTTCCTTTGGTCGTTCGAAATTCATTGCGCCGCCTTGAGCGCAGCGATGCGCTCTTCAAGCGGCGGATGGGTCATGAACAGGCGCTTGATGCCGCTCGCCCCGCCGCCGGCGATGCCGAAAGCGGCCATCTTGTCGGGCAGCGGCTGCGGGTGCATGGTGTTCAGGCGTTCCAGCGCGGCAATCATGTTTTGCCGCCCGGCCAGGGTGGCGCCGCCGTGGTCGGCGCGGAACTCGCGCTGGCGCGAGAACCACATGACGATGATCGAGGCGAGGACGCCGAGCACCAGTTCGGCGACGATCATGGTGACAAAGAAGGCTGGCCCCTGGCCGCGCTCGGTCTTGAACACGACCCGGTCCACCAGATGGCCGATTACGCGGGACAGGAACATGACGAAGGTGTTCACCACGCCCTGTATCAGCGCCAGTGTCACCATGTCGCCATTGGCCGCGTGCGCCACTTCATGCCCAAGCACCGCCTCGGCTTCCTTGCGCGTCATCTGTTGCAGCAAACCGGTGGAAACGGCGATGAGCGAACTGTTCTTGCTCATGCCGGTGGCGAAAGCGTTGACTTCAGGCGAGTCGAAAATACCGACCTCGGGCATTTTGATGCCCGCTTTGGTCGAATATTTTCGCACCGTTTCCACCAGCCAGACCTCGGTCGAGTTCGATGGCGCATCAATCACATGCACACCCATCGACTTCTTCACCGACCACTTCGATATGGCGAGCGAGATGAACGAACCGCCGAAGCCCATCACCGCCGCAAAGATCAGCAACGATGTGAGATTGAGGCCGTTGGCGTTGAGATAAGGTTCGACGCCCAGCATGCGCATGGTGACGGACAGCACCAGCACGATGGCAAGGTTGGTGGCGAGGAAAAGCGCGATGCGTTTCATGGTCGGATTCCTTCAGTCGTTGGATGCGTCGGAAGCATCGCCTGGCGGCGAGCGCAGCGGTTTGCGTCTTGTCTGTCGAACGTTGTCCTTCAGCCGCTCAACGCGTTTGGCGACGTTGCGCCCGGCGCGTTCCGCCGCCCGGTCAATGACGGCGTACAGCTCGGCCCCGATGTCTTCTATCAATACCTGTGGCGCGCGCTTCAGGTGGACTTGTATCCGGCAGAATTTGTCCTCGCCACCGCGCGGACCGTTGCTGTCGCCCACCAGGACCGCCACCCGCACGATCCGGTCGCTGCTTCTGATAAGGGCGAAGCGCAGCCGGCGCTCGGTGTGATCCAAAAGCGCTGTGGTGAGCGAGAAACCGGAACCCTTGATGTCGATGCGCATGATCGTTTTCCTTGTTGCTCAATGCACGATGACGCCACTATAGAAACGCGAGATCATCATGTAAAATCGATTTATATGGACTAAACAATCGAACAAACTGATGTATTGGCGTGGCGAACTTGACTTCATCTCCCGATCGGGCGATTTCGCTCATTCGTTCCCCTTCTTAGCCGGAGATCCGCTGCCACAGGCGGGCCACCTCGACGACGACGATCACCGCCCACAGCGCAATGCTGATGCCGACCGCTGCGGCGGCCACGTCCTTGATGACGCGGATCTTCTCGTTGTGGCGTACCTCGATGAAATCGCACAGTGCTTCGATCGCGGTATTCATCATTTCGGTGATCAGCACCAGCGCGGTTGCGAACAGGATGAGCAGCACATCCACCCACTCCCGTAGCCAGAACGCCGCTGCCGCAAGCACCGCCGAAAACACGAGTTTATAGGCGACGCTGAAGTCATACAGCGCGGCGAAGCGCAGCCCGGAGCAGACGGTGCGAAACTTGCGCAGCGGGTGATAGCCCGGCTCGCCGGTTCCGAGAAACTTGTTACGCATGGCGCCCCCTGTTCTCGGGAGCGTAGCCAAAGACCCAAACGGCAGCGGCGGCGATCCCTGCCAGCACGTCACTGGGGAAATGCACCTGCAGGTAAAGTCGCGAGGCACCGACAAGCACGATGGCTATCAACGCCACCGCGAACCACCGGCCGCGCTGTGTGGGTGGCGCCAGGGTTAATATTGCGGCCAATGTAAAGGCTGTGATCTGCATTGCGTGCCCGCTCGGAAACGAAAAGTCGCCCGGCATTGCGACGAGCGGTTCCAGCCCGGACGGCCGCGCCCGCGCCACCAAGGATTTGACAACATATCCCAGCGCGACGGCCCCGCCAAAGGCTGCGGCGAAACGTACTGCCCTGGCGCGGTGTCCCGCCGCGACCTGCGAGGCGACCAGCACAAGTCCGAGCGGCAGGAGCAGCCAGAGGGATCCCAGCCAGGTAACCGTCGCGAAGAGTGCGTCCAGCGCGGGACTGCGCTGCGCGGAAAACCACTCGAGCATGCGCAGTTCCCAGGCTTGTGGCGTGCACGCGCTTCCGGTGCAGATGATGAAAGCGCCCGTTGCTAGCAGGATGATTGCAGCCCCCGCCGAACGAAAGGGCGTCAGCACCACGATCGTTCATCCTGTCGACTTTGGCCGCCAGAGCAGGCTCGCGGCGATGCTCGCCGCGATCAGCGCCACAACGACGCCCAGCGCGAGGAAGACCGGGATTTTGAAGAAGTCGATCAGCAGCATCTTCACGCCGATGAACATCAGCACTAACGCCAAACCGTAGGAAAGCAGGTGGAAGCGGTCAGCCATGTCGGCGAGCACGAAGTACAGCGCGCGCAGGCCCAGGACGGCGAAAATGTTGGAGGTCATGACGATAAACGGATCGTCGGTGATGGCAAAGATTGCCGGAATGCTGTCGACCGCGAAAACGATGTCGGTGAGGGCGATCATCACCAGCACCAGGAACAACGGCGTATAGGTGCGGACTCCGTCGCGCAGCACCCAGAAGCGCTCGCCTTCAAAGCCTTGCGTCACCGGGAGATGGCCGCGCATCCAGCGCAGCGCCGGGTTCTTCTCCAAATCCGGCTTATCGCCGGCGAAGAACAGCATTTTTGCTCCGGTGACCAGCAGGAACAGGCCGAACACGTAAATAATCCAGTGGAATTTGGCGATCAGCCACGCGCCGATCAGGATCATGACGATACGCAACGCGATTGCGCCGAAAACGCCGTAAACCAGCGTGCGCCGCTGCAATTCCGGCGGCACGGCGAAGTACGTGAACAGCATCAGGAACACGAAAATGTTGTCCACCGAGAGCGATTTCTCGATCAGGTAGCCGGTCAGAAACTCGAGCGTCTTCTCGCGGGCGATCTCTGGTCCGGCCACGCCCGTAAGATACCACCAGAGCCAGCCGGCGAAGGCGAACGATAGCGCGACCCAGACCGTAGTCCAGCCCAGCGCCTCTTTGACGCTGACCCGCGTCGCGCCGCGCGCCGAGAGCACCTTGAGGTCGACGGCGGTCGCGGCCGCAACGAAGAGGAAGAATCCAACCCACATCCATGGGGTGCCGATGGTATCCATGTCTGCCTTACATGTCTGCCTTA
>CANJQI010000178.1 GCA_947476215.1 Betaproteobacteria bacterium
GCACGGCAAAAGGTTCGCGTATTCCGTGCGGCACCAGCATCGGAATAAACGTGTAGCGCGTGACCTGCTTTTTCGCGGCATCGATGTAGCCTTTCACGATCGCGGACTCGGGACCGAAATTGGGAACTTCGTCGAAGCTCATCACCAGATCGCACAGGCTGTAACAGATCAGCTTGCCTTTATAGATCTCCATGCCCTGCAGCCGGTGCGGGTGATGACCCATCACGAGATCGGCGCCGGCGTCGATGGCGGCGCGCCCCATCTCTTCCTGATAACCGTGCACGAAGAATGGCGCGTCATCCACTGGAATTCCCATCGCGTAGGAATTGGCGTACCTCGTAAGGCCCCAATGCCAGCTCACGACAACCACGTCGGCCTGCGTTCTTGCGCGCTTGACATCGTCGATCATGCGTTCGACGTCTTTACGGTCGGCCGTGGTGATCACGCGGGGTTGAACTCCGGGGGCATATCGAACGTTGGCTGGAAGCTCGTATGCCGTGGTAACCGCCACCGTGGCCATGCCGATCTTGTTCTCGTCGGCCGGATGCGTGCCTGGCATGAAGGTCGACGTGTACGAGAGAAACGCACGCCGCACGCCATTGCGCTCCATGATCGCGGGCTTGCGTGCTTCCGCGAGATTGCGGCCGTCGCCAGACCATGCAACACCGGCCGCATCGAGAAGCTCTATGGTCTCGATCATTTTCTCCGGTCCCAGATCCATGCAATGGTTATTGGCAAGCGAGACGGCGGTAATGCCCGCACGTTTCATGGCATGCGCGGCTTCCGGCGGCATGCGGATGATGCCGCCGCCGGTTAGCAGCTTGACGGCGTCCGCTTCTCCACCGTTGCATATCGGGCCTTCGAGATTGCCCATGGTGAACGCGCCCTGGCGTAACATGGGTGCGATGCGCTCCAGTCACGTATCAAGACTGGGCCGTTCCTTGGTGATGGGGGAAGCGTGTCCGATGTGGGGATAGTCGTCGGGGCCGCCGATAAAGATATCGCCGACCGCCATCAAACAGAGTTCATTTGCCTTGGGTATTTCTTTTTCGCATTTTTTAAAGGCTGTTTTACCGCCAAGCTTCTTTTTAATACCCCCTTGAGGGATACGCCAAGGCCGCCAAGAAATTCAATAATAAGACGTGGATTTCATTGCACGATCAGACTTGCGGCTTAGTTCAGACCGCATGTTTACCCAGCAAACCACGGGCTATGACCTCCGCCTGTATTTCAGCGGCGCCCTCGAATATGCTCAGTATGCGCGCATCGCACAGCACGCGGCTGATGGGGAATTCCTCGGCGTAGCCGTTGCCGCCGTGGATCTGTACGGCGGCGTCCGCGCATGTCCATGCCACGCGCGATGCCAGCAGTTTGGCCATGCCGGCTTCCATGTCGCAACGCACGCCCTGGTCCTTGCGACGTGCGGCTGCATACGCAAGCTGGCGCGCGATTTCTATTTCGGTGGCCATGGCCGCGATTTTGGTCGCGACGCGTGGAAAGCCCAGCAGCGGCCGGCCGAACTGCATGCGATCCTGTGCATAGCGCAGTGCCAGATCCAGCGCGTTTTGCGCGACACCGACCGCGCGCGCCGCGGTCTGGATGCGCGCCGACTCAAAGGTCGTCATCAAGTGCTTGAAGCCCGAGCCCTCGGTTTCTCCAAGCAGGTTTTCCGCGGCAACCGGAAAATCGTCAAAGGCTACCGCGTATTCCTTCATGCCGCGATAGCCAAGTACGTGAATTTCGCTGCCGCTGATGCCGGGATCGCAAAACGGCACCGCATCGGTGCCGGGCGTTTTGGGCGCCAGCAGTATGCTGAGTCCCTTGTAGCCCAGTTCTGTTGTTGAAGTGCGCACCAGCATGATCATCAGATCCGCACGCGCGCCGTGCGTCATCCATGTCTTGGCGCCCGTTACTCGCCAGTTGCCGTCGGCGGCACGGCGTGCGCGTGTCTGAACATTGGCGAGGTCCGAGCCGGCATTGGGTTCGGTGAAAGCCGCGGTCGAGATGCACGTCCCGTTGGCAATGCGCGGCAGCCAGTAAGATTTCTGCGCGGCGGTGCCGCCGCCGGCGATCAGTTCGGCGGCAATTTCCGAGCGCGTGCCGATGGAGCCTACACCAATGTAGCCGCGGCTTAATTCCTCGGTGACCACGCACATCGCGAGTTTGCCCACGCCCAGACCGCCGTTGCTTTGCGCGATGGTGAGGCCGAACACACCCATGTCCGACATGCCGTCGAGGACGGAGCGCGGTATCAACATGTTTTCGCGATGCCAGCGGTGCGCGTGCGGGGTTACTTCTTTTGAAACGAAGCGGCGGATCTGCTCCTGAAACTGCGCGAGCGTGGGATCGCTGTCCGCGTCTATTGCGGTCTCACTGTTCTCGGCCACGAGTTGCGCTGCGCGCATGCGTGCTTCGGTAAGATCGTGCTTCATGACCATGCCGCGCACGTCGGCATGGGCGAGTAATACGTGGGCGGCTGCCGCCGCGCCCATGTCCGCCGGTCCCGCGGTTTCGCCGGGTCCGATCGGCAACCGACCCGTGGCTTGCGCGAGGTAGTCGCAAAAAGCTATCTGCAGCTTCAGCGAGTCGAGTTCACGCAGTCGCCCGGCGGCTTTGCGTTGAACCGCCCATGCCAGGAGTTGCCGTAATCCTTCGGTGGTGGTCGCCAGCCACGCCAGACCATGCGCCGCGATCTGCGCTGTTTCAATGGCCTGCGCGAGCGGCTTGCCGCTGTGCGCTACGCGCTGTGCCAGCGCCGCGGTGGCACTGGCCATATATTGATCCAATGCGGCGAGCGCGCGTGTATAACCCGAAAAAGCATCATCCGTGGTGTCGGGGGGTGTCATGATCGAGATTTCGCTTACGAGCGTGGGCCTGCCACGATGCGGCGGTCGTGGAGTTCACCGATTTTTTGCGCGCTCAGGTTCAGTACATCCGCAAGAATCTGGTCGGTGTGCTCCCCGGAGCGTGGCGCGATATAGGCGCTGCGTTCCGCGGTGTCGAACCCGAGCGGTGTGCCCGGCGCGGTCATGCGGCCGACGCCGGGCTGGTCAACTTCGCGAAATACCGGATTTGCCGGCGAGCATCGCGGGTCGCCGGATGCGAGCTGTCCATAGTCCTGATAGTGGCCCCAGCATGCGCCTGCCGCATCGAAAGCCGCACGCACGTCTTCGAGTGTGCGCGACTCTGTCCATGCTGCCAGTAGCTCTGAAATTTCGTGGCGTGCGCTGTAGCGTTCACCTTCGTTCTTCAGGCTTACGCCGCGCCGCTTTTCGATTTCCGCGATTGCCTGCGCTATTCCGCAGGCATCGCACAGCGCTTTCCAGTGACGTGACGTAAGCGCGGTAATCATTACAAGGCGGCCATCGCGGGTTGCAAACTCGCGACCGAACGAGCCGTAGATGTAGTTGGCATCGGCGCCGCGAACCTTGCCGTTGATCTGGGCTTCGGCGATGAATCCGAGATTGCCCATCATCGCGAATGCAACGTCCGACAGCGCAAGCGTCACGCGTTGTCCTTCGCCGGTCTTTTTGCGGTGGCGTTCCGCGCCGAGTATTCCCATGGCCAGTGTCAGTCCCGCAGCGATATCCCATGCGGGCAATACGCCGTTTACCGGGGTCTGGGGCGTACCCCCCTTATTGATATAAGGCAGTCCGGTTGCGCAATTGACCGTGTAGTCGACGGCTGCGGAACCGTCAGGATTGCCCGACAGCAATGCGAGGATGACATCTTTGCGGCGTGTCCGCAGGCGTTCATAACTGGCCCAACCGCGCCCCCCGAGGTTGGTAACCAGAATTCCGCCGCGCTCGCCGCCGCCAATGACGAGTTGTGTGGCAAGTTCCTGTCCCTCGGGACTGCGCAGGTCCATCAGCAGTGATTTCTTGCCTTTGTTGAGTCCCGCCCAATACAGGCTCTCACCGGAATCGCTAACCGGCCAGCGCTCGCGATCCAGTGGGCCATTAACCGGATCGATGCGTATGACCTCCGCCCCCATCTGCGCCAGCGACATGCCGCACAGCGGTGCCGCTACAAACGCCGAGCATTCGATAATTCTGAGATCTGAGAGTACGCCAGTCATTGGTGATTTCTCCATTAGTTTTTGATGACCTTGGTTACCTTGGCGTACTTGGCAATATCGGTCTTGATGATATCGAGGAATTTTTCCGGCGTGCTGTGCGCGACATCCGCACCTTCCTGTTCGAAGCGGTTACGCACGTCCTGAATGTCGAGTATGTGCTTCATCATGGTGTTGAGCTGCTTCACGATGGCTGGCGGCAGGCGCGGTGGCCCGAACATGCCGTACCAGCCCACTACCTCGTATCCGGGCACACCGGCTTCGGCTACCGTAGGTACATTCGGCAGCAGACGCGAGCGGCTGCCCGCGGTGACGGCCAGGGCGCGCAGTTTGCCGGACCGGACATGCGGTATCGTCGGCACTATAGAACCGGCGGTCAGCTGTATCTGGCCCGCCAGCAGGTCGGTGAGCACGGGACCGGTGCCGCGGTAAGGAACATGCGTCAGGTTGATATGCGCCATCAGGCCGAACAACTCCATGACCAGATGCGAAAACGCGCCCTGACCCGTAGAGCCATAGGTCAGTTTGCCCGGATTCGCTTTTGCATGTGCCACCAATTCCTTGATCGAGTTCAGCGGAACGGATGGATGAGCCACCATGATGCTGGGATTCGTGCCTATCAAAGCGATAGGCGAAATGTCTTTGACCGGATCGTAGGGCAACTGATAGAAGCTGGCGTTGACGGCGTAGCTTACCGTCGACATGCTGAGCGTATATCCGTCGGGTGCGGCGCGCACTACAATCTCCGAACCTATCGTGCCGCCGGCGCCGGAACGATTGTCAACCACCACCGACTGTCCCGTCATCTCCGTCATCTTGGCGGCGATGACACGCGCCAGTATATCCGTGCCGCCTCCGGGTGCCAGCGGTATCACCAGGCGGATGGGTTTTGAAGGATAGGCACTGGTTTGTGCGAGTGCCGTGCCGCTAAAGGAGATCGCCGCAAAAAGCGTTGCACCATAGTGGCGAAATTTTCGTAATATCATGATTGTATTAATGTTGATTTCTTATTGGTCAGGTGCTATTGCAGCGCTGCCACCATGCCGCCATCGATGTTTAGACTCGCGCCGGTGATGAATCCAGCGTGGTCCGATGCGAGGAACGCGACTGCGGCCGCGACATCGTCCGGCTTGCCCAGTCGCCCTAGCGGTATGCCTTTCAACCGTTCAGCCACATCGTAGGTGCCGGGGCGGTCGGAAGTGACCACCGATGCCGGGCACACCATGTTCACGGTTACACCCTTGGCGGCAATTTCGTTGGCGAGATGTTTCAGGTATCCGGTCAGTCCGGCACGAAATATGGTCGACAGTCCGTGATTGAGCATGGGCTGCTTGACCGACGCCGACGTGATCGCCACGACGCGTCCCCAGCCGCGATCGAGCATCAGCGGCACGATTTCGCGTGCGACCAATGTCGCCGACCAGAGCTGCGTTCTGTATGCGTCTTTCCAACGTGCGTTGTCGTTTTCGTCGAGCACGACACGCAGCGGATGGGGCGGGCGCCCGGTGTTGAGAACGAGGATATCGAGCCCACCAAATTCAGTGCGCAATCGGTCCGCGAGAGTCGCGATGTCGGATTCCGAGCTCATGTTCCCCGCTACCGCGATCACGGGCACCTTGTGCTGTTTCTCGATTTCCAACGCAGTTGCTCGCAGGGTGTCCGCGGAGCGCGAAAACAACACCAGCTTTGCACCTTCCGCCGCGAGCGCATGGGCTGCCGCCTTGCCGAGACCCGTCCCGGAGGCTGTTACCAGCGCCACTTTTCCGGCGATTCCAAGATTCATCTGCAAAATTCCAATTCGACCTTGCTTATGCCGCTATTTGGAGTGAATATCCAAGCTCGGCTGAAAGTTTCGATCCTATTTAACTGTGTGAAGAAACTATTTTACACTGGCATATGAATGGCATTGACGGTCAAACCACGCTTGACGACACCATACCGTTGAAAGACGTGTTCTTGACGCTTACGTCATCCGATTCATAACTTTTTGCAAAGCCATAGGGAGCCGAACCATAAGTTTGAACAAATGGCCCCAATTGCCCGCGCATTCAGCCGGAGTGCCGCCATAGGCAGAAAAGGATTTGCGGGTCGTTCTGCTCAAATCACCGATGTCATCAACGCGTGCATGCAGCGTGGTCAACACGTTGTGATATTTGGCGAGCGCGGTGCCGGCAAGACCTCGCTTGCCAACATCTTGATTCACATACTGGACGGGAAATTTACGACCCCGCCATGTGGCTCAATCAACTGTGATCACACCACCATCTTTTCCTCATTATGGAGGGCCATTTTCGCGGAAATCCCGATTTCCAGAAATTTGCCGCTGGGGTTCAAGAGTGGATCCGGTCCTGACCATGACACGCTCGCTCAATACCTGCCTGAAATAGTGACCCTGGACGTGGTCAGGGCGATCCCGCAGAAGCGAGAGAAGCTTTTATCATTATTGACGAATTCGACCGTATCCAGAGTAAATCCACCACCACGCTCCTCGCCGATACGATCAAATATCTTTCCGATCACGCGGTCGACGTAACCATTGTTTTGGTTGGCGTTGCCGAAACGGTCGATACATTGATTGCCGAGCACGAATCGGTGCAGCGCGCCCTGGTACAGGTCCCGCTGCCTAGAATGTGGCACGCGGAACTCGATGAGATTATCGACAATGGTCTTGCACCCGTCGGCATGACGATTGATCAAGTTGCCAGACAATGGATCGTCAAGTTGTCGCAAGGTGCTTCCGCACTATACGCACCTGCTTACGTTGCACGCGGCGCAGACGACCGCGGAAGAAGAGCGCCTGACCATCACCATCGAGGACAACCATCAAGGCTTGCAGAAAACTATCAGGCAATTGCAACAAAGCATCGCAATCGACCATCACCGCGCGACCATGAGCGCGGAAAAGACCTTATATCGTCAGGTGCTCCTTGCGAGCGCGCTGGCCGAAACTGATCCACATGGTTACTTTAGTGCCGATGATGTCGCCGCGGCTATGAGCATGATCATGTGGCAAACGCGCAACGTTCGCTCATTTTCACAGCATCTGAATGCGTTTTGCGATAACAGGCTCGGTCCCGCATTGCAAAGAGTTGGGATTCCGCGCGAATACAGATACAAATTCAGGAATCCGATATTGCGTCCATACGTCATCATGAATGGCCTGGAAACCAAACTGATTTCCGAGGAAAACATGACGCAGCTCGCGCCCTAGTTGGCCGCACTTCTTTGATGGGTCAGCGGGTCTCTTCCACCCCTGATCACTCGCTACAAGCGCACGTGCGCTTTCTCAATTCGCGCGAATACCGGCGTCCTTGATCAGCTTCGAGAATTTTGCGACTTCAGATTTTATGGAGACCGCAAGTTCGTCGGACGAACCGCCAACGACTTCGAGTCCCTCATTGAACATGCGCTCTTTTGCCTGCGGCTGGTTGACGGCCCGCACGATCTCCTGGTGTAACCTCGAAATGATGGCGGCGGGCGTTGCAGAGGGCGCGAATACGCCGGTGATCGTGACGAATTCGTATCCGGGCAAACCGGAACCCGACACCGTCGGCAAGCCGGGGAACAGTGCGGACGGTTGTGCGCTGGCAATCGCCAAAGCTCTCACCCGTCCCGATTTGACGTGTGGAGCCGTCGACCCGCCGGCCGGAAACATGACATGCACTTCGCCACTGAGCAGACCGATTTGCGCCGAGCCGCTGCTCTTGTAGGTGATATTGACAAATTTAACGCCCGCCATGGCTATGAACAGTTCTCCCGCGAGATGTTGTGACGAGCCGGGCGGCGACGAACCAAAATTGAGTTCTCCAGGCCGCGCTTTGGCGAATGCAATCAACTCACGAATCGTATGCACCGGGAGTGACGGATGGACAACGACGATGCTGGGTGTCTTTGCAGCCAATGTGACCGGGGCAAAGTCCCGGATCGCATCCCAGGTAACGGTTTCGACAAGCGGCACGATCCACAGCGTGCTGGCATAAACCAGCAGGCTGTAGCCATCGGGAGGCGACTTCGCCACGGTCTCTATGGAAATGAACCCGCCGCGATTGTCAACGATGACGGGTTGTCCCAGCGGGCCCGCAATGCCCTGTGCAAGCAGGCGCGCTATGAAATCGCCGCTCGCGCCGGGAAGCGCAGTAAGGATGCGAATCGGTTTGCCGGGGTAACCCTGTGCGCACACGACATTGCCGCATGCAAGCACTGCGCATGATAGAAACGCTCCCACAACCGATCGTAGCCGCATGATTTCTCCCTCGATATTGCCGAGTATAGAATAGGGGCATACGCTACACAATCAATCGCGTCGAGTTCGCAGAACCCGTCGATTTCACGCGCTGCCCGGCTAGACAGGACTCACGCGCGATACACGATTGCCGAAAATACCGAGGGCAGAGAACGAAAATGAGCGCATCCCGCAGATTCGATACTGTAATTGTCGGAGGAGGTATTTCCGGATTGGTGTCAGGCGTGCGCCTCGCGGAACAGGGATTGCGTGTCGCGGTGCTGGAGCAGGGCGAGCAGGAAAACTACCCCTGCAATACGCGCTACTCCGCCGGCGGCATTTTTCACCTTTGTTTTCACGGTGTGAATGAAGATGCAAATGTGCTCGTCGAGGCGATCAATGAGGTAACACAGGGCTACGCAGATCCGGTACTTGCACGTGCGGTGGCGGCTGATGCGCGCACCGCAGTGCAGTGGCTGAAGTCAAAAGGCATCGAGTTTGGCAAAGGCGGGCCGGATGCCTTCCGTGAAAATACGCTGGTCCCGCCGCTGGTATTAAAACGCGGACTGCACTGGGAAGGTCGTGGCGGCGACGTCCTGATGCGCAGGCTTACGGCGGCACTCAAGGAATATGGCGGGCAGTTGTTGCTCGGCACTCGCGCCCGGCGATTGCGCATGAATGATGGGGCTTGCGTAGGCGTTGAAGCGGAGCAGGGCGGTCAAAGCCTGGTGTTTCAGGCAAATGACGTTGTGCTGTGCGACGGCGGATTCCAGTCGAATCATGATCTGTTGCGCGAATTCATAACCCATGCCCCGGAAAAGCTGCAGCAGCGCGGGGCAGGCGTTGGCAAGGGTGATGCGTTGCGGATGGCGCGCGCGGCCGGCGCGCGGCTCGTCGGCATGGACAAGTTTTACGGGCATGTGCTGTGCCAGGACGCGCTGCGTAACGATCAATTGTGGCCGTTTCCGATGCTCGACTTTCTGGCCATGATGGGTGTCGTGATCAATGGCACAGGCAAGAGGTTCATGGATGAGGGACTGGGCGGCGTATACATGGCGAACTGCGTCGCGCGCCTGGCGGATTCGCTGTCCGCAACCGTGATTTACGACGAAACGATTTGGATCGGCCCGCACCGCGACTACCTCATACCCGCCAATCCAAACATCGTGGAGGCGGGAGCGGAGGTTTTCCGGTCCGCCGACCTTGGCGGGCTGGCAAAGCAACTGGGGTTGCCGCACGGCGCACTGGAAGCGACGGTCGCGCAATACAATTTATCGGTCGACGACGGACACACGGAGCGTTTGACGCCGCCTCGTACGGCCAAAAAACACAAGCCCTGTCCGATTCGGCAATCGCCGTTCTACGCCGTGCGCCTGTGCGCAAGTATTACGTCGACCATGGGTGGCGTGGCCATCGACGGCATGGCGCGGGTCGTGAGCGAACAGAACACGCCGATTTCCGGACTTTATGCAGTGGGACCCACGGCAGGTGGATTGGAAGGCGGACCGCACGCCGGCTATGTCGGTCAACTTGCTCAATGTTCGGCTATGGCGTTGCGCGCCGCCAACTACATTGCATCGGTCCGTCGGCGCTGATTTGATCCTGCGCTATGGCCTGTTCATGCGCCAGTACGTCGCATACGTATTGATGAGATCCAGGTTCTTGATGACTGTGCCAAACGGCGCCGGATCAATATCCACGGAGCACGCATTGGAGTGGAACTCGACGGTCGCGGCATAGTCTCCCGTTGCTTTTTCTTCGCCCCGAAAAAAACGTAGTTGAGAAACGCCGACGCGGCCGTCAAAGTTCGCGCGCAGTCCGGCCAGCATGTGCGGTTCTTCGGCGGGTGTCACGTCCCGAAATCGCAGGACCAGCAGACGTATGACTGCTCCCTGATCACCCAGTTTGGCTGTGCCCGGGTAAATTTGCGTGCCGGTGAACCGGTAACGACCGCACATCTTGCTGCGAACACGAAGCGACCACGGGGAAATGCCTTGATCTGATTTCTTCTGATACTCGGGTGAGCTCAGCACCGCCAGCGTCGTCAGATCATACAAGGCCACATACCTGGGCCAGCCCGACAGGCATACAAATCGCCGTCCGGTCTCGAATCCCTGGACGGAGCGAACCTTGGGGGTATGTTCCGTATCGTACCAATCCTGAAATTCCTCCTCGAATCCCGCTGGAGGTTCCATCATGCCCATCAAGAGGCCTTTGTTAGGAATCATTTTTGTTGTCCGATGCGTTTGTTGGTATCAGCAAAAACGTTAACTGATTTCGGAATCGCACGCAACTCATGGGCTCCATATAGGAATACTGAAGCGGGTGTTCACAAGATTGTTCTGGCAGTGCAGGTAAAATATCGCCACAACATATCGCTGAGGGAGTGGAACTAAAGTGGCGGATCTGGACGAATTCGATCTTATCGTATTGGGGTCCGGCGGCGCCGGCTGCGCGGCGGCACTGGCGGGCTCGGGCATGAATCTCTCCGTGTGCCTGATGGAAAAGGCAGTCGAACTGGGCGGAGGAACCGCCGACTCGCTGGGCACAATCTGGATTCCAAACAACAGTCTCGCCGCCGCCGCGGGACTCGCCGACGACTATGCAACAGCACTGGGCTACGCCAGGTATGTCGGGGGAGGACAGGAAGTCCCCGAAAATCTTGAGGCCTATGTCAGGCAAGCGCCGCGTGTCCTCGATGGCCTGCTGGCATTGGGCGTCAAGCTGCATCTCGCGCTGGGGTTGCCGGACTATTTTTCTCCCGCCGGACCCGGCAGTTGCGCCGATGGCCGGCGCATGGTTGA
>CANJQI010000179.1 GCA_947476215.1 Betaproteobacteria bacterium
CCATTGAGAGCGCGCCCGAGCACCTGCTGCGGCGCCTGGATATGTCCGTGCTGGAAGTTTGGTCGTGTACAGCCGACATGTACCGCGCGGCGCAAATCGGCATCATCAAAACCGGCCTGCTAATCAAAGCACCCATTACGGGCGTGCCGATGCAGTCACCGTATCTCGCCATTGCCAATAAGCAAGCTCAGATTATGGCCAAGGCGGCCGTGGAGATGGGTTTCACGCCGGCATCGCGCTCGCGTATCACGCTGCCGACCGAAGTTGCCAGTGACATGGATCCATGGGCCGACATCGCTGGCTGAGGCGCCAGCGCGAGAATTTAAATCGCCAGTTTTGCTGAAACCAGTCGGTTGATGCTGACGCCCTGCTCTGCCGCTTCTGTCGCGAGCGCACGGTGCACGCGCGAGGGAACACGAACAATACAACGTCCGCTGTATTTTTTGTCGGGCAAGGGATCGGGGACAACTTCTCCGGTGGCTTGCACTCGGTCACCACATCTTTGACGACGCGACGAAGACCGGCGAGCGCTTTTTCTGGCGAAGCGGCAAGCCAGGACAGCGATGGAAATTCTGCGCACATGCCAACGTGCTCGTTGTCCTCAGCAGACCAAGTTACTCGGTAGGTATAGTGATTGATGTTCACGGTTTGGCTCCTAAACGTTCAATGGCGAGCAAAACTTGCCGGACTTGATAGGCCTTTGCTTTGACCTTAAGCGGTTCAGCGGCAAGACCAGCCCCTATCAATCAATGAGGCGCGGCCTCGACCAACCGCGGGCAACGACGAACCTTGTTCCGCCGCTTGCCCAACGCTCGCCGCGCCATCCGTGTATCGTGGTGAGACTGCACCGCCAACCACCAACCGTCGCTCAAACCAAAATAGCGGCACAATAGCAAATAGGTTTCAGCCGTGACGGCACGCTTGCCGACCCGCGCCGCGTATTCCCATTCAGCCTCAGAAAGTAGTCGATAGTTCTTGCCGGACCTGACAACCAGCAAACCCCCATATCCCGAAATGTCTCACGCGTCCCTTCCAGGGTTACACGCCCGCCGTCGGCAACCGGCTATTCCTCGCGCAATGCGCCGGCATAACGATCAGGGCTGAATCCCGCCAGCAGACATCTGCCGGTTTCAAGAACCGGCCGCTTGATTAGCGATGGATGTGCGAGCATGAGATCAACAGCCCGGCGCGCATCAAGCGCCTGTTTGTCCGCATCAGACAGCTTGCGGAAGGTGGTGCCGGCGCGATTCAACAGAACTTCCCAGCCGAGTTCCCTGCACCAGCGTTCCAGATCCTTGCGCAGGACTCCGGACTCTTTGTAATCATGAAATTCGTAGTCCACGCTATGTTCCGCAAGCCACGAACGCGCTTTCTTCATGGTATCGCAATTCCTGATGCCGTAGATCCTGGTGACCATAATATGCCCTCGTTGACTGTATCAACTCCATGATCTCCGGAGTCGTCGCCATATTCCCGTATTCAATTTCCAGTAGCGCCGCGGACTCGCTGGCGAATGAACTCTAGAAACCACACTCGCGTATGGCAACACTGCTCATCCAGCGCAGCCATTCGCCCATCCAGTTCGCTGCATCCTACGAAGTCCTAAACGTCCTGACCGAAATGCAACCGCCGATAGGGAATGCTGATGACGTTACGCGAAACCCGGATGTCGAGCACATAGGGTCCATCACCGGCAAGAAACTCGTCGAGTCCGGTCTGTACATCGGGCAAGTTGCGCGCTACCCGGCCATGACATCCGAATCCCCTGCCCACGGCGCCCAGATCCGGAGAACGAACCCACGACAGCTGGGTATCGCGGCCATCCGCCTTGAGCTTGTGATATTCAGCGCCGAGCGCCTCGTCGTTCATCACCACGAACAGCAGTTTAAGATTCAGACGCGCCGCGGTATCAAGTTCCTGAATATATTGCATGGCACTGGCGTCGCCCTCGACGCAGACCAGCGGTTTTCCCAAAGCGACGCAGGCGCCGATCGCAGTCGCCAGCCCCTGACCTATGCACGCGAAAGCCGTCGCAGACAAATACAGCGGACGCGGCTTATTCATTTCCATCACGGGGAATGAAAAGTAATGCCCCACGCCGGTTACAACCCCCACATCGGACGGCAGGCGCTCGTCCATTAAACGCACTGCCTCTCGAGGATCCACGGTGCCCTCCTCAATCTCGAATTCAGCGGCATCCAAGGGCGCAGTCTGCAGGATCCGGCGCACGTCCGGAGTGCGGAATCCTTCCATGGTAACGTTCCCATGCGACAGCATTTCCTCAATCGCACGTATTGTGATCGCGGCGTCACCCTGTATATAGCAGTCCGCTCCCCGCTCGTTGCCCATCTGCACGTGCGGCGCGACATCTACCTGGATAACGCGGGCTTCCTGATACAGGTAGCCACCCTGAAGCGTATGCGAACTAAGACTCGCGCCCACCGCGATGACACAATCGGCCTCGGCAAAAAGCTGTATCGCGGTACGCGTCGAAAACAACCCGGAGATACCGGCGCTGTAATCCTCCGCTCCAAACGCGCCTTTGGCATGCAGTGTTGTAGCCGTCAACGCTCCGATGCGGCGCGCCAGACTTCTCGCTGCCGCTACGGCATCCGCATCCCTGGCCCCGCGTCCTAGGAGGACCACGGGACGCCTGCTTTGTTCGATGATTTTTACCGCGGCATTGAGACGATGGACGTCAGGCCGTATGCACTGCTGACCGGAAAACAGGCTGGCCGAGGTCTGATATTCGTCCCCATCGCTGTCACACTCCCTGCCCTGAATCTCGACAGGAACCGCCAGCACGATGGGCCTGGACTCAACCTGCGCACGGTAAAACGCCTGACGAACGGCATGTTCCGCGTTAGCCGGATTAAGAACCTCGATATATCCTGCTCCGGTGGCGCTTACCAGGCGCTCCTGATTCAGATGCTGAAGATTGTCCTCCGGCGCACGGCTGGTGAAAACCACGATCGGTGTTCTGGCGCGTGATGCGGTTATAAGCGAGGTTGTTGCACGCGACAGTCCGGGACCATGCGTCACGCTGCACACGCCGGTTTTCCCGGAGACGCGCGCCCAGCCCTCCGCCATCGTCAGCGCAGCATCCTCGTTCCGGGCATCGACGATGCGTATGCCCGCATGTTTTGCCAACACGGTTGACCATGATAGTTGCCCGTCTCCCAGGAGACCGAATATGGTCGTGGTACCCTCCCTAATGAAAGCGTTTGCCACGGCTTCGTATACTTTCATGATGCCCCCTTCTCAGAAATTCAGTTAAGACTATCATCCAATATTAAACGGCTAATCGGCACGTATTCCCGCCTCTCTTATGACTTTGCCCATGCGTGCCATATCCGACTTCATGACAGATGCAAACTCCGCCGGCGACGTACCCAGTGCCTCGACGCCCATAGCCGTTGCCTTCTCGCGCGTGTCTTCCCGCTTCATGGCGCGCACGATCTCCTGATTGAGACGCGCCATTGCGGCAGCGGGCGTCCTGGCTGGCGCGTATACACCAACCCACGATCCGGCCTCAAAACCCGGGAGTGTCGCCGCCACGGTCGGCAAGCCCGGAAAAAGCGCGGACGGTTCGCTGCTGGTCACCGCCAATGCCCGCAATCGGCCGGCTTTGATATGTGCTGTGGCCCCCTGCGCGGTTGAAAAAAACATCTCAACCATGCCGCCTATCAGATCCGTGATGGCAAGCGCCGTATTTTTGTAGCGCACATGCACCATTTTTACGCCTGCCATGATATTGAACAATTCTCCCGCCAGATGAGGCGAAGAGCCCAATCCCGCGGATATGAAGTTCAACGCGCCCGGATTTGCTTTGGCGTAGGCGATAAGTTCCTTGACTGATTTAGGCGGAAGAGCCGGCGTCACGACGAGCACATTGGGCGCAGCCGTCGCCAGACTGATCGGCGAAAAATCCTTTACCGGATCGTATGAAACTTTCTGTATAAACGGCAATGTCCAGAAATTATTGCTATATACGAGCAGCGTATGGCCATCAGGTGTCGATCTTGCGACCGCTTCGGCGGGAATCGCTCCGCTCGCGCCACCGCGATTTTCCACAATGATCGGCTGCCCCAGGTTTCCTGAACTCGTGACTCCCTGCACGATCAGACGCGCAATGACATCATTTCCGCCCCCAGGATCGCTGGTGATGATACGAATAGGTCTGGATGGATAATTCTGCGCGAGCACTGCGCCGGCACCCATCGCAAGCAAGACTAACAACACACTTGATATGTTTCCGAACATATGAAACTCACTCCTCACTCACCATCTAGCTCACAGTATAATCAGAACGAAAACAATCTGGAGCATAGCCATGCCTGACAGTAACAGCGATGGAAACTATGAAGTCTACTGGCCGCTTTCTCCGCGGCAAAGCAAAATCAGGGCAGTTGCACCACGCCTGGACACCCTGGCAGGCAAGAAAATCGCATTTTTGTGGGATTATCTGTTCCGCGGCGATGAAGTTTTTGCCGTTATTGAGAAAGCCTTCAAAGCACGCTTTCCCGGGATAACGTTTGTCAACTGGAAGGAATTCGGCAATACGCATGGCAACGACGAACGCGCGGTAGTCGCGGCGTTGCCCGCCCGCCTCAAGGAACTAGAGGTGGATGCGGCCATTTCCGGCATGGGTTGTTGAGGAAGCTGCACGCCTGCCGTGTTGCGGGCGAGTGCGGTATGTGAAAGAGCCGGCATCCCGTCTTCAACCCTGGTGTGCGAGGGATTCATGCTGCAGGCGGGTGCGGTCGGCACCGGACTGGGCATGCCCAATATTCCGGTGGCCATGGTGCCCGGCCATGCCGGCGTGCAAAGCAGGGAAGAACTCGCGAATAATATCCTCAACGTAACCATCCCCCAAATCATAGAGCATCTGACCGGCGCGCGAACCGCCGCAACGGATCAGGGCGAACCCGGCGCACGCGATATCGTGTTCAAGGGCGGATTTGACGCGGTCAATCTGTTCTTCCGCGAAAATGAGTGGACCGATGGTCTGCCGGTAGTACCGCCCACGCGCGAAAAGATCGACGCCTTCCTGCGGTTCACCGACCGCCCACCCGACGAGAGCCTGGGCACGCTGCTGCCCGACAACCGTGCGGCCACGCTATGGAGCATCGCTGTCAATGGTGTCATGGCGGGTTGCCTTCCCGAATACATGCCGTTGCTGATTGCGCTGGTGGAAGCCATGGCCGAACCTGACTATGGCGTGGAGCACAGCGGTAATACGCCGGGCGGCGAAACACTGATAATCCTGAACGGCCCTATCATCAAGGATCTGGGGTTTAACTACACGCAAGGGGTGATGCGGGATGGTTTCCTGCCAAACACCTCGGTAGGCCGCTTCTGGCGGCTATATCTGCGCAATGTGGCGGGATTTCAGCTCCACAAGAACGACAAAGGCACGTTTGGCAACACATGGCGCGTGCTAGTCGCGGAAAACGAAGACGTTCTCGCGCACATCGGATGGCCACCGACGAGTGAAGCCATGGGTTACAAGGCCGGCCAGAACACGGTCACCATTTCGCGCTATACGGGCGGCAATGTCATTGCCTCGGTATCCGGGTCCGTGCGCGAGCGCATGCTTCCCTACCTCGCAGATGCCGTGGTGCGCCAGATTTCGTGGCAACTGATGTTTACCGTGGCGCAGGGCAAGGGAAAATTATCTCCGTTGATACTGCTGACGCCGGTGCTCGCCGAGACCATGGCAAAAGCCGGATTATCGAAAACCGACGTGCAGCAGTATTTGTTCGACCACGCGCGCATCCCGGCAAGCCAACTCGAACGCATTCTGAACGACTGGGCGGAAATTCCTGCGATTAACCTCGCTGCGGAGGCAAAACTCGGCGCCATTCCCAGGGTATTTCATGAATCGAACGATCCGGACCGCCTCGTCCCGCTGGTGTGGAAGCCCGACGACTACATGATCGTCGTGACCGGCGATCCCCTGCGCAACAATGCGTATGTTTTTGCTCATAACGGGTTGCGCGGGTATCCCGTGAGCAAAGTCATACGGCTACCCAAAGACTGGAACAGCCGGCTCGCTGCACGCTGACACGTGCCGCGCAATGCCGGATCGAAATCGGCAAAAGCAATTCGTACAAGGAAGGGAAACAGCAATGTGTAGATCAGTAGGGGTTGCGATTATCTGGATATGCGCATCGCTCTGTCAGGGCGCGGAAACCTACCCTACTCAACCTGTACGCCTGGTAGTGCCTTTCGCTCCGGGCGGGGCTGGCGATATTGTCGGGCGCATGATTGCCCAGCAATTAACCGAACAACTTGGAAAACCGTTCAATGTCGAGAACCGCGCCGGCGCGGGTGGCGCGATCGGCGCCGAGTTTGTTGCAAAATCGAGCCCCAATGGATATACGCTGATGCTGATGGATACGAGCACCGCAATACTTGCCGGTTTGCGCAAGTCGCTTCCTTTCGACGTTGCCCGCGATTTCACGCCCATATCGCAAATCACCGCCATCCCCAATGTGCTGGTGGTGCCCTCGTCGCTGGGTGTCACTACACTCAAGGAATTCATCGCGTTGGCGCAGGCGAAACCAGGCAGGATCAACTACGGATCAGCGGGTGTCGGCAGTTCGAATCACTTGTGGCCCGCACTTTTTAACAAGGCAGCCACGGTCGATATCACCCATGTTCCGTTCAAGGGCGCCAGCGAGGTCACGACCGCGATGCTCACCGGCGATGTTCAGATGCAGATCACGGCAATACCCGCAGTGCTGACGCTGGTCAACAGCGGCAAGTTGCGCGCTCTCGCAGTCACCACCACCGAGCGCCGGCGCTCGCCTGCGATGCCCGACGTGCCATCCATGGCCGAAGCGGGCGTTGCAGGCATGGCTATTTACGCCTGGCACGGACTGGCAGGCCCGGCCGGAATACCTAAAGACATTGCCGGCAAGCTGCATGTCGAAGTGGCCCGTGCAATTACGGTACCGAGCGTCAAGGAAAAATTTACGACGGAGTATGGGGCTGATCTCGTCGGCAGCAGCCCGGATGACTTTTCAAATCATGTGCGCATTGAACTCCGCAGGCTCGCTGAAGTTATCAAAACCGCGGGTATTACCCCGGAATAGCCCCGCGTTTTATCAACAGTGACGCCCACGCCTGCGGAGGCCTGCGGCTCGGATACACAACCCGCGCGGCAGCATTGTTCCGCTATTCGGCCTTCGCCCCGGCAAGCTTGATCAGTTCGGCGTTCTGCGCCAGCTCGCGACCTATGAATGCCGCAAACTGCTCTGGTGTTGTGGGCTGGGGCTCGGTTCCTTCGCGATTCAGGGCTTCCTTCATCTCGGGTGTGCCGAGCACTTTGACTATCGCGCCATTGAGCAGGACGATAATGTCTTTGGCAACGCCGGCTGGAGCAAGCACGCCGTACCACGATGAGCGATTGCGCCAATCCAGACGCTTGCGCAGTCCTGCGAAGACGCGATGCACCTGACGCTCACCCAGCGCCAGTCCGCGCCGCCGACCTCGCGTGCCGATGAAGAACGGCGCATTACCCTCTGTCGATTCGCCGGATAGATCGCGCGCCGAACGATAGCGACGCAACGAATGGATTGTGCTGTGGTGCAGGGGTACCTGCCGCGATTTGGCGAACTTGGTCTGGCGGATGGTGAGCATGCCGCGCACGAGATCAACATCCTCGTTGCGCAGCGCCAGTGCCTCGGAGATGCGAAGTCCCGTGCAGGCAATCATCCCGAACAACGTCTCGAAGATCATCCCGCGCAGCCCGGAACTTGGCCCAAGCGCCGGTGCGGCCGCCAGCAGATCGACGATTTCCCCGTCGTTGTAAATGTGGGGCGCCTGACGCTGTGGCAAGCGACCGAAGAGAGCTTCCTCGGGCACCTCTGTGAGCGGCTCAAATTGCTGTAGCCAGCGCGTGAACGGGCGCAACTGCTTGATGCGCCGGGCCCAAGTGTGCGGGTCACTACTGCCGTGGCTGTCGCGCCGCGCCCATTCGGCCATGATTCCCACCGTCAACGGTCCGTGGTGACCGATGCTCTGAACATGGCGCGCGAAGCCACGCAAGGCGTATGCCGCGCTGCGCAGACCGAAGCCCAGTCGGCGACGTTCGGTCAGGTAACGCTCAACGCGTGCGCGCAGGGATTGGGGCGCGCTCATGATGCGCTCCCCGGCCACGGCAGCGCCACTTCGACCAGAGTGCGGCTGTCGAGCTTGGCGTAGATCAAAGTGGTATTCAGTGAGCGATGACGTAGTACGTCGGCTACTTCCTTGAGGGAGGAACCACCCGCCAGCAACCGATTGGCCATGGTGTGGCGAAGCAGGTGTGAGCGCGTGTAGGGTAGTCCGGCACGCGCGTAGGCCTGCTTGATCGTCTTGCGCACCATGTCCGGGCCGACGGGCTGGTCGCGTGGGGCGACGTGGCGTACGAAGACAGCACGGTTGCGGGTCTTGGGCCGTCCGTCTTTCAGGTATGCGGCGATGGCGGCGCCGGTGGTGACCGGCAACGGCAGCACATCTTCCCGGCGTCCCTTGGTGTGGCGCAAGGTGATCGTGCCGGCTTGCCAATCGATATCATCGAGGCCTAGCCGGGCAACCTCACCACTGCGAAGCCCGAGATCGAGAGCGCACCGCACGATGGCAGCACTACGCCGCTCGGACCCATTGCCCTGACTGAGAGACTTCACCAATTTCTCGACGTCTTCAGGCGTCACGGTCTTGGGCAGCGAGGCCAACTGCCAGTTGGCCGGATACGATAGTGCGCCAATGAGGCCATGCATAGCGTCACCCAAGGAAGCCCGGTAGCGGAAGTACCCGCGCAGCGCTGCCACGACCGAGCCGGTGTTTACCGGTTTGCTGTAGCGTTTTGCCTCTTGGGCGAAGAAGTACCGAACTTGTTCTGGATGGATTGTCGTGATGTCAATCTCGTAGTCGCCAAATCGGGAGATCAGAAACCGGCGCACGATGCTCAGTGCCATCGTCTGGGTCGCGCAGGCTAGACCGCGCACGCACGACATGTATTCGGCGTAGCGGCCCAGCTCTTCATTCACTGGCGTTCTGCTCACGACCGGCGCGGCGATCACGCCACGCGCGCGAAGCACCACCAGCAGATGCCCCAGCGCGGCGCTTAAACTGGTGCGATGACGCTGAACCGCGCCGCTGCAACGGCACGATGGCAGGTGCTCACCGAGGAACTCAGCAACAATTGACTCGTCGATACGCCGAACATCTATGTGACGCCGGTGAATCCACTGCGCAAAGTGGGCAACGCTGCTCACGCAGTGGGCAAAACTGTTCTTGGCGTATCCGCGTTCAGTCAGGTAATGCTTGAAGGCATCGACATGAGCTGCCAGTGGTCCTCCGCTGAGCCAGTCGATCAATTCGAATGGATGCTGCCGGGCGTCTTTCATGATGGTCTCCTGAAGTGGATGGGACCATCACTGGACTCCTACATTGAAATTATGTCTAGAAACTCGCTCGCCAATTTCCCTCGGCATCTGGGTAAATCCGCTCCCAGCTCCACGAGCTATACATAATTGAGATCTATGCATAAGGGTCGGAAGCGGACGCCCGATAGCATTAATCACCAGCGGACTATTTGCTTACCCCCGCCCGGCCGATTTGCGGAGTGTCGCATATCACGTCACCCGGCGTGCACCAGCCCTTGTTATCCAGTTCCACGTAGTAGAGGTACGCCATTTCGCTGTAGACCGTGTCGCCGATCTTGGTCCGCACGTTGTAGCCGCAGTCAGTGCCGCCGCCGAGACTGAAGACGCATGCGCCGGGGTCCAACATCATTGGTAGCCGCCAGCCGCTGTCGCCATCAACCACAAGGTTGTTTGCCCAAGTGTTGGCATCGGTCCAAGTCATTCTACCGTTCACGGTGGCATCGCGTAGCCAAGTGATGTTGAGTTCAGTCAAAAGAGGCGGTTAAATTTCCTATTCGCTGCGCTTAAACCGGATCGGCGTGATCAGCACCAGCCGCCCGTCGCTGGCGGCGGCCTCATCGAGTGGTCCCGCGTGCAGGATGTGACTGTCCTGTCCTTCATGCCGCCACCGCCGCATCCGGTTGCATCTCCAGAATCAGGCGCTCCATACCGTTGGCGCGCAGGCGCACCTCCAGTTGCTTGGTCGAGATGATGACTTTTTCTACCGTCAGCTTGATCATGCGCGTCTGCTCCGCCGGAAACATCTGCGCCCAGATCGCGTCCAGCCGGTTCATGGCGACCGTGACCTTGGCTTCGTCCAGCGTTGCATCGCAGCGTTTGGCGTGCGCGATGGCGTCGGTCAGTCGCGCCGGCGCGCGCATCAGGCCGCGCAGTTGTTCAAGCACCGCCGATTCCAAATCCGCAGCGACGATCCGCGGCAGGCCCGAGGCGCCGGCGAACTCCTTTACGTCGCGCTGGTGCACATAATAACGGTAGCGCCGCCCGCTCTTCTTGGTCGACTGGCTGGGCGAGAGTGCGCGCCCGTCCTCGCCGAAAACAATGCCCTTTAACAGGAATTCGGTTTTTGCGCGCGTGATGTTGGCGCGCACCCGACCGTTGGCTTCCAGTATGGCGTGCACATCGTCCCACAGTTTCAGGCAGTGGTATCCAGCAACCGCGCGCCCTGTGCCGCAACCGCCTTTTGGCACCTGGCATCGCTGACTGGCCAACCACGAGGTCTTTGCCGCGCCCGGCGTGCCCAGCACCTCGCTGTTGCAACGCATGTTGACAACGATCCACAGCTACTAACTAGTGCCTGACCGAAAACGTTAATTCTAGCCTTTGGTGCGCCGTAGCAGCGCGGATTTTGTGACTAGAATGGGGACGAAGATTTGCGTGGAATGGTTGTTTTTTGTGGATTGGTGTGGGAAAG
>CANJQI010000180.1 GCA_947476215.1 Betaproteobacteria bacterium
GTCTGCCGGCCTGAATATAGGCAATGACATTGGCGGGGTTGGCAAACATCAGGTCGACCTGGCCGCCGATCAGCTCGGTTATGGCCGGGCCGCCGCCCTTGTAAGGGATATGCTGCATCTTGACCTTGGCCACGATATTGAACAGTTCGCCGGCCAGATGTTGCACGCCACCGCTCCCGGACGATGCGTAGTTGAGCTGCCCCGAACGCGACTTGGCGAGCGCGATGAACTCGCGCACATTCTTGACCGGCAGCGACGGATGCAAGGCGAGGACGTATCCGCTGCTGGTCGCGGTCGCAACCGCGGCGAAATCCCGGATGCTGTCGTACGGCAAATTGGGAAGCAGTACCGAATTGATCACATGCGCACTGCTGATCAGCGTCAAGGTATAGCCGTCGGGCGCGGATTTGGCGACATATTCGGTGCCTATGATTGAATTTCCACCCGGCCGGTTGTCGACGATAACCTGCGGGCCCCAGTTCTCGGTCATTTTTTGGCCCAGCAGACGCGCCACCGTCGTATTTGCGCCCCCCGGCGGGAACGGGATCACGATGCGTATGGGCTTGACCGGAAATGTTTGCTGCCCGACGGCATGTCCTGCCATTGCGACAAGTATGGTCATGGCCAGCGTGCGCAAGACAGCGTTCAACAGAATGATCATAAATTTCCTATCTGGTGGAAGCAGGGAAGGTGCGGTCGTAGCGCGCAAACACGCCCAGAGTGCTTGGTAACTATAACGTAATACGCCGAAATACACCGGGATCATGGGCTTATTCCTGGACATGATCCAGGCCTGTTTTTCCTAAAGAAACCGCCGTCCGGACCGATAAAGAGATTCTGGCGTTTGTTGAATTCCGCAGCCAGCGTCAAAATCATCATGCCAGTGTGCGCCTTGATGACGAATCGAAATCCAGCAGATAGTCACATCGCTATCGGAGGATCAAAAAAATGAATTGCCTTGCCCACTTACATACCATTGCCCTCGTGCTGGGCGTGGTCCTGGCGCTGTCCGCGACTGCTGAGGAACACAAGGCTGCCGCACCGGCAGCGACAGCCGCAGCGGCACCCAAGGAAGTAACACCGGCCGCGCCCGCCAAGGTCGCGCTGAAAACCGAAGCACCGTCCAAGGTCGCATTGAAAACCGAAGCCCTGGCAGCAGCGGCCGTCGCATCCAAGGTGGAAGCTAATGTAGCGACCAAGCAGAGCGAACTGCTGGCCGCCATCGATCGCACGAAACTGGCCGTTCCAACGCCGCCCGCCGTGCCACGACACCAGCGTGTCAAAGTCAGCAAGAATTCAGGGCTGCAACACGTCGCCGTCACGAGCGCAGGTGCAAAACCCGACGCTCACGGCGCACTCGGAACAACACCCGAAGGCGCTGCGGTTCCTCACCGGCACTGGTCATACGAGGGCGCAACCGGTCCACAAGCCTGGGCGCGGCTGTCGCCCGAATTCGCCAAATGCGGCAACGGTGACCGCCAGTCACCGATCGATATACGCGACGGCATAAAGGTTGAGCTCGATCCTATCCTTTTCGAATACCGGCCGAGCGGATTTCGCGTCGTCGACAACGGCCACACCATACAGGCCAACGTCAACGGATGGAATTCCATACGGATCATGGGTCGGCGTTACCGACTGGTGCAGTTTCACTTTCACAGCCCGTCCGAGGAAATGATAGACGGGCAGCAATTCGATATGGTCGTCCACCTCGTCCACAAGGACGGCGAAGGCAGGCTGGCGGTGGTTGCGGTGCTGGTGGAAGCCGGTGCGCGTCAGCCGGCGCTGCAGGCGGTGCTCAACAATCTACCGCTCGAGAAGAACACGGAGGTCACGGCCGCGTCAAATCTTGATTTAAATCAGATACTTCCGGATAGTCGCAAGTACTTCACCTATATGGGCTCGCTGACCACGCCGCCGTGCACCGAAGACGTATTGTGGATCGTCATGAAGCAACCGGTTCAGGCCACCGCCGAGCAACTGAATCTGTTTTCGCGCATGTACCCGATGAACGCGCGTCCCGTTCAATCGGCCAAAGGCCGCACAATCAAGGAGTCGAACTGAAAATGGCGGCATTTGCGCTCGCCGAAGCCGGAAGCGTTAAAATCGCCGCCAACTCTGCTGCGTTTTATCCACCCGAATTCGCGTCTACTCTAGAGTTTACTCGACCCGTGCCTGGCGCATTCCCGGAAATATCCAAACCGTCGCAAAGCCCGATCTACGATCCGGCGGCGGCCCGGGCATTCTTTGAAGCAGCGGGCACGCCCGAAGACGTTGCGGCGGGCAAATCGTTTTTCGTCGAAAAGCAGCAAAGGAGTTTCTTTTCTTCAGACGATCGCATGTATTTACTGGTCGAGGGTTCGGTCAGCCTTACCGTCGGCGGCAAATCAATAGACACCGTCAAGCCGGGAGAAGTCTTCGGCGAAATGGCTACCATCACGAATTCGACCCGCAGTGCCACCGCCACGGCAAAAACCGCGTGCCGCGTCATCACGCTCAATGGCAAGCAGTTCCAGAAAGCGATACAGAAAACGCCCGGCTTCGCGCTCATGCTGATGGGCATCATGATCGGCCGCCTGCGGCTGACGCTGGCGCGCGCGACCATGCAGAAATTGCTGCCTGAAAATCTTGCCTCCAGCGAACGCTGCGTCTTTGACGAGAAGACATTGGACGCGATTACCGACGAACTCGGCAATCCGGCACTGATGCGATTCATGCCCGAACAGCCCATCATGACCGCGGGTGAACCGGGCGCGCTGATGTACATGCCGCGCGAGGGCCGCGTGGCGATCGTCGCGAACGGCATCACGCTGGAACATGTAGGCGTCGGCGGCGTGTTCGGCGAAATGGCGCTCCTCGATCGCTCGACCCGCGTCGCCGATGCCGTCGCCGAGACCGAATGTGCGCTGCTGACAGTCAACCGTCAGCAACTGACAGAGCTTGTGCAATCCAATCCTGCATTCGGACTATCGCTGCTCAAACTCCTCGCGCAACGTCTGCAGGCGGTTACGAATCCATCGTTAAGTAGCTGATGCAGGTCGAAACGCCGGCGCTGCAAATTGCAATAATTCTGCCAACCTGCCCGACGTACGCAATCGTTTCGTTGCACTCGGCCTCGAAACCGTCGGCACTTCCCCCGACGAGTTCACGCAAATCATCAAGATGGATCTCGCGCGCTGGGCGAAAGTGGTGAAGGCCGGCAATATTCAGTTGGAGTAACTGCCATTTTCAGGATTATTCCGAACCCTTGATATCCGCGGCTTTAATGACTTTCCCCATTCTGATGATTTCCGACTTGATCATGGTCGCGAGCTGTTCTGGAGATGTATTTACAGTTTCCGATCCGATATTGAAAAACTTTTCTTTCGCTGCCGGCAATACCAGAAATCGGGAGATATCCTGATTCAGCCGGACGATCAGCGCGGATGGCGTTCCTGCGGGCACGAATGCACCGTAGATCTGGATCGACTCATATCCTGGAAGCCCCGATGCCGAGACCGTGGGCAGGCCGGGAGCAAGCACGGAAGTATCAGCACTCGTCACCGCCAACGCCTTCAACCTGCCGGACTTAACATGCGGGGTCACCGAGTTTGCGGTCGGTAGCATCAGTTGCACTTCACCACCAACCAAACTGCTGAGCGCAAGTCCGCCACTCCTGTAAAAAATCCGCACGATATTGATGCCGGCCATGTGCTTGAATAATTCCGCCGCGAGATGATTTGAAGAACCGGTACCCCCGGAGGCGTAATTGAGTTGTCCCGGCTTTGCCCTTGCCAGCGCGATCAACTCCTTTACTGATTTTGCGGGTAAGGAAGGGTGCACGACAACGATGCCGGGAGATCGTGCAACTTCAGCGATCGGCGAGAAATCCCTGATCGGATCGAATGACGTGTCTCCCATCAGTGGCAATAGCCAAAGCGAATTGCCTGCAACAAGAAGCGTATAACCATCCGGCATCGCTTTGGCGGCCGTGCCTATGCCTATCACCGCAGGTCGATTTTCAACGATCACCTGCTGCCCCAGACTATCCGTCAGACCTTGCGCCACCAGTCGCGCCGCAACGTCGTTGCCGCCACCGGCACCCGAGGTAATGATGCGCACAGGTTTGACTGGATAGGTCTGTGCCGGGGCAAGGCCGGAAATCACCATCATCAATGTCGGCCAGAGCAACAATGCGGACAAACGGAACGGCGCCATATCTCACTCCTCTGGTTTCCTCATCACCCACACATTAATCAGCGTAGGACTACGCGCTCGCAGCCGCCATGGATCGTTCTGCTCCCAGCCGTCTATGCTGGCGCGGCTGTCGGCATTGACGTTGCCGTCGGCATAGTAGCTGTGTTGTGCAATGCCGAGGCCGGCGGCGCTGTCGATTGCCGCTCCTGAACGCAGTTCAACTGCTGTTAGTATACGGCTGAAAGCCACCGAGACATTCTGGACTTCGTCATGCCGGTAAAGATCGGCCTCCAGATTGGCAATGATGTGCTTGTCCCAACCGTTCTGGACTCTGGCTTACGTTGGGGCGTACCGATCACTTATGAAACCACTTTTCATAAAGCACCACTTGCCGCTCTGGAGACTGATCCGATGATGGAACTAAGCGCATTGTCGGTAGCAGGCCCGGACGATTACCGGGCGGCGTTTGATGACATCTACGCGCGCGGCTGGACGGACGGGCTGCCGGTGATTCCGCCGAAGGAAGCGTATGTGCGGGACATGCTGGCGTTCAACGGCCTGCACGCCGACGACGTCGCGGCCGAGGTGGCCCCGGATGGTGCGCCGGCGACCATGGAGAAGATCGCGATCAACGCAGTGATGGCCGGGTGCCGCAACGAGTATCTACCGGTGCTGGTGGCGGCGGTGCGCGCGATGGCGGAACCGCGCTTCAATCTGATGGGCATACAGGGCACCACCAATTCGGTCACGCCGTTCTTCATCATCAACGGACCCATACGGCACAAGATAGACCTCAACTGCGGGCGCGGTGCGCTGGGGCCGGGACGGCGCGCCAACGCGACCATAGGCCGCGCGCTACGGTTGATACTGATCAACATCGGTGGCGGCAAACCCGGCGAGATCGACAAGGCGGAAATGGGACAGCCGGGCAAATACACGTTCTGCCTCGGCGAACTCGAAGAAGAAAGTCCGTGGAACACGTTGCACATGGACCTGGGCTATCGACGCGAGGACAGCACGGTCACCGCAATCGGCGTGCAGGGCACGCTGAGCTTCCGAACGCCTTACTCACAGCCTGAAAGCATACTGATGATGACGGCTAACGCGATGGCCGTCTACGGTAGCGGAAGCTACAACAACGGCATCGGAAATCCTGTGCTGATCCTGTCACCCGGCCATGCAAATCTCTTTAATGACGCGGGCTGGCCCAAACCACGGATCTGCGAGTGGCTGTTCGAGCACACCAAGATTCCGGTCGACGTCATGCCCAAGGAATCCACGCAGTCGCGCCACCGAACACCACGCATACTTGCAGGCGATAATCGCATCTGCATCTGCGAAAAGCCCGACGACATTGTGATCATCGTGGCCGGCAGCGCGGAGCCCTATCATGTCACTCACCTCTATAATTTCGGACCATCCGCGATGGTTACGAAGCGGATAGACTCATGAAATACCTTGACCCCACCGGCGTGATCGCCAGAAAATCCAGCGCGACTGCCATTACCGCCGTGCATGACCTGTCCGGAAAAACCGTGGGCATATTGAGCAATCTGTGGCCCAGCTTCGAAAAAATGATAGGCCGGTTCCGCGATCAACTCACGGAAAAGCACCACGTCGCGCGCATCATCCGCTATGAGATTCCGCGCAACCCCGCCGCGCCGGATGCGTTGCTCGACAAGATCGCGGCGGAGTGCGACGCAGCCATCGTCGGACTTGCGAATTGAGGCAGCTGCACATCGTGGAGTGTCCACGATACAGTGCAACTGATCCGGCGGGGCCGCCCCGCTGTGATACTCGCGTCCGAACAGTTTGCCGCGCTTGCGCGACAGATCGTGCGCTCGAATCAGGTACCGGAATCGGCAATGGTGGTGATACCAGGGAATCCCGAGTACGTGACGGGAGAAAAACTGACGGCATTGGCGGACCGTGCGCTGGAGAGCAGTGTCAAACAATTGACTGCGGCGGAGAAAAAATGATGGGGAATTTTTCGAGTTTCTCCAAGGTTTTCTTGTCGCCGTCATGCCGGTGCCTGCCGGCATCCGGTTCGTTTTTGATGCCCCTGATTCGAATTCACTGGGCACCGGCATGCGCCGGGGTGACGCACAAGGCATTTCATGCGCTCATGACAGGCGTGGCGATTCTGGTCGTCAATACTGCGGGCGGACAGGCATATCCGACCAAACCCATACGCATCGTTGCCGCTGAAACCGGCGGCAGCAGCGACTATGCGGCGCGTGTGATTGCGCAGGGTCTGACGGCGAGTCTGGGACAACCGGTGATCGTGCAGAATCGCGGCGGCAGCGTGGTGATACAGGCGGAACTCGTCACCAAGGCGCCGCCCGACGGCTACTCGTTGATGCTCAATGGCAGTACCATCTGGCTGCAGCCGTTCCTGCAGGACAAAGCACCCTACGATCCGCTGCGCGATCTGTCGCCGGTCACACTGGCGACACGCTCGCCGAATATTCTGGCGGTGAATCCGGCGGTGGCGGTCAAGTCCATCGCGGAACTGCTGGTGCTGGCGCGCGCCAAGCCGGGCGAGCTCAATTACGGCTCCGGACTTGCGGGCGGCTCGAATCATCTTGCCGCGGAACTGTTCAAGTCGATGGCAATCGTCAATATCGTGCGCGTCACTTACAAGGGTACGGGGCCGGCGCTGACGGCGCTGGTGAGCGGCGAGGTGCAACTGATGTTCGCGCCCGCGGGCTCGGTTGTGCCGCACGCGAAATCCGGAAGACTCAGAGCGCTGGCGGTCACGAGCGCGCAACCGTCGGCACTGATACCTGCGCTGCCGACCATCGCGGCTTCGGGCCTGCCCGGCTATGAAGCGGTGTCGATGCTGGGGCTGTTCACGACCACAGGCACACCGACTGCTGTGACGAGCCGCCTCGAACAGGAGGTCGCGCGCATCGTCAACGCCGCTGACGTTAGAGAGAAATTTCTCAGCGTAGGTATGGAGACCGTAGGCAGCACGCGCGAGCAACTTGGGACCATCGTCAAGGCCGACATGTCGCGCATGGGCAAGGTCATACGCGATGCGGGCATAAGTGGGGAATAGTGCTGGACAGAACGCCGCGCGTGAATTGTAACGTAATGATATATATGTATTGTTCAACTCTCCGCGGCAACTCTACGGTGGCCAGAATGCCGCCGTCAGACTGAACAGAGACGCTCAAACAGAACGTCGTCGTCGACAACCGGCCCGGCGCAGGCAGTCTGAACGGCACAGATCAAGGCCGAATTCGCGAAGTGGATCAAACTGGTCAAGGCCACCGGCATCAAAGCCGGTTGATGCCCGGCAGACTTGATGACCTTGGCCCATTTGTCGACGGATCCGATCAGTGAATGGCCTTCAGGACACCGGGGAACAATTTCAAACCTGACACCAGTTTTTTTGCGTCATCAATGGCGAGATTCTCGATGCACTGTTTTCGATAGTTGGCATTCTCCAGCAGTGTTGTGCTTGCGGCCCGCGCCGCGCGGACGACGGCCTTCCCATAAGCGGCGGTTGCCAGCGCCGCGCCGGCCAGAGCATCTTCAATGTCCCAGGCGTGCAGCATGAATGCCAGGTCGATGGCATCGCGACTCAGCACCGATTTATCGTTCCAACGGTCGGCATTGGCAAGCCATTTTTCGGCAAAGCAACTGGACCGATCCAGCACGGGCACCGGAATGCGCTTGAGCTTTGCGGCTTTAACCACTATGCGCGCCTCGAGGATGATTTCGAATTTCACCGGTTCGCCGTCCACACCGAAGATTGTGCGTATGCCGTACTGGTCGGCGCGCACGTCGCGAAGCAAGCTCACGCCACCGCGCAATGCCGGCATCAGTTCGCCCAGAGACCGATTCTCTATCCCGGCTCGCAGCAGCCGGTATCCGGCAATGCTGGAGCAGATGAAGTCGATGTCCTCGGATTCCCGGAATTCATCCAGTTCCAGGGCGATGCGCGTGCCGCCGCCGAAATAGCAATTCGCCCGGGTCAAGACGCCGGCGTCAAGCGCATCAAGTACGCGCGCAACGTTTCGGTGTCGCGCACGCCGGTACTCAGCCATGGCGCATGCCTGCGCCGAAGCGCGCAGAAAGCGTGTCGATCAAACCCCGTTCCGCGGACTCCAGATGATCGGGTTCGACAAAACGCCAATTTCGTTCATACAGGCTCCACGCGTCTTCCGCGGCAAGGTAGCCCCCACGCCGGTTCCAGCACAACAGCTTGAGCTGCGGATAGCGCTCAAGGTCTATGGTTTCCGCATCCAAGAACAGTGTGAGCGCGTCGATGAATCCGGGTTGCCGTGCGGCGATGGCCAGGCGTTGCGCAAGCGCCCGGGGCAGTTTGACGCGAGCCTCGGTTCGGCCGGCCTTGCCATCGCGCTCGCGCTGCTTTTGCTTGGCAAGGCGCAATTGCTCGGCGCGGTTCAGCTGACTGGTGCGCGGCCGTCCTGCGGAGGCGCGCCCGGTATGGGTAGAAGCGATTGTCATGCCATCCAGACTAACGTTAATATGATGACGCGTCAACAAAATTAACCGAAAATTAACTGAAAAGCAAACCAGGCGAACTTGTTCCTGACCCGGCACAACCCTGCGCGGAGCCCGCGCCTTGCGCACGCATTCCCCAGCGCAATAAATCTGTCCGCGATCACAGTGACTGCAAATCAGAGTCTTCTTACGACACGGCGCACACACAAAGATTCGTCCCGTCGATTCCTTCGGCGCCCAACCTCAGGGACACAGAGAGGTCTTTCGTTTTCATACGATAATGAAAGACTTGACCCCATGACCCCATGCCCCCATGCCCCCATGCCCCCATTATCACCGATGTTGCTGTGCCGGGACTTGGCCGGTCGCCGGCCACGCCTCGTCCGTTGTCAGTCGCCAGCCGGCTCGTCCAGACGCCACCATCTGACATCGTCAATTGCCCCCACGACTTGATAGGCGTCCACCGTTACGCGAATGAGCGTACAGTCCAGCGCCCCCAGAAAGGACTCCAGGTCAGGATGACGCTCCAGATGCGCACGGCGAACAGCCGCGTTCTCGCCGGCGCTGACCACTTGCGCATGGCCGAGCGCGGTCAGCACGAAGCCTCCCGGCAGCGCCAGCCTGTTTTCGTCACGGTCGTCGATGAAAACCGCCACCTTGCCGTTTTGAGTCAGATTGCGATACTTGCGCGTGCTGCGATACGTCGCAAAGATAAGCTGCCGGGCCCCGCAGATCGGCGTGATGGCTATCAAGCTGGAGTGCGGCTGACCATCACGCTCCGTCGCCAGAACGGCAAACCGTCTGGCCTGAAGCGCGCCTTCGACGTATGCCCTGATATCGATCTGATTGCTCATGTCCGTGTCAAACCGTCTTGCAAGACAGGTAGTCTAACGTGCATCACGCCACGCCAGCGATTCAGCCAAGCGCTTTGCGCCGCCTCACCAGTGCCATCACCATGCGCCAGCCAGTGTCCGCCAGCTGCATATCCGCCAGACAGGCCTGCAGCTTTGCCAAAAAGCAGGGGTCCCAAAAGCAGGGGTCAGGTCTAGATACGTAGCATATCATTTAACACCACCCTTCTCTCGCCTCGCGCTTCTTACTATCTTGCCCACCGTCGTGAAGTGTAGCCCAAAGTGTGAACCAATTTGCTGGTACGAGTAGGCGCCGGTTGCATGCGCCTGCACGACAGCGGAGTCGCGGTCAGGAGCCTCTTTTTCGATCTGCGCAAGCGACGCCGGCGGCGCCCGCCGGTGCGCCCTTGGAATTTGCACATCCCGCCGTTGGCTGCCGGCAGCGCGTTTTAGCATCTGCTCGACAAACGGGTCATTGCCCAGGAATACCTGTGCTTTGAGCTGCGTCCATGGCGAAGGCGCCTTGATCCCTTCCGCCACAAATCGCGCATACCGCAATCGCGCCACGTCACGCCGCCTGGCAAATTGCGACAACAGCCCGTCTATCGCCAGAAATGGCTCCGCAGGCGCAATTCCCAGACTGGCGCGGTAGCTGCTCCACTCCCAGTCTGTGGCACGCTTCACCACGCGCGCACGAACCGGGTTCAGTACGACGTAGCGTGCCAACTCCATCAGATAGGCGTCGCTGTCCACCAGTATCGCCTTGAACCGCCCCTGGAACAGGTGCCCCACGCGCCGATGGCGGCGGTTGCTCAACTGGGTATAAACGCCATTGAGCTGCCGCATGCCCTTGGACAGGTTGCCGTCGGGCGTCTGGATCAGCAGGTGGTAGTGGTTGTCCATCAGACACCACGCGTAACACAACCAGTTGAACTGCCCCACCACGTCGCCCAAGGTCTTCAAGAACGCGCGACGGTCGTCGTCATCGTCGAAAATGTCCTACCGCCGATCACCGCGCGAGGTCACGTGATACAACGCGTTGGGAAACTCAATGCGGATGGGACGGGACATAGTGCTAATACTATAGCATGATATAGACTACGAATCTAGACCTGACCCCTTTGACTTTCGTTGGGAAACTCAATGCGGATGGGACGGGACATAGTGCTAATACTATAGCATGATATAGGCTACGAATCTAGACCTGACCCCTTTGACTTTTGCTTGCACTTGGTAAACTACCCGAACCA
>CANJQI010000181.1 GCA_947476215.1 Betaproteobacteria bacterium
ATGAAAAAGCCCAAGCTAATTTACTTCGACGCCCCCGTGAGCCGCGGAGAGGAGTGCCGACTCGCGCTGCGTCTTGCCGGTATCGATTTCGAGGACGATCGTATCAACCCTGCAGCCTGGCCGGCGATGAAAGCGCAAACCCCGTACGGCGCCCTGCCGGTCTTAGAGTTGCCCGGGCACCCGCCACTGGCGCAGACCAACGCCATACTCGTGTTTATCGGGCGCCGCCATGATCTCCATCCATTTGACGACTATGACGCCGCGCGCCATGAAGGCATGATGCTACATGTGGAAGACCTGCGCAGCGTTGTGGGACCAACCATACGCATGGCGGACGCCGAGAAGAAATCCGCGCGCGAAGCGATGGTGACGGGTTTTCTGCCGGCATGGGCGCGTGCGGCGGAGAATAACATCGCCGGCGATCCCTACTTCGACGGCGCCAAGCTCCACGTCGTGGACCTCAAGCTCCACATGGCGGTGCGCTGGTTTATCGGCGGCAAGGTAGACCACATACCGGCGACGATCTTCGCCAACTATCCGAAGCTCATGCGCGTGCACGATGCGGTGCGCGATCATCCCGGCGTGAAGTCGTGGTACGCGAAGGGTTAAACCCGTCCGGATTTGGCAGTACCTTCCGGTAGAGTTCCTGCAATAAGCCGAAGAAGTCCTCGTTGCCGTTTCTCCGCTTGCGCGTCAGTCGACTTTCGCCCCGGAAATCTTGACCACCCTGCCCCAGCGTTCGTGTTCTGTCTTGATCAGATTACCGAATGCCTCCGGCGTGCTGCCGACGGGGTCTCCCCCCTCGCTGGCCAGCCGCTTCTTCATATCCTCGGTGTTCATATACGACTGAACCAGCACGCTCAGGCGATTAACCACGCCGCGCGGCGTGCCGTGCGGCACGACGACACCGAACCAGTTCGCCGCTTCGAATCCTGGCACGCCGGCTTCTATCATGGTGGGCACACCGGGCAGCAGCTGTGTACGCTCCCGGCTGGTAATGGCGATCGCACGCGCTCGACCGGCTTTAACGTTGCCCAGCATGCCGACCACGCTCGCGAACGACAGCGCGGCCTCACCCGAGATCACGGCCGTGAAAACCTGCGCGCCCTGATACGGAACGTGCACCAAGTTGATGCCGCTGATCGACTTGAACCACTCCATCCCGAGGTGATGCAGCGAACCGTTGCCGGACGAACCGTAGTTAAGCGGGTCAGGACGTTTCTTCGCCAAGGCGATCAATTCGGCGACCGTGGTCGCCGGCACCGATGGATTGAGCACCAACAGAAACGGGCTCGATACCGCAAGGCTCACCGGATCAAAGTCGCGCAACGGCTGATAAGGCAGCTCGCGATTGATATGCGGGTTAATGGTGAGACTGCCTGTATAGCCCAGCAACAGAGTATATCCGTCGGGGGTAGCCTTGGCCGCCGCCTGCGTTCCCACGATACCGCCCGCGCCGGATCGATTGTCCACGATCACCGTCTGCCCCAGGCTGGCTCGCAACTTGTCGGCAAGCAGGCGCGCGACGATGTCCGTGCCTCCGCCAGGCTGAAACGGCACAATGAATCGTATCGGCTTGGCCGGATAACCCGCCGGCACGTCCTGGGCGGCAACCATACCCGCACTGCATACCGCAACCGCGCCGCCCAACCAATGCAATTTCATAGCGCCGCCTCCGCTTACTCGGGCTGTATGTCGTTCTTGCGGATGACATTGCCCCAGCGCTCAACTTCGTCGCGAAACAGCTTTCCAAAGTCATCCGGTGAACTGCCCACGGGATCTCCGCCCTGCGCGATGAACCGTTCGCGGAGTTGCGGATTCGCCAACGCTTTGACAATTTCCTGATGCAACTGCGCCACTATTGGTCTGGGTGTTCCCGTAGGCGCCATGATTCCGAAAAAATTCAGTATTACAAAATCCGTCAACCCGGCTTCCACGGTCGTGGGCACATCCGGCAGTGACGACGAACGCTGCTTGCCAGGTGAAGCCACCGCAAGCACACGGAGTTTTCCGCTTGGCGCATTGGCAATCGCGGTCGGCAGGGCGGATATGAGCATGTGCACCTGTCCACCCAGCAATGCCTGCACTGCGTCTCCCGCGCCGCGATACGGCACGTGCAGCAGATTGACGCCAGCCGAGCTCTTGAACATTTCGCCCCCGAGGTGGGCATTGCTGCCGACTCCGCCCGATCCATAACTCAGCGATCCGGGAGACGCCTTGGCGAGAGCGATGAACTCCTTCAGGGTGTTCGCCTTCAAGCCCGGATAAATCATGATCGCCATGGGGCTGGAGATGATCTGCGAGACCGGGAGAAAGTCGCGCACGACATTGAACGGCAGCTGTTTGAACAATCCCGGAACCATTGCGGTGGTGGGATCCGCCATCGCCAGCGTATATCCGTCGGGGGCGGACTTCGCAACCATGTCGTAGGCTATCGTGCCCGACGCACCGGTGCGGTTTTCCACCACGAACGGCTTGCCCATTTGCTCCGTAAGCGCTTGTGCAATAAAACGCGCAGTCAGATCCGTAGTGCCGCCCGGCGCAAAACCGACGACGATTTTCACGGCCTTTTCCGGATAGGCCGAGTGTGCAACGACGGTCCACGCGATGGTTGTCACAGCGACAAATTGTCGCGATAATTTTCTGATCGAAAACATGGAATACCTCCCTGCTGATGACTTGCAAAATAATCGACAAGTTCGTGCACAACGCACGAGCCCCATCCCCGCCCCTACCCCGCGCGCATCGACTTCCATCGCGTCGGCAACACGACACGCCGACTGGTCGGCGGCCCCTGCACGTGATTGCTGACGTAGCACTTGGATTGATTGCGTCCCGGATCACCGGCGACGACGATTCCTATCCACTCCGGTTTGATATTACATCGCAATAAACGCCCGGGATCGTCGGATTGCGCGTATTCCGGCGGCAGCAGACCTTGCTCCACCTGGCCTTTGATACTGAGTCCCGTCATGCCACAGTGTCGCGCATACGCGTCCAGACGCTCGGCGCTTAACCGGACGTTTTCATGCAGATAGTTCCGGATCTGCGTTTTGCTCCATCCGTCCTGCGCGAATACCTTGGCCACGCTGGGCCCCAACAACAAGAGCGGATGCCATTTGCCGAACAACAGGCCGATACACGACCAGTATGCCATCGTATTTTGCCCGATCACCTCGTGAATAACGCGCATGTGATCCATGGCTTTGGCACCGGCGCTGTAAGTCGGCGGGCTGATGTGCACCACGCTCTGCACGGTTACGACGTTCTCGTTTTCGGAAAACCCGCGGTCCACGCCAAATGTGCTCCAACCCAGTTCGGCGCAGGCGTCTTCGTTTTCCGCCAGCACCACGTTGAAGGTCTGCCCTATGCTGCCCTTGTCGCCACCGCCCGGCAACAGACGAAAGCCGGCAAGGTTCTGCATGAATAATTTCAGGAATCGGCCTATGCTGGTGTTGGCGCGCCGTCCGGCGCGCATGACGCCGGAACCAAAATTGAAATCCAGTTCCTTGACGATGGGCCCATTGACTATGATCAACGGCTCCCATCCGGGTGTCGAACCGGCATCCTGCAGTCGGAATTCGGGATCGACGATGCACTCCACCGCCGCCAGCAATATCGGCATGTACTCGGGCTTGCAACCCGCCATGACACCGTTGGCCGCGACACTCCACACGGTAGCGAGCCGGTTGTCGGGCGGACACGTGCCGAGAACTTCATCAGGATCGCGATCGGTGTAGCGCAGGAATTTTTCTATGCGCGCCACCGTCGGCGGAATAATTGCCATGCCGTCGGTCCACTGCCGCGTGTGAAAGTGCTCGTTGATCTCATCGAGCGTCCCGCTGAATACGGTATCGCGTGCTGCAGGCTCCACGGACTCATCGGATGCCGCGGGTGCCGCGGTCTTCGTCAATCCGTCTATGATTTGCGATATCAGCGTAGCGCTGACCTTGTGGGCGAGGGCTTGAGGCGCATCCGTCATGGGCACGCCGGGATATTCCGCCACCGCAAGGTCGGGCATGCCCAAACCTTTGGCTACCACGACGCCCTGCGTGAGAAATCCCGTGGCAATGATGGACACGGCCGGCAAACCCGCCCGCTCCGCCGCCACACTCGCCCGCATCACGGCGGGCGTGCATGCCCCTCAGGCGCCGATACCGGATATCACGGCATCGACACCATGCTGCGCGAATAATTTCGGCATTTCCGCGAGCGCCTTGTCCTGGCCGGCGCCATGCGTGGGCCCGAAATGAGAGTAGTCGACTATGCGTATCCCGGGAAAACGCGCCTTGAGTTCCGCGCGCACGATAGGGAATATTTCCTCGCCGCGAAAAACGCGGTTCCAGAGTTCGCCTATGGTCTTGCCGTTAAGATCGACCAGTTTGCCTTTGGGCGCCGCAACCGGATACGCCGACTTCCCGAGCGGCCATACCGCGTTCTCAACGTGCTCGTCGTTACGGTCTGCGTGTTTCATTCTGGAAAATTCCGATAAACCGCCAAGACGCCAAGGCCGCCAAGGCACCCAGGCAAAACAACGGCTTGCATGTAAAAGCGGGGAGCCTGAGTGTTAAGCGACTTGTCGTCTTCAACTGAATGAATCTCTTGGCGGCCTCGGCGTCTTGGCGGTTCAATTGCCGTTCTAAGGGTCATGAGTCTGTCCATTTCGTCGCCTACTCAAACTTGGTACCCGTGATCTGCACGACCTTGCGCCAGGTTTCGATCTCCTTCTGGATCAACGCATGGAACTGCGCCGGCGTGCCGCCGCCCGGGACCACGCCCTCGCTTGCAAATCTGTCGGATATTTCTTTTGTTTTCAAAATCTTATTGATTTCGCCGCTGACCCGATCGAGGATCGGTTTGGGCAGATTTTTCGGCGCGATGAGTCCATACCAGGTCATGACATCAAGATCCTTGATGTCGGATGTCTCGCTGACGGTCGGGATGTCGGGGGCGAGATCGCTGCGCTGTGCGGTGGTTACCGCGATGGCTTTCAAACGGCGGGCTCTGATCTGTTGAAGACTGGACGGCAAGGTAGCAAGAAATAACTGCAAGTGGCCCGCCATGACGTCCGGCACAACCTGCCCGCCGCCTTTGTAAGGAACGTGCACCATCTTGACGCCCGCCTTATAGCTGAACAATTCCATACCGAGATGCGATGTCCCGCCAGGCCCGGATGAACCAAATGTCAACGTATTGGGTTTAGCCCTGGCGAGCGCAATCAGGTCGCGCGTGGTCTTTACCGGCAACGATGGATGAACAACGATCAAGTGCGGCCCGTACGACAACAATATGACGGGCGTGATGTCGTTGATCGGATCGAAGCCAAGTTTGAACAGGCTGGGCGTCACTGCATACGTGCCGCCGAGCAGCGTGTAGGTGTAGCCGTCAGACGGTGATTTAACGCCGATTTCCGTACCTATGGTTCCACCCGCGCCGGGGCGGCTGTCGACAACCACCGACTGCCCGAGCGCCTCCGCCAGTTTGGGCCCCACCACGCGTGCATTGAAATCAACGCCGCCACCGGGCGCGAACGGCACGATCAGACGTATCGGTTTGGACGGATAGTCCTGGCTGAACGCCGGATGCATACCCACGGCAAGCACCGCGAAGAACACGCTGCTGACTGGCCCCTTCATCGAAACTCCTCCGGCTAAAAACCCGAATACCGCCCGAAAACTCATGAACAGATGATTCTACTCTGATCGAACGCGAGGCAACGTTAAGGAACCTCTGATTGTTGATCTCTCCCACATTCATGACGTTTACCCTTCATTCCGCTGAAAACCGGAATCCAGAAAGATGGCCGAGGGTCCCGTCAGTGTTTCTGGTTCCCGGCGTCCGCCGGGAAGACGATCATTTTAAGTCGCACGCGGATGGTACTTAATCGGAGGTTCTCTTGAACATGCGATCATGCGCCTTGTCGAAAACGACCACCGAGATTATTCCAACGTTGATTGGGATACACTCATAGCTGCATCTTTGACACTCACGGGACCGATGCCATGAAAACCGAACCTTTGCTCAAATACGTGCACCATGTCCACTACGTCGTCCACAACCGCGATGACATGGTGGAATACATGGAGAAGAACTTCAACATGAAACCCAGCCGCGTTGTCGAATATTCCAACGGCAACAAGGACGCGCTTTATGATGTCGGTGAAACACACATACAGATCACCGAACCGACGAATCCGGCGAATGGCGCCGGCCGGCACCTCGCCAAACACGGGCCGGGCGTGTTTCACGTGGCATGGGGCATCGCCGACATAGACAAGGCCGCAAAAGAACTTGCCGCCAAGGGCAACAAGCTGCGCGGCGAAACGGGATTGACCAACAGCAGCCGCGGCTACGTCGCTGCCAACATCAATCCTGAAAGTTCACACGGCTTGTGGTTTCAGCTGGCGGAGGGTCAGCACACGCGCTGATCGAGCGCGGCCTATGAATAGCTGAAGCCCCGCGACAGGTTGCGCGCATTGGTGGTGTCGTGATAAGTACGGCCGACCACCGGACCGGGTATGGTGGTCTTCTCCAGATGGCGCAACTGCAACCTGCGGTCGTAATTGCCCATCGCGTTATGGTTCAGGCAGCGCTGATCCCACACCACCAGATCGTCCTTTTGCCAGACCTGACGACACACAAATTGCTGGCGGCGCGCGTGATTACGCAGGTAGTCTATGAGCGGCCGGCTCTCGTCCTGCGTCATGCCTGCGAACAACATGACTTTGTCTCCGACATACAGCAACTTGCGTCCCGTTTCCGGATGCACCTTGACCAACGGGTGCGCGGCGATTTTTTCGCGTCGCGATGCCTCCAGGCGTTCCGGACTCGAATGATCGAGGTCTTTCTCTTCCTGCATATGAACCGCCTCAAGTCCGGCTATCATTTTTTTCATGCCATCCGACAGCGTCTCATAGGCGAGGTACAAATTGGCGAATTGAGTGTCACCGCCAACTTCCGGAACCGCAACCGCTTTCAGAGTCGAAATGATGGTGGGATTGACGCGGTACGAAATATCCGAGTGCCAATCCGAGCCGTTGTAATCGGGGTCGGCGGGACTGCCATCCGTCTTGGGCTTGTTGATCACCGGTGAAATCTCGGGATAATCCGCAAGTGCGCGCGGCTGCTTCTTGTCGAGCACACCGAAGCCCTGGCTGAACGCGACATACTGCGCGTGCGTTATCGGTTGTCCACGAAACAGCAACAAACAATGGTCGAGCAAAGCCTTGCGAATCTCGCCGATTGTTTCATCGGACTGCGGCTGGCTGATATCGACGCCGCTGATCTCGGCGCCCAGCGGATAGGACAACTTGCGAATCTGGATGCTCATGTGAGTTCCTTGCGGTTTCGAAGATCAAGATATGTGATAGGTGCTGACTCGTGTAAAGCAAAGCTACAAATCGAAATGCATAGACTGCCAGAATATTCTAATCCGCGCTTGCGCCGGAACTCTTGATGACCTTGGCCCAGTTTGCGAGTTCCGTCTGTATGTATTTTGCAAATTGCTCCGAGGTGCTGGCCAACGGCTCCGCGCCTACACCCAGCAACCGCGCACTCGTTTCCGGATTCTTGATTGCGACCGCAAAATCCGCCTGCAGCTTTCTGACGATATCCGGCGTGGTGCCGGCCGGCGCAAGCGCGCCGTACCATCCGATCATCTCATAACCGGGAACGCCGGACTCCGACACCGTAGGCAGCGTCGGCAGATCAACGGACCGTTTCAGTCCGGTAACCGCCAGCGCCTTGAGTCGCCCGGCCTTGATTCGTCCCAGATTGGCCGGCACGGCCGCCATCATGATCTGTATCTGCCCGGACATCGCGTCCTGTCCAACCTTGCCCTCGCCCTGGTACGGCACATGCACAAGCTTTACCTGCGCCATCATATTGAACAACTCGGTGGCCGCATGACTGGTCGTACCTATCCCGCCGGACCCATAAAGAAGCTCACCGGGCCGCCGCTTAGCGAGTGCAATCAGTTCCCAGACCGAACTGACCGGCAAAGACGGCGTCACCATCAATACGTTGGGCGTCGACGCGACGAGCGTAATCGGCACGAAGTCCTTGACGGGATCGTAGGGCAGCTTGCGATGCAGGCTCGGCGTGATGGTGAAACTGCCCCCCACCAGAACCAGCGTGTAGCCATCGGCCGCGGCGCGCGCGGCAAGTTCTGCCCCTATGACACCGCCCGCGCCGATCCGGTTATCGACAATAACTTGCGTCGCCCATGACTCTGACAGTTTCTGCCCCACGATACGGGAAACGATATCGGTCGTGCCGCCGGCATTGTACGGAACGATGATACGCACCGGTTTCAGCGGGTAGCTTTGAGCCTGCGCCGAATCCACTACGAGCAGGCCCAACAGCGCAGCCACGGCTATACCCGGTGGACTCGCGAAACTCATGATGCCGCCCGCTGCTTGGCAAACCTGGCCTTCAGTTCCGATCCCGGAACGGCGTAGTCCAGAGGCCCGTCATAGGCGTGGCCACACGGCGTTCCCTTGATGGTTACGCGCTCCATGCGCCGGGTCTTGGAATTATCATAATCGTTGACGGCAATATGCATCGTGCACCGGTTATCCCAGATGAGCAAGTCATCCTCTTGCCATACATGACGGTAGACGAACTGCGCACGCGTCGCATGCTGGCACAGGAAATCGATCAAAGGTTTGCTCTCTTCGGTGGTAAATGCCTCCAGCTGGCGCACTTTCTCCCCAAAAAACAATGCTTTGCGGCCCGTCTCGGGATGCACCCTGACGATAGGCTGGGCGGCCTGATTCGCACGCATCGATTCCGCCAGGCGCTCCGGCGATGAATCGTCGATCACGTTGCCGCCTCCGACGTGTATGCCATGCAGCCCGTCTAGCATACGCTTCATCGCGTCCGTCAAGGTCTCATACGCCAGATAGCAGTTGGTAAACATCGTGTCGCCACCCACGTGCGGAATTTCCACACAGCGCAGCAACGATGCCATGGGCGGCACCAGCGTCGAGGACTTGTCGGTGTGCCAGATCTCGTTGGCCGTATAGCCGGGGCTCCTGGCGTTGAACTGATTGGTGAGCAACAATAACTCCGGATACTTGGGATCATTGTGCTTGTGCTGCACCTCCGGCAGCTTGCGGATTTCTCCAAACATCCGGCTGAACGCGATGTGCTGCTCGCGTGTCAGTGGTGTGCCGCGAAACAGCAGGACGCTGTATTTGAGAAAAGCGGCGTGAATTTCCTTGAACGTTTTGTCGTCCAGCGGATTGCGTATATCGACACCGGATATTTCCGCACCCAACGCATACGACAAGCGGCGAATCTGCATACTGTAGTCTCCTGACTCTGTTTCTGACGCAATGCTACGTTCCGTAGAACCACAAGCGAAGCGAAATCTTACGTCAATTTGACTGGTATTGCATTGCCAGCGGTCGGTGAGTAGTATTGAACCATGCACAATGTAACAAGAAGAATCCGGGGTGCCGTCGCGGCCGCGCTGTTGTCGCTCACCTTGCCCGCGGTTGCCCAGGACGAAAATTATCCGTCGTCACCGATCAGGATGGTGTGGGGAAATCCGGCGGGGGCGAGAGGCGACTTGATTGCGCGCTTGCTGGCGCAAAAACTGTCCGCCCAATTGAACACCAGCGTTGTTGTCGACAACAAACCCGGCGCAAGCAGCAATGTGGGTGCCGAATTTGTCGCCAAATCGCGGCCGGACGGCTACACCCTGCTGTTCAATCCTTCGTCGGTGATCCTCAGCCGTGCACTGGGCGAGAAACTCGGCTACGACATATTCAGGGACCTGGCGCCGATCGCGCTGTTCGCCTCCGGTCCGCAACTGCTGATAGTCCATCCGTCGGTGGCCGCCAGTTCCGTGAGTCAGTTCACGACTTACCTGAAGGCCAATCCGGACAAGCTTGCTTACGGATCCGCCGGAAACGGTTCGCCCTCGCATCTGTCGATACTGCTGTTTCTGCAATCCAACGGCGTGTCGGCGCTGCACGTCCCGTATAAGGGCTCGCCCCCGGCCATGCTCGATCTCGTGGCTGGACGTGTTCAGTTCGGCGTGGTGGATGTCGGGTTTGCACTGACACTGATGAAGGATGGTCGCGTCAAGGGACTCGCCATCACCAGCCTCAAGCGTTCCCCGCGCGCACCGGACGTTCCGGCCCTCGCCGAGACCATGCCGGGATTCGAAGTGGGGAACTGGTTCGGCGTCATGGCACAGGCCAGGACTCCGCGTGCCATCGTGCAGCGCCTCAACGGAGAAGTCATGAAAGTCGTGCAGGATGCGGACGCGGCTGCGCGACTGTTGGAACACGACGTGCTGCCATTGGGCTCCACCCCGGACGGGTACGAGACCTATTTGAAAAATGAACTGGAGCGCTGGAGCAAAGTCATCAGAAATTCCGGCCTTAAATTCGAAAATCCGTAAGTCAGGTTTCCCCTTACGGGCGCTGGATCAACCGGAAATCAGGCGGTAGAACTTACCCGCGTTTTCGCAGATGACTTTGCGCTGTATCGCGTCAAGGAAAAGCAACAGGGTCAGGTCTAGCTAAGTAGCATGTCAAGTAAAAATTAAAGTACGCAAGCGACGGGAACAGATCTACATTCGTGCGCGTCTCAATCTTCGCGTATCCCCGCGCCCCTGATGACCTTTTCCATTCTTACCATTTCACCCTTGATGGCGGCCGTCAGTTCCCGTGTCGAGCTGGCGACCACCTCTATACCGACGCCCAACAGGCGCTCCTTGACTTCCGCGGTGGCG
>CANJQI010000182.1 GCA_947476215.1 Betaproteobacteria bacterium
ATGGCGAGCGCGAACTCGTCAGCGCCCTGTATCGATTTCTCGACATACTCCTTGCCCAGCACTTCCTTGCGCACAACCAGACCTTTATCGAACAGTTCGCTTGCCATCATTTGCTCCTCTCGGGTGAATTCGGATTTGATGCGGCCAGAGCCATTATCTTCTGGCCAGCTGCGGCAATTTTACCTATAGTAGCGCCACCTAAATTAACTTTTCGCAAAGCTCAAAACCATGGAACTCAATCTCAAAGGACGCACCGCGCTGGTCACCGGCGGATCGCGCGGCATCGGTCTGGGCGTCGCGCGCATGCTTGCCGCGGAAGGATGCAATCTGCATCTCGCCTCCATCAACCCCGCCAACCTTGAAGCTGCAAGGAAGGACATCACCAGCGCGCATCGTGTCAATGTGACGATACACGCGATGGATCTTGCCAAAACTGAAAATGCGGTAAAACTTGCGCAGGCATGCGGTCCGCTCGACATACTGATCAACAACGCCGGCGCGATTCCGCACGGAACGATCACCGCCACCGATGACAAGTCATGGCGCGACGGGTGGGACCTGAAAGTATTCGGCTACATCAACCTGACCCGCGAAATATATCGCGAGATGTGCGCCAAACGCCGCGGCGTGATCGTCAACGTCATCGGCATCAACGGCGAGCGGCCGGACCCCAACGCAATGTCCGGCACCATGGCCAATGCAGGACTAATGGCCATGACACGTGCGCTCGGCGTCGAAAGCGTGAACCACGGTGTGCGCGTGGTGGCGGTGAACCCCGGCGGCACCGAAACCGACCGCCAGGTCGTGCGCTGGAAAGCACGCGCCGAGAAAGAACTCGGCGATGCGAACCGCTGGCGTGAATTGACGACCGGATTTCCGTTGGGACGCCTCGCCAGCGTCGACGAAGTCGCCGCGATGGTGGTGTTTCTGTGTTCAGAACGCTCGGGCTACACCAGCGGTACTGTGGTCACGGTTGATGGCGGGTTAAGCGGGCGGAAGTAAGGTTAACTGCCCTGCGCGGAGGGCGCAGAGGTGGGCCGGGTAATCTTCACATTCTATGTGCCTGCCTCCGCGATCCTCTGCGTCCTCCGCGTTAAGAGCTTAGTCTTTAACGTATTCACCCTGCGGCGCAATACGCTGCGCTATTGCGCCCTACCACCGCTATTTTCTATCCTTGCTCCTGTCATACGGCCGCAAAACCAGCCGCAACCGGTCACGAATATGCGGACCGATCTTGCGGGTCCATGGCGTATCGGCCGCCGCTTTCCACGCCGCCGACGCCTGCACGTCGGGCGAAGTCAGGTGATAAAGCGCGAGGTAACGGTGAGTGCCGGCCGGCATCCGGAAACGCCGTGCGCACAGGCAGCCGGCGACCGCCGACAGGGCCGGCATGTGTTCCTTCTCGTACCAATCGTTGAATTCAGACTCGGCCTCGGGCACGGCATTCATCGCAACGAGCAATAGCGCACCCGCATTCGACGGCGCGGCCTGCTGTCCGGGCACCACCTGATTGGCCTCGAATCGACACACGCGCTCGCACTTCGCACTGACGCGTTTGGACCACGGCGACAGGTTGACGCCGCCGATCTTCAGGTAGTCCGGGCTCTGCAGCACGGACAGCGTCTCAAGGTCGTAGGTCGCGATTGCCACCTTGGGATTGTCGACGCCCAGCCAGCGATCTGCATTGATGAAGCCCTTGGTGCGCACGCGCTCGGGCACGTGTTCGGTGTCGTACCAGTCGTGGAATTCATCCTCTGCCGCACCCGCGTAATTGAATCCCGCCACCAGCAACCCGTATGGTTCCGCCATTCTGTTTCTCCTTGATTATTCAGATTTACTTCGAGCCCTGCTCCCGCCAACGCTGATCGACCGCTTGCACCGCCGCGTCGTATTCCTTTCTCACCTGTGCTTCACGGCCTCTTGCTGCTTCCAGATTCCTGGTCGCCGCAGCGACGGCACGGTTGAGTTCCTCCGCGCGCTTCTGCGCAACGGCATATTCGGCACCGACGCGCTGGGCCTCCTGCTCCGCCTGCACCCGCGCCCGTTCCGCATTCTGCAGCTGACGAAAGGCGTTCTCGGCGGCCTGTTGGCCCCGCAGGTTCGCGTCCGGAATCGGGCGCCTTTCCTCCACCGGGGCCGGCGTCTGAGTTTGCGCCAGGGCAAACGACATGGATATGCATGACAACAGGAGCAAGCAGAGCCAGCGGAAAAATCGGCAACTCGATTCACGTTTCATGCGAATATCGTAGCAGGCCTGCCACCAAAGCACCACCGCGAAAATGCGCTTGGGACTACAATAACGCTGCTTCGAATTTCGATTTCACACACCAGGGAGAGAGACCATGAACCACACCGAACAACGGAAAAGACTGCGCGCCCTGATGGCAGGGTCGAAGTGCCTGTCTCCGGCCAGCATATTCGATCCAATATCCGCACGCGTCGCCGAAGGCGTCGGCTACGAAATCGGTTTGCTCGCGGGATCGGTGGCATCGCATTCAACGCTTGCGGCGCCCGATCTGATCGTACTGACGCTGAGCGAAATGGCCGACCAGGTGCGGCGCATCATGCGCGTCAGCAATCTCAGCCTCATCGTCGATGCCGACCATGGCTACGGCAATGCGCTCAACGTCATGCGCACCACGCAGGAACTTGAGCATGCGGGCGTATCGGCATTCAGCATCGAAGACACCGCGCTGCCGACCCCGTTCGGACAGGACGAAGACAAACCCAGCCTGATCTCCATTGCGGAAGGCGTCGGTAAGATGCGTGCCGCGGTGGCTGCACGGCAGGATCCTTCGCTGATTATCGCCGGACGCACTTCGGCGCTCATGATCGAGGGCGTTGAAGGCACGATCGCACGCCTCAAAGCCTACGCCGCGGCCGGCGTGGATGCCATTTTTCTGTCGGGACTCAAGACCTTGGCGGAAGTTGAAGCGGTGCACGCGGCGGTCAAGCTGCCAATTATCGCCGGCAACGCACCGGCATCGCTCAAGCGCGATGACCTCGCTGCACAAGGCGTGCGCGTGCTGTTTCAGGGCCATCATTCGATACCCGCGGCGGTCAAGGCGCTGCGCGAGACTTACACCCATTTATTCAACGGTGGCGCACCCGCCGATCTCGGGCCGAAGATCGCATCGGCCAAGGAAATGGCGGGCCTTATCAGCGAGGAAAATTACAAGAAGTGGCAGGGCGAGTACCTGCGCTAAGCGAGACACTCCGCCAACAGCACCAGCGTTGCAGCCGCGAATGCATGCATGTTCGCAATCCGGTCGCTACTGCCCGTCATCAGTGATCGCGCGCTCTCAACTCGGCCCGCAACGGCAAAGCACGTAGCACCCGCAGGGTTGCCATACTTATTGCCGGCGGGCCCTGCGGCGCCGGTTTCGCCCACACCCCAGTCGGCGCCAAAACTCTTGCGTATAAAGCGCGCACGTATCAGCGCATTCGGTTCGGTCACCGATTTTGTTTCGCCGAACAAGTCGTCGTTGTAGTCCCTGAGGGTGCGCCACGCTTTGCGCGTATAGAGCACGTCGCTGCCCAGAAAATACGCGGAGGCACCGGGCACGGCCAGCAGCGCCGCGGCGATCAGTCCGCCGGTGGTCGACTCGGCAATCGCGATGGTTTCACTGCGCGCTTTCAGCAAGGCAGCAACTCTTTCGGCATGGGGTAACAGTTCGCGCATCGTCGGTCCTTTTCCAATGTGAATGGGAGTGACTGTAGTCCCTATCGCACATACTATGCAATGCCGACGACGCGCTACAATAGACACGGTTCGACTTGGCGAGAGAATAAAGCATGGACATGTGGCAAGGAGCGGCCGATGGCGATAGCGCGCATGAAGCGTTCGCAGCCATGGATGTCACTGACGGACTGCCCGTGGTGCTGCCAACCCCGGCGCGCGTCGAACAGATGCTGAAGCTGCATGGCTTCGATCCGCGCGAAGTCGTCACTGTGCTACCGCCGTTGTTCAGCAAAGCAACCTGGCAGGATATCGCCATCAACGCAGTCATGGCCGGTTGCCGCCCCGAGTATCTGCCGGTCGTCGGTGCAGCGATTGAAGCCATCGCCGGCGATGAATTCAATCTGATGGGCATAGGCACCACCACCGGCTCGGCCGCACCGCTGATCATCGTCAACGGGCCGATCGTCAAAAAACTCGGCATCAACGCCGCGGGCAATGCGCTGGGCCCCGGCAACCGCGCAAACGCCACCATAGGCCGTGCGGTGAGTCTGACACTGCGCAACGTCGGCGGCGCCAGACCGGGTGAAGTCGATATGTCCACGCTCGGACAACCCGCGAAATACACCTGTTGCCTCGCCGAAAACGAATCCGCGAGCCCGTGGCTGCCCCTGCACGTCGAGCGCGGATTCAGCCCGATGGCGAGCGTGGTCACGGTGGTGGGCGCGACCGGAACTCTGGAAGTGGTCGACTCGATCAGCCGCACGGGCGCGGATCTTGCGCAGACGTTTGCGCAATCCATGCTGATCGCCGGCACTGCCGGCAGCGGCAAACTCACGCTGGGCAGCGGCGAACCGTTGATCATTTTGCCGCCCGAGTCGGCGATGATATTCGAACGTGACGGATATACGAAGGAGAAAACCAAAACCGCGATTTACGAACGCGCGGTGATGCCGCTGGATCGTTTCTCAGCCGCGATGCGCGAACGACTGATGGCGAACGCTGCGACGGCGGAAGCGGCAAGTGACCCGCATGCGGCGTTTCGTATTGCGCGACGGGCGGCGGACATCATGATCGTCGTCGCCGGCGGTGTCGGCATCAAGGCAGCATACGTACCGACGTGGGGCGAGACCAAAGCCGTGAGCCGGCAGATACGCAACAGCGATTGAATATGGATAGCATCATAAGCACCGGCTTGTGGCGAGCGCCGCTGGGAGGATTGCTCGCGACCGGCGTGATGCTGCTCTTCGCGGGCGCAGCCGACGCTCAGGAATTCCCGACCAAACCCATACGCATAGTCACATCCGCAGCCGGCGGCGGCGGCGACCTGTCGACGCGCGTCATTGCGCAAGGCGTTTCGGGACCGCTGGGCCAGCAAGTCGTCGTGGACAATCGCGCCGTCATTGGCGCCGAATTCGTGGCCAAATCGCCGCCCGACGGCTATACGCTGATACTCTACGGCAGCAACATCTGGACTGCGCCGCTGCTGCAAAGCACGCCCTGGGATCCGGTCAGGGATTTTTCGCCCATCATGATCGCCACTAACGCGCCCAACGAGATTGTCGTTCATCCGTCGCTGCCGGTGAAAAACGTCAGGGAGTTGATCGCGCTGGCCAAGGCCAAGCCAGGCTCGCTCAATTACGCCACGGCAAGCACCGGGTCATCCACTCACCTCGCCGCCGAATTGTTCAAGTCCATGGCCGGTATCAATATCGTGCGCATTAATTACAAGGGCCCCGGCGCTGCCATCAGCGACCTGCTGTCCGGCCAGGTGCAAATCATGATCAGTACGGCAGCATCGGTTAGTCCACATGTCAAATCGGGAAGGTTGCGCGCGCTGGCGGTAGGCAGCCCGCGGCCATCCGCACTGACGCCGGGTCTGCCCACGGTGGCGGCATCGGGCCTGCCCGGCTACGAAGCAGAATCGCCGTTCGGCCTGTTCGCGCCGGTGAAAACGCCGGCGTCGGTCATCAGCCGGCTCAATCAGGAGATCGCCCAGGTGCTGCAAAGAGCGGAAGTCAAAGAACGGCTCTTCAATTCGGGCATAGAACCCGTCGGCAGCTCGCCGGAACAACTCGCGGCCTTCGTGAAGGCCGACATGGCGCGTCTGGGCAAGGTGATCAAGGACAACAATATCCGCGAATAATTCCACGAGCTGACACACGCTGTGATCGGTTACCTAATCAGCGCGTATGCCAGCATCCCTGATGACCTTGCCCGTTCTGGCCATATCGGATTTCACCGCTGCGCCCAGTTGTTCGGGAGGGCCAGCGACCACTTCCACACCGGAAGTCATCAGCCGGTCTTTTATCTCGGACTTGTTGAGCACCAGCGCGATCTCCTGGTTCAGCCGCCTGATGACAGTCGCCGGCGTGCCCTCCGGAGCAAAAATTCCGTATATCGCCACCGATTCATAGCCGGGCAAGCCCGACGACGCCACCGTCACCAGTCCGGGAGCCAGTGGCGACGGCTCGGCGCTGGTCACCGCCAACGCGCGCAACCTGCCGGACTTTATGTGCGGCATCACCGATCCCGCGGTCGCGAACATCAGTTGCACCTGCCCGCTGATCAAGTCCGTTAACGCCGGTCCAGCGCCTTTGTAAAGTATGCGCGTGGTGTTGACGGCGGCCATAGAGTTGAACAGTTCCGCGGCGAGGTGATTGGAAGAGCCCAATCCGCCGGTCGCGTAGTTAAGTTCTCCCGGCTTGGCTTTGGCCAGTGCAACCAACTCTTTGACGGATTTCGCCGGCATAGCTGAATTTACGACCAGAATATTGGGCGAACGGTGCGTCAATATGATAGGGGCAAAAGTTTTAACCGGATCGTACGGCACGCGCTCCTGCATGAAGGGCAGCAGCCAGAGGGGATTAGCAAAAAAAAGCAGCGTATAGCCTTGCGGCGATGCCTGCGCGACGACGCCCGCCGGTATGACCGCACTGCCACCGCGATTGTCCACGATGACCTGCTGGCCGAGGCTCGCGGTAAGTCCCTGGGCAATTAACCGCGCAACGAAATCGGTGCCGCCACCAGCTTCAGTGGTAACGATGCGTATCGGCTTGCTCGGATATTGCTGGCCGCATGAAACGCCTGCAATCGCCATCATCATCGCGAACGAAACGCTGCGTGCAGCAAACCGTGATTTCATCCTGTTTCTCCGGGTAGATTATCTGGCCGCACGAAACTTGCCGGAAAGATTGCTCCGCGTCATCGGGCATCCTTTGATTCAAGGTACAAAGATTGGCAATCAGGATCTGCAGTGCACTTACCTGACATCAATGGTCTTGAGCAAGCTCGACCATCTTGCGACATCGTTCGCGACTGTCTTGGTGAACTGTTCGGGCGTATCGGCAACAATGACAAATCCCAGGTCCGTGAGCGCTTTCTGGGCATCGGGCGAGCGAATCGCCGCCACTGCGTCAGCATGCAGTTTCTTGACGATGGACTTTGCCGTCTGCGCCGGCGCCATCAATCCATTCCACGGGCTGCTGCTCACGAAGTCATTCAGATTGATGGCCTCCGCCATGGTCGGCACCTCCGGCGCCAGCGACGAACGTACCGTGCCTGTGATCGCGAGCGCTCTGACCTTGCCTGCCTTGACCTGTGATGCGGTGTTCGACAGCGACCCGAACAACAACTGAACTTCACCGCCGAGCAATGCCACCAGCGCGGGCGCACCTCCCTTATAGGCCACATGCACCAAGTTGATGCCCGTCAGCTTCATGAGCAACGCCATTTCGAGATAGGGCGACGTTCCGGCGCCCGACGATCCGAAGTTGATCTGACCCGGCTTCGCTTTTGCCAATAAAATCAGATCTTTAACCGAACTCACGGCTAGTGACGGATGCACCACCAGAAAATCCGGTATATAGCCCATCTGCGTGACAGCCGCGAAGCTTTTGACGGAGTCGTAGTTCAACTTGTGCATGCCGGCCGCTATGGTATGGGCATTCGACGCCCACAACAGCGTATGCCCGTCGCTTGAGGCGCGCGCCACCGCCTCACCGGCGATGGTGCTGTCGGCGCCGGCACGATTCTCAACCACCACCGGCTGACCCCAGATTTCCGACAGTTTGCGCGCAACGATGCGCGCCGAGATATCAGTGCTGCCGCCCGGCAGCAAAGCCGACGATGAAACGCACGGGGCGATCCGGGAAACCGGCGGCATGTGCGGTCGCCAGTGCAAAAGTGAGAACGCACTGCGCCGACAATACGGTAAAACATCGCTTCAAAACTGCCATTGCACGCTCCAAAAGAATTGATAATCGCGCTCATTACCCGACAAACGAAACTGCGCAGGTACGCTTAACGATTCACAGGTGCTTCACTCTTGTGAACCGCCCGGTGCGGAACCGCATGCCGGGTGGTGTGGGGAGGGCCGGTTGGAAGCCGGTCCTTACCCGATTCGGCCCCATTCGCTGCTATGCGTGGCGTTCTTTGCGCCCAAGACCTTCCGCGATGAACGTTAGAACAAGGGTATTTAGTGACACGCCCTCTGCCTTTGCGCGTGTAGCCAACCGCGCGTGGACCGTCTTTGGAACGCGAGCAACAAACTTTCCGGATGCGACCCCCCCGCTATTGGGAGCAGGAATTGGTAGCTCCTTGGCCTTGAGTGCGGCAATCGTTGCCTTCAAAGCGTCCTTCCCGTTCGTGAGCACTTCCTCGACTGTTTCGCCATCAGAGAGGCACTCCGAGAAATCAGGGTACGAGATTAGAAAACCACCGCCTTCCTCGGCCGACAGCGGGCGGATCTCAAACGGGTAATCAATTCTCTTTCCCATGGCTTATGCTCCTTCAACGAGTTCCAGGAACTTCTTGACGTAGATCGGTTTGATAGGACGCCGGGCCGGCACGGGGAGCGTCTTGCCATCAGCGCGCACGAAGACGCAGTGACTCGTTCCAACATGCCGCCAGTCAATTCCGTTCTGGCGCGCTACCGTTTGAAGCTGCGCAAGCTTCCAATCGAGCGGATTGCTGCGCATGGCTTGAAGCAGTTTTGCGGCCGTGTTCATGGCGTATGATGATACTGTGGGTAACATCACTGCGCAAGTAGCGCAATATCAAGAAACGGCGCAAGTATCTTCCAGGAGCGGGTTAGCAGGCGCCTGTTTGAGTAGCCCCGCTAAGCCGGTATGCCGCGCATCGCCTTGTACTGATCGACATAGCGCGACGAATCCATGCGCGCGGCGATCAGTGTCGTGCGATTGGACTTGAGAGCGACACCGATAGCATCGCCCAATGCGTTCTCATTGTCCACGGTCGTGCTGTCGGCACCGAAGGCCTGCGCGAGGTGGTCCCAGTCCACGCCGCCGAGCACGGTACCTGCACGTGGATTGCCTTTGAGATCCTGCTTCAAGCTCATCACGCCCAAGCCGCCGTTGTCGAGCACGACAACGATGATGGGCAGGTTTTCGCGCACGCTGGTGTGCAGTTCGCCGGCCGCGAGCATGAAGCTGCCGTCGCCGGTGAACGCAACCACGGGCTGCGTTGGACGCGCGAGCCGCGCCGCCATCGCGGCCGCCACTGAAAATCCCATCGAGGCAACGGCATTCGATGCCAGATACTCGCGCGGCGCATACACCGGCCACTTCGGGACGCTGAACAACCGGCTCGCGCCCACATCGCAAGTCGCAATGGTGTTGCGCGGGAACACGCTGCGCGCGACTTCCATCAGGCGCTGTGGGCCCAGTCCTTTGCCCGGCAAGTCAACCGCGGCGGCCACTTCCTCGCGAAACGTGCGCGCCGCGCGCTCGCCCCAGTTCATGCCTTCGGGCGCCCACTGGCTGAGCCCTTCGAGTATGGCCTTGAGATTACCCACGACTTCAGCGGCGGCCGGAATGGGACCATCGATGTCCTTCACGCCTGCGAGAGACAGCACAGGCACCGAGTACGGCCAGGGGATGGGCTGCATTTCCACCGTTTCCAACCCCACCGTCACGATCAGATCCGCCTGGCTCACGAGCTTACGCTCCATCAACCCGCCGAAAGCGCAACCTGCGCTCAGCGCATGATCTTCGGGTATCGCGCCCTTGGTTTTAGGCGTGGTCAGTACCGGCGCCCCCAGGCGCTCGGCCAACGCCACCAGTTCGGCGCTCGCCTTGCTCCAGAACACACCGAGTCCGGCGATCAATATCGGCCGTCGCGCGGACTTCAGCATCTGCAACGGCGTGGACATGCTGCTTCTGTCTGGCACCACGGAAACCACGTCGTGCTTCAGCATGGCCTCCGTTACATAGTCTCCCGCCTCCTTGGTCCGTTCATCGCCCGGTAAATCGAACTGAACCGGACCCGGTGCGTCGTCAGTGGCGGTGCGTATCGCGCGACGCAGCTGCTGCTGCACGGATTTTGCATTGATGGAGGTATTCCATTTGGTGATGGGGGCGTAGAGCGCGAGCTGATTCAGGCGCTGCCTTAAGCCCGTTGCATACACCGGTGCGGCAAGCTGGTCGGTGATGGCGATCAACGGGCAACGGTCCATCCAGGCGTGAGTCACGCCGAGCACCATGTTGGCCGCACCGGGCGCACGCGTGGACTGGCAAATGCCGGGCGAGCCGGTGATTTCGCCCCACGTGGCGGCCATCATCGCCGCCGCCGATTCATCCTTGTTCAATATGAAGCGCATGCCGCGCTGGCGTGCGGCTTCTATCAATTCGAGAGATTCCTCACCGGGGATACCGGTAATGAATGGCGTGCCGGCTTTCTTGAAAGCGTCGGCAAGAATTTCAACTACAGTAGGCATCCTGCTTTACTCCTTGTAAACAGTTTATTTGCAGCAGTGTCCAGACTGGATACCCAGCGGATCTACTCGGGTTTGACACCTGCGGTCTTGATGACTCGGGTCCAGCGTTGCAGTTCGCTCTTGAGGTAGGCGCCGTATTGCTCGGGGGTCGATCCCAGGGGTTCGATGCCATCCTGTGCAAGGCGCGCCTTCATGTCCGGGTCCTGCAAGACTTTCATGATTTCGCCGTGCAACCGTTTGACGATGGCCGGTGGTGTGCCGGCCGGCAGCATTACGCCGGTCCACGAGCCG
>CANJQI010000183.1 GCA_947476215.1 Betaproteobacteria bacterium
AATCGAACTTGCGTTCCGAAAAATAGGCCTCACGATAATTTCGAAACATGGCAGGACTTTCGTTGGCTGGATGTGATGCCGGGTCAGGTGCCGGTCTGGTTGGTGACTTTGGAAAAATCGGCGAACAGCTTCTGATAAACCGCCTCCGACCGGGTGCCGGTCATCAGGCTCTGCAGATAAGGCAGATAAGGCAGATAAGGCAGATACTTCCAGGCGACTATATCGCCGGCCCGACAGACGGTCAATTCGCGGGGTGTTCGGGAAATGTTTCCCTCGCGCGTGGATACTTCGGGCCCTGCGTCGACCCGAATCGCCTCACGCCGACGCAGTTTGACCACTACATTTGAGCGCAAGCAGGGTGGGATCTCGGGCACGTTGCAGAACCGCTTTTGTCCTGAGGATCAGACCGCCTGGATGCTCGGCGCTGCAGGTCAACCCGCACGACAAGCTGTCCGAGATTTATGTCGGGCGATGCGCGATGCTCAGACAAACTCCACCGAGTGGCGAGTGGAGCGGCGTTTGGATCATGGATGAAAAGTGATCGCTACCCGAGCGGCCTGCGTTTGACGAAGGCGATGCTGCGAACCGATACCACCAGTTCGTCGCGTTGATTGAAGCCCTCCCAGTGCATCTTGACGATGCCGCGATCCGGTTTGGAACCGGATACCCGCGCACTTAACACAGTGCGTTTGCCGCGCAGCGTGTCGCCGGGACGCACAGGTAATAACCAGCGGATTTCCTCGACTCCCGGCGAACCCATGCCGGCGGACTCCAGCAGATACGCATCGCACATCAAGCGCATCATGACCGAGCAGGTATGCCAGCCGCTAGCGATAATGCCGCCATAAATCGAGGCGCGCGCCGCGTCCGGATCGGTGTGATGGGATTGCGGGTCGAAGTCGCGCGCGAAACGCAGTATCTCTTCCTCGGTGAAGAGATGACCGGCCGTTTCCACGACCGCTCCCGGTTCGAAATCCTCAAGGTAGAAGCGCGTGATCATACGCACACTCCGCGTATCCGTAGCCGCACCATCACGGGTCGCCGTGCGATCAAGGAACCTATACCCGCAGACTACTTGTCTTCCTTCTCCATGAGCTTCTCGACCAGACCCGCGGGCACCTCGGAGTAGTGGTCAAACTCCATCGTGAAGTTGCCGCGGCCGCTGGTCGCGGAGCGCAGGAAGTTGATGTAGCCGAACATTTCCGCCAGCGGCACGAATCCCTGCACCGACGCCTGCGGGCCTTTCTGGCCCTGATCGGTCACCTGACCGCGGCGCCGGTTGATGTCGCCTATGATGTCGCCCAGATAATCCGCTTCCATGACGACCTCAACGCGCATGATGGGCTCCAGCAGCTTGGGCTTGCTCATGCGGTGCGCCTCGCGGAAACACGCCCTGCCCGCGATCTCAAACGCAAGTGCCGAGCTGTCGACGTCGTGGTACTTGCCGTCCATCAGACTGGCCCTGAAGTCGACAACTTCGTAGCCGGCAACCTGGCCCTTCTTGCTCTCGGTACGGATCGCGTGCTCGACCGAAGGTATGTATTCGCGCGGGATGCGTCCGCCCACGACCTCGTCGACGAACTCGACGCCGACGCCCGGATCCAGCGGCTCGAATATCATCTTGACCTCGGCAAACTGTCCTGACCCGCCCGACTGCTTCTTGTGCGTGTAGATATGCTCCACACGCTTGCCGAAGGCTTCTCGGAAACTGACCTTGGGCTTGCCCATGATGGCTTCCACGCCGAGCTCGGTACGCATACGGTCTATGGTCACTTCAAGGTGCAGCTCTCCCATGCCGCGCAATACCGTTTGGCCGGTTTCCTGATCGACGTTCAGACGCAGCGACGGATCGGCCTTAGCCATCTTGTAGAGCGCGGTGGACATCTTGTCGATATCGGCGCGCGTCTTTGGTTCGACCGAGACGCTGATCACGGGGTCGGGGAAACGCATGCGCTCGAGCAGCGCCGGGTGATCAGGATCGCTCAGCGAATCGCCGGTTTCCGTGTCCTTCATCGACACGAATGCGCAAATGTCGCCGGCGCGCGCCTCGTCCATGTCCTTGGTGACATTGGCCTGAACCTCGACGATACGGCCTATGCGTTCTTTCTTTTCACGCGTGACGTTGAACAACGTATCGCCCTTCTTGATAACGCCTGAATAAACGCGCACGAAGGTCAGTGTGCCGAACTGGTCATTGATTACCTTGAAAGCCAGCGCGCGCGCGGGCGCATCGTCCTTGACTTCCTGAGTGCCTATGGTTTTGCCATCCGGATCGACCAAGCCGACGCCGCTGTTCTCCCCCGGAAATGGCAGATAATCGACCACCGCGTCCAGCAACTGCTGCACACCCTTATTTTTAAACGACGAGCCGCACAGCACCGGCACCAGAGCGCCGGTAACCACACCCTTGCGTATGCACTCCTTGAGCACGGCAAGGTCAAACTTGTTGTTTTCCACGAATTCCATGAACGCATCATCGTCCAGCGCCAGTGCCGACTCCAGCATGTCCTTGCGCAAAGCCGGAATCCGGTCGATCCAGTCATTGTCCTGCGCGGAGGCGAACTTAAAGCGTTCTTTGAGGTCCTCGAGGGGCGCCGACTCCCACACCGCTTCCTTGTCGTCGGAATTCCAGATATACGCGACACCTGCCACGAGATCGGCCATGCCGACGAACTCGTCGTGGCTGCCAATAGGAATCTGGCACAACAGCGCGTTGGCTCCCAGGCGCTCGCGTATGCCCTTGACGCAGTGCGCGAAATTGGCGCCCATGCGATCCATCTTGTTCACGTAACAAATGCGTGGCACGTTGTACTGGTTGGCGAGCCGCCAATTGGTTTCCGTTTGAGGCTCCACCCCCGCGACGCCGTCAAACACGACCACGGCCCCGTCCAGCACACGCAGGCTGCGGTTAACCTCAATCGTGAAATCGACGTGTCCCGGCGTGTCGATGATATTGATCTGATATCCCTTCCACTCGGTGGAGACCGCCGCGCTCTGGATCGTGATGCCGCGTTTTCTCTCCTGCTCGAGATAGTCGGTGGTGGTGCTGGCCTTGCCGTCCTTGGTATCGTGCACCTCGATGATCTGGTGCTTGCGGCCCGTGTAATAGAGCACACGCTCCGTGGTCGTCGTCTTGCCCGCGTCAATGTGCGCGATGATTCCAATATTGCGATAAAGCTTTAGTTCTTTTTGTCTGGCCATGATGTCATCTCAAATTAAACAGTTAGCCCGGCTGGCGGGCGGTTGTCCAATACCAGCGTCCAAAACAGTCCGGTATTTCGATGCGGGATTTGCGGCTATCGCGCGACGGAAAATTCATGTCGCAGACCTCCGTGCACGACCTGTTGCGTATGCGGTTTCCAAAACGCCGCATTCCAGCAGAAGTGGAAGGGTTGCGAGGCAGCTACCAGCAGCCGGGCATTCTATCACTGCTCAGCCATCAAATTCATGAATTAATGGCAACTTTTCCTGCTGGACAGGCATTATTTCAAGGTTTTTCGCGCAACTTGGGGCATTTTGCCCGTTCCCGGGACACTCCGGCCAGTGCGCCTGATAAACGGCGGAAAACGATACCTGGGAAAGGCAGGAACCCCTGCGGGACTGGCGGCCGTCCCGCAGGGGCGGGCCTAAGCCGGGATCAAACCGTAAAACTTGCCGGCATTTTCGCAAGTAATCTTGCGCTGCGCCGCACTGGGCAAATGACCGAACTGGCGCTGGATGTACTCCTGCGAATCGGGGTAAACCCCATCAGCGTGAGGATAGTCAGAACCCCACATCACGTTCTCCATGCCCATGTCGTCCAGCAGCTTGGCGCCTATGCGGTCATTCTGGAAGGTCGCCCGGCACTGGCGGCGCCAGTATTCGCTGGGCTTCATCTTCAGAGGCAAATCGCGTTTGAAGCGGTCTTCGTACTCGCTGTCCATGCGGTCGAGCACATAGGGTATCCAGCCTATGCCGCTTTCTCCAAGCACGACGCGCAAACCCGGAAAACGCTCAAGCGCACCGCCATTGATCATGGCAGCGAGGATACTGGACATATACATCTGGAACCCCGCAAGACGCGTGGCCTCGCTCACGACTTTGAGCTCCTTGGGTATCGTGTCCTTGACCTCCACGGCCGGGCGCGGATTTATGGTGTGAAAATGGACAGGCAGATTCACCTCGGCCGCCGCCTTCCATAAGGGGTCCCAGTACGGGTACCACAAGGGCGTCATGTCCCAGGAAAAAGAGATTTCGATTCCGCGCAAACCAAGTTTCGCCACGCGGTGAGTCTCGGCCACGGCCTCCTCCACGCCGCGACTGGGTATCGAGGCAAGGCCGATAAAACGCCGGGGGTCGTGGCTGCAGAAATCGAACAGCCAATCGTTATAGATGCGAAAAAACTCCACGGCGAGATCGCGTTCCGTCATTTTGTTGCCCGCGCCCAGCAGGCCGTACAGCACTTCGGCCTGCAGGCCGTCCCTGTCTTGTTCCTTCAACCGCAAAGAGGGCGTGGTGGGACGAAACATTCCTTCGCTTCCATCCTTGTACAGGCCCGTGGCAGCCATGCGATCGACGCGGGGTTGCTTGCCGGGTATGTACTTGCCATGGCTGCCCAACGCGCCCGCACTGCCTTTGCCATTGGTGAAACCCATATCCAGACCTGACTTGGTAGTCCAGACCGGGCCATCTGGCCCATCCACGACAAAAGGCACGCGATCCTTCATCGCCGGCGTGGCGTTGGACACGAATAAATCATGCGGCAGCCAGCAAAGATCAATGTGACAATCAGCAGAAATGCAACGGTATTCCATAAGTCCCTATCCTTGCGTCAAGCGCTCGCCTGCACGAACTCAAATTTGAAATAACTGAAATCGAAGCATGAAACGGGGATCAACCCGACTAATTCTAGCCGGCGGACTCCGCGAAAAACTTGCCCGGCATGATGATGGGCGGAAGATTTTTGTTCTCCACTGACTGCCCCTTGAGTTCTCTGCCATCGGGACGCACCCTCATTGCACGATCCGCCGGAGGCCGATCGGGAACGTTGGCGCTGATGCGCAGCATCACCATATTGCCCTCGCCGGAGGCGTGGTAGCGATAGTACGTGCCCTTGGCCAACATCACGCCCTGATAAGGTTTTACGATCCATTGATTGCCCTTATTGTCGTAGATCGTCATTTCCCCTTCGAGCACGACAAACGAGTGATCTTCATCGAGATGGGTGTGGATCTCGTTTTCACCGCCTTCGGCGTTGACCTTCATATGGACCCTGAGGTTGGGGGTCTCCGCCACCAGTTGGTGTACCCGCCCCTGCTGCATGTAAGGCGTCTTCAACGAGTAGACCTGTGGTGACGGCGGCTCGGTTTTCGCTACTTTTTCGACTGGTGCAGTGTCCATGGATCGTCTCCTCTGTGTAGGGGTAGTCACCAGCAGGCAGACAAAATCAGGCACTGGTTCAGGATAAACCGCCGCTGGAGTGGCTGTTTGTAGCTTATGCCGGGCACACATCTGCGTCAAGTTTGGGTAACCTTCGTGGGGGACTGATGCCCGATGCAATGTAAAGGGCGCTGACGCTGCAGTCCTACTATCGCTTAGAATGGCGTCGTGGGTCTGGCGTCACCGCGCCCTGGCGCTGCATGGTCGCGAATCCTTGCGCGCGTGACACGGTGGCCGCTACACACCTCCCGTCACAACAATTCAAACGTGGAAGCCACACAAGAGACCGTATGCGTATACTGCGCCATGTAATGTGGATACTCTGTGCCGGCGCGATGACTGCGCACACAGGCCTCGCCTCAGCTCAGCCCGTTTCGACTGGCTCAGTGCAGGCCTATCCAAATAAGTCGATCCGTATCGTTACCTCGGAAATCGGCGCGGGCAACGATATCCTGGCGCGCATCGTTGCGCAGGAGATTTCGCCCCCCCTGGGACAACCCGTGATCGTCGAGAACCGTGGCGCCACCATGGCTTCGGTTTCAGTATCCAAGGCACTTCCCAACGGTTATACGCTGCTGCTTGCGGCCAATGCGTTGTGGCTGGCGCCGTTTTTGCAGGACATGCCCTACGACGCGGTGAAGGACTTTGCGCCCATCAGCACCGTCTCGAACCAGCCCGTCGTCCTTGTCATTCATCCTTCGGTTCCGGCAACGACCATCAAGGAATTTATTGCGCTGGCCAAGGCCAAACCGGGTGCGCTTTCTTATGGATCGAGCGCGACGGGTACCGTGAGCCATCTTGCGGGAGAACTGTTGAAAGTCATGGGTGACGTCAATATTCTGCGCGTGCCGTTCAAAGGCACCGGTCCCGCGATGATCGCGTTGTTCGGTGGTCAAGTACAGATGAGCTTTCCTACCCCCAGCGCCGTGCCGCAGCTTGTGAAGGCGGGCAAACTGAAGGCGCTTGCGGTATCCAGCCTGCAGCCGTCGTCGTTTCTTCCCGACTTGCCCACCATATCGGCATCGGGTCTGCCCGGTTATGAAATTGTCTCGCGCGTCGGCATACTGGCGCCGGCAAAAACTCCTGTTGCGATAATCAATCGTCTGAATCAGGAAATTGTGCGTGCTCTCGCCAGCACGGAAGTTAAGGAAAAAATCCTCGCACTGGGTTCCGAGATAGGCAGCAATACGCCTGACGCGTTCAGAAAAATGATAGCGGACGACATGACCAGAATGGGCAAGGTAATCAAGGATGCCGGCCTGCGGGGAGCGGATTAATGTCGCAATCGGACACACGTTAAGGAGAACCAACATGTTCATAGTCGACGCACAAGTTCATATCTGGGCCGCCAAATCGCCCGCACGTCCGTGGCCGGACCGGCATGAGGCGCACCGGCCCATCCCGTTGGGCAAGGACGAACTGCTGCGTGAAATGGATGCAGCGGGTGTCAACCGCGTCATCATAGTGCCGCCCAGTTGGGAGGGCGAGCGTAACGATATCGCGCTGGACGCCGCGCAAAAGCATCCGGACCGCTTTGCCGTCATGGGTCGTTTCGACAAGGACGCACCCGGCGCGCATGATCAGATCGCAACATGACGCAATCAGCCAGGCATGCTGGGCATGCGCCTTACCTTCAAGATACAGGATCAGGACAACTGGCTATGGAGCGCCGCGGAAAAAGCCGGCATGCCGATATTTATCGTCGCTGCCAATCAGTTGCCGGCGCTCGACCGTGTCGCCGAACGCCACCCCGGATTGAAAATCGTTATCGATCACATGGCGATACCCAGAAGAACCAAGGATGAGCAGGCCTTTGCTCATATGGACATGCTGCTGACGCTCGCCAAACGCGCGAATGTCGCAGTGAAGACGAGCTCCATTCCGAGCTATACCACCGACAGCTACCCGTACCGCCGCCTGCATGGTCACTTGCGCCGTGTTTTCGATGCGTTCGGCACCAAACGCATGTTCTGGGGAACCGACCTCAGCAAAATGCCATGCACCTATCGCCAGGCAATCACCGTGTTCACCGAAGAACTACCGTGGCTAGGCGCCGACGACAAGACGTGGATCATGCGGCGCGGTATCTGCGAGTGGCTGGGATGGCCGTTGCCGTAAACGAATGCGCCGGCGCGCGTCCGCGGCAGGCGATATTTTCAAGGAGCGTCACCGCTTGCGAATTCCTTTGCGCCAGGCTTGCCCTTTGCGCGGACGGCGCGCTCGCGCAAGCGTATCCCACGAAACCGATACGCATCGTCGCGACCGAGGCCGGCAGTTCAGGCGATTTGACGGCGCGACTGGTCGCGCAAGGCGCATCCAGCGCACTGCTACAGCCGGTGATCGTCGAAAACCGGCCGGCACGCATGATAGGCGTTATCGTTTCGCGCGCTGCGCCCGATGGTTATACCATTTTTCTTTCGGGCAGCACGGTGTGGATAGACCCGCTGATACGCAGTGACGCCGCATGGGATGCGCGGCGCGATTTTTCGCCTATCACGCTGGCGACCTCATCGCCGCTGGTCGTCGTGCTGCACCCGTCCGTGGCCGCGGCGTCGGTCAAGGAACTGATCGCGCTCGCGAAGTCCCGGCCGGGTCAACTGAATTACGGCTCCGGCGCATCGGGCTCGGCCTCGCATCTGGGGCCGGAGCTTTTCAAGGCCATGGCGGGCGTGGACATTGTGCGCATCCCCTACAAGGGCCTACAAGGGGGCGGCGCCTGCATTGAATGGACTGATCGCCGGCTCGATACAATTGATGATAGCCAGCGCGGGCTCGGCAACGCCGCACCTCAGGTCAGGCAAACTAAAAGCGCTGGCGGTTACCACCGCGCGGCCCTCGACCCTGCTGCCGGACCTGCCCACGGTTGCCGCGACCTTACCCGGCTACGAAGCCGCCGCGACATTGGGCATATTCGCCCCCGTCAGAACACCCGCGGCCATTATCAACCGGCTCAACAAGGAAATCGTGCAGGTTCTGCACCGGCCTGACGTGAAGCAGGCACTGTTTAACGACGGCTCCGAAACCGTGGGAAATTCGCCGCAGGAACTGCGCGAGATGGTGATCGCCGATATTGCCCGCGTGGGCAAGGTGATCAAGGATGCTGGAATCAGGGCAGATTGACTGCCCGGAATCCGGCGAACCGGTAATGACAAGGTCAGCACTATGAACAACGCAGTGGACGGAAAAATCACCACAGCGGCAGACGGCATACAGACGCGTCTCACGGACTACGCGTGCGCGCTCAGCTACCACGATCTGCCACCTGAAACCGTGCATGCCGCAAAAGTGCGCGTGATCGATACCCTGGGTGCGCTGATCGCGGGATTTTTCGCCGAACCCAGCCGCATCGCGCGCAATGTCGCGGTGCTGATGCCGGACCCGCACGGCGCGACCATCATCGGCACGCGCATCAAAGCGACGACCGAGATGGCGGCTTTCGCCAACAGCACCACGGCGCGCTACATCGAGCTCACCGACAGCTACCACTGGCCCGGCAGTTTCAGCGGTCATCCCAGCGATGTCATTACGTCACTATTGTCCGTCGCCGAGCACCTGCATAACAGCGGTAGAGACTTCATCGCAAGCGTGGTGCTTGCGTACGAGGTGTATCTGCGCATCAACGATATTTTCAAGAACATGGGATTTGACCAGACCAACTTCTGCTGTCTCGCCACGGCCGTGGGTACAGGCAAACTCCTCGGGCTGACGCCGACGCAGATGTCGCATTGCATTTCAATGGCGGTGGTGCCGAACAACGCACTGCGCATTTCCCGCATGGGTCATCTGTCGATGTGGAAGGTCGCGGCCACCGGCCAGGCGGGGCGTGCCGGCATATTCGCCGCGCTGCTCGCGCGCGAGGGCATGGAGGGTCCGCATCTGCCGTTCGAAGGCAAGGCCGGCTGGTGCGATCACGTCGCGCTCGAACGTTTCAGCCTGCCTGTCATGGGGCGCAAGGGTGAGCCCTACAAGATAGGCTATACCAGCATCAAACTGCGACCAACCAACGGCCTCGCGCTGTCCCCGACACTGGCTGCGGAAAAACTGGCGCCGCTCAAAAACTTCAGGGAAGTCGCGCACATCCTCGTCGAAGTCAACCGGAAAGCCAAGGATCTGGTGGGCACGCATGCGCATCACTGGAGCCCGGACACCAAGGAAACCGCCGACCATAGCGCGCCGTATTTGGTGGCGGCAACGCTGTTCGACGGCGCGATCACCGCTAAGTCGTTTAACGATGCACACCTTTGGAACCCCGATCTGCGCGCATTGATGCAGAAAATCAAAGTCGAGGAAAACGCCGATTTCACTCAGGCCTACGGCCGCAGGCCGGCCGAGCATCGCGCGCGCGTTACCATCACGATGAATAATGGCGAACGACTGGTCGGAGAATCGGGTGGCGGCAGCGACGATTTGTCCACCCCTAAAACCGATGCGCAGATCGTCGAGAAATATCGTACGCTCACCGAGGATGCACTGGGATCCCGGCGCGTCAATGCAACACTGGAGCGCCTGTGGGCTCTCGACAACATGACCGATGTTGCCGCCATCCCACGGGATTTTGTTTTCGCGTAGTTGTCCGTTTGGTTACTGGCGGGAGACCATATGTGTGACCAGCGGTTCGTTGTAGGCATCGCTTCCGCGCTAGCGGCGCTAATCAGCGCCGCTAGCACACTCGGTCAGACCACCTCGACCGGCTCCGGCGCCACGTTTCCAATCCGACTCGTGCGTATCGTGACTTCCGAGCCGGGCGGCGGCGGCGATTTCGTGGCGCGCCTCATCGCTCAGGGCCTCGCCGCGCCATTGGGCCAGCAGGTGATCGTCGACAACCGGCCTGCGGGCGTGATACCCGGTCAGATTGTTTCGCAGGCGCCGCCCGATGGTCATACCATGCTCGTATTCGGCAACAGCATCTGGATCGGTTCGCTGCTGCAAAGCACGCCATACGATCCGGTGCGGGATTTTGCGCCTGTGACAATGGCGACACGCTCGCCGAATATCCTGGTCGTACATCCATCCTTACCGGTGAAAAGCGTAACCGAGCTGGTGGTACTGGCAAAGGCGCGCCCCGGCGAACTCAACTATGCGTCGGGCGCGCCCGGCGGCGCGCCGCATATCTCGGGCGAAATGTTCAAGGCCATGGCTGGCATCAACATCATGAGCATCCCATTCAAAGGCAGTGGACCATCGCTCGCCAGCCTAGTCGGCGGCCATGTGCAGCTGACATTCGCGACCGCCGCCTCGGTGACGCCGCACATCAAATCGGG